>NZ_DBHKYV010000028.1:0-103680 GCF_057315035.1 Cupriavidus sp. | reverse complement strand
CACGTAGACCGGTGCCGGGGCAACCACGACAGGGGCTGGGGCGATGGGTACGCCAAGGTTCACGTCGACATCGACGCGCGCCATGGCGGCAGTGGAGGCGGCCAACGCGGCGGCGCCGGCAACAAACAGCGAAACGGACAGGTAGAGGGGGCGCTTGCTCATGTGGATCACCAGTGGGTGAGATGACATGACTCCACTCTACCCATCTGGCGTATTACCGATTGCACGCCTTTGTAACTGCACTTCGTGTTTGTGTAAGAAACGTGCGCGCTACTTGTGTGCTACTTATACACTATGCCAGTGGCGGTTTCGATACTCGACTGCTGGCAGTCAGGGCACAGGCCGTACAACACCAGCATGTGCTCGCGAAGCACGAAATCGTTCCGCGCAGCCACCTGCTTCTGGCGTTGCTCGATGTCCTCGTCACGAAACTCCTCAACGATGCCGCAGCTCACGCAGATCAGATGGTCGTGATGGCCGCCCTCATTGAGTTCGAACACCGCATGGTCGGCTTCAAAGCTGTGGCGCAGCAGGATGTTGGCTTGCACCAGCTGGTTCAGCACGCGATACACGGTCGACAAGCCGGCGTCGACATCGAGATCGAGCAGAATCCGGTAGACATCTTCCGCGCTGAGGTGCCGACGATCGCTGTTGCGAAACGCTTCCAGCACATGCATGCGCGGCGACGTGGCTTTCAGGCCCGCGCGCTTGAGAGGGACGGCATCGGCATTCACGGTGGACGTAGGCATGCGGAATTTCGCGCCCGAAGCGGGCACTCGGTTAATACTCCAGGTCGGTGGATCCGGGCGGAGGGTGAGGGCCGACGCATATCTGGTCAGCCTACCCACCCGCCAAGGCTTGGCGGAATCAGGCGGGAAGCGACCGGACCGTGCGCTGCTGCGACACGTCCCGGGCGGCGCGCCGTGCCTGGACGGCGCGCGGAATAAAAAGGTGGCCTGGCTTGTTGCTGGATGACGCGATCGGGAAAACGGGGTCTGGATGTTTTCCCGATCTTCCTGCAACTGGCTACTACCAAACGCTCCGTGTCTCGGAGCGGTCCCCACAAAAGACGGTATCGGGCGCCGTAGCGTTCTGACTTGCTGCTGTAAATCAGCGTTCGATCTTCGCTACCACGTCCTGCAATCAGGTGAATCTGCTACTGGTACCAAGTTCTGTTGCTGGTGCCGCTGTCCGGTTTCGGCAGTGCCGTGCGTCAGACAGTGGTTGCATAGTAAATGGGAATCGATCTCATTTCAAGAGGTTTTTTTGTCCACATTGGGTTGAGTGTTTTTACGTGAGTTCGTACGCGGGGTCATCAGCTTGCATCGCCAGCTTGTAAGACCTGCCGGGCAGGGGCAGTTCCTTCTCATCGCTCTACGTCCTGAGAGTTGATCAGATTGCGCCGCGCACGTCGGTCCAGTAAGGATCGCGGTCGTAGTAGCGGTAGACGTCGGCGGCCCATTGCGGGTCAGCCATGCGTGGCCAGCTGTCCTTGTTGAAGCCGGGCGCATCCTTGATGCGATCGGCCGTCAGTCCGAGCCGGAAACACTTGGCATCGGTATCCATCACCAGTGCGCTCCAGGGAATCGCATGCAGGGTGTCGCCGATACCAAGAAAGCCGCCGGTCGTCAGCACCGCATAGGCAACGCGGCCGGCCTGCACGTCGATCATTACCTCCTTGATCTCGCCGACATGCTCGCCATCGGAGGCATAGACCTTGGTATCGTCGAGGCTCGATGCAGCCATGACTTCGGGGCCCGGGCCTTCGCCCACGCCGCTGCCCACGATGGCCGCGCCCTGGTTCGAAGTGAGAGTGGGGTCGTTCGGATTCATTGCAGTCTCCAGTTCATGCAAGGAACCCGAAGTCGCGCAACAAACATGCCCGCGTGAACCTGCGATCCAGAGCACTCACGCAGGAATCCGGCTCGCGTCGGCACGTTGCCACCAGCGATGCTGACCCACCGCTTCCAGAAACTCGCGATGATGCTTGCCGTTCTCACCCTTGCCGACGACCAGGCCTGGGCCTGCAAATCCGCCATCGATGCCCGCGCGCCGCGCGGCCTCCGATACCAGCATCGCGCCGCTGCCGCCTGCGCCAATCGCCTTGTAGTGCTTGTACGCCTCGCTGACGAATAGCAGGGCGGCGGGATCAGGGTCGGCGGGTGGGTTCTTGCCATCGGGAACATAGACCGCGTCGAACAGTACCGAGCCGACCGAGGCCAGTGCGTGATCGACGGCAAGTGTTCCACCGCCGGCCGTAGTCACGCTGCTCGCGCGTGGCCCGATGATCCGGATGTTTGCCTGCGCAGCCTTGGCCAATTTCCTGAGCGAAGCGACGGCTGCCTCGTCCACGCCGTCGTTAACCAGTACGGCCACGTTGCGGCCGGTAATGGCGCCCTTGGGCTGCGCATCGAGGCTCAGTGCCGGGGAACTGTCGATACCGTAGGTATCGATCTGGATATCCGGGCCCACTGGTTCCACGTCGATGCCGAGCTTGCTAGCCACACCATCGGCCAGTTCCTGCGCGATATGCACGATTTGGCCAACCACGCGTGCGCGGATCGTCGGGTCCGTGACCTTCGACAACTCGAACGCATATGCCGCGATGATCTGCTGCTGCTCGACCTCGGACTGGCTGCGCCAGAACAGGTTGGCCTGCGAGAAGTGGTCGGCAAACGTCTGGCTGCGTACACGCGCCTTGACCGCACCGTCTTCGGCGGGCGCGGCAAAATGCTGGTAGCCGTCCATCTCGCCAGCCAGGAACGGGCAGCCGCCACTGACCGAGTTGGGCTGGTAGCTTTCGCGCCCCCGCACCACGGTCTGCCGCATAAAGCCATCGCGCTGGTTGTTATGCACCGGGCAAAGCGGTCGATTGATCGGCAGCTCGTGGAAGTTGGGACCGCCGAGCCGCGTAATCTGCGTATCGATGTAGGAGAACAGCCGTGCGTGGAGCAGCGGGTCGTTGGTAAAGTCCATGCCCGGCACCAGATGCCCCGGATGGAAGGCCACCTGCTCGGTCTCGGCGAAGAAATTGTCGGGATTGCGGTTCAACACCATCCGGCCAATCCGCCGCACCGGTACCAGTTCTTCGGGAATCAGCTTGGTCGGGTCCTGCAGGTCGAAGCCGAACTTGAGCATTTCGGCCTCGGGTATCAACTGCACCCCGAATTCGTATTCGGGAAACTGTCCAGCCTCGATCGATTCCCACAAGTCGCGTCGATGGAAATCTGGGTCCTTGCCATTGATCTTGAGCGCTTCGTCCCACACCAGCGAATGTGCGCCGCCTACCGGCTTCCAGTGGTATTTGACTAGCGTGCTGGCGCCCTCGGCATTGATCAGGCGGAACGTATGCACGCCAAAGCCTTCCATGGTGCGGAAGCTGCGTGGCAGTGCGCGTCCCGACATGGTCCACAACACCATGTGCATCGATTCGGGCTGCAGCGAAACAAAGTCCCAGAACGTATCGTGCGCGGATGCCGCCTGCGGCATCTCGTTGTGCGGCTCGGGTTTGACCGAGTGCACGAAGTCCGGAAACTTGATGCCGTCCTGGATAAAGAACACCGGCATATTGTTGCCCACCAGATCGAAATTGCCTTGCCGCGTGTAGAACTTGGTGGCGAAGCCGCGCACATCGCGCGCGAGATCGGCGGAACCGCGCGAGCCGGCCACCGTGGAGAACCGCACGAATACAGGTGTCTTTTCGCCCACACGCGTCAGCAGGTCGGCGGTCGTGAATTCTTCCAGCGATTCGCTCAGTTCGAAATAGCCGTGGGCCGCAGCACCACGCGCATGGACCACCCGCTCGGGAATCCGCTCGTGGTCGAAGTGCGTAATCTTTTCACGAAGGTGGAAATCTTCCAGCAACGTGGGGCCGCGCAGACCGAGCTTCAGCGAGTCGTCATCCTGCGGAATCGGCAGGCCCTGATTGGTGGTCAGTGTCTTGCCTGCATTCGATACCACGTTACCGACGCTTGGCGAGCCTAGTCGCGCAGGTTGCCGCGCCAAGCGATCGGCGACAGCCTTCTCGTACGTGCCGTCATGGTTATTGCCGGCGGCGGTTTGCTGGCTGGGATTGGGATCGTGCTGATGCACCGCGTCGCGCCGGGATTGCTTGGCTGACGGGGCGGTAGAGGACGCGGTTGTACGGGCCTTTGCTCCAGCGGTAGGTGGCTTGTCTTTTTGTGGCGGTTGCTTCGGCATGGCAGTGTCTCCTGTGCGATGACGGACGTGTGAAACCGTCCGTTCCGCAGGATGCATGCCATGCGTACTCTTATGCAGTGACGCGTACCGCGATGGGTCCCGCCTGCATCGTGCCAAATACCGCCGCGTGACCGAAGCCTTCCTTCCTGAATACGCCGATTACCGCCTCCACGGCTTCCGGCGCACATGCAACCAGCAATCCTCCACTGGTCTGCGGATCGGTCAGCAACGCCTGCTGTACCGGCGAGACGCCAAGATCGAGCGTGACCTCGTGGCCGTAGCTGGCCCAGTTGCGCTTTGACGCACCGGTCACGGCCCCGCGCTCGGCCAATGCCGCTACGCCGGGCAGCAACGGTATGCGCGTTATGTCGAGCGTCGCACCGAGTCCGCTGCCGCGGCACATTTCCAGCAAATGGCCGAGCAGTCCGAAACCCGTAACATCGGTCATCGCATGCACGCCGTCCAATTCAGACAATGCCTTGCCCGGGGTGTTGAGCTTGGTCGTGCTTGCGATCATCTGCCCATAGCCATATGCATCGAGCAGATCCTTCTTGATGGCTGCCGAATACACGCCTACGCCCAATGGCTTGCCTAGCACGAGCACGTCGCCGGCGCGCGCATCGCGATTGCGCCTGACGCGATCCGGATGCACGAGCCCCATCACCACCAGGCCATAGATCGGTTCCACCGAGTCTATCGAGTGCCCACCGGCGATCGGGATGCCCGCTTCGGCGCAGACCGCTTCGCCGCCTTCAAGGATCTTGCCAATGGTGGCTGGCGACAGCTTGTCGATCGGCATGCCAACCAGCGCCAGCGCCATGATCGGCGTGCCGCCCATGGCATAGACATCGGAGATCGCATTGGTAGCCGCGATCCGGCCGAAATCATAGGGATCGTCGACCACTGGCATGAAGAAATCGGTCGTGGCCACCAGCGCCTGCGTATCGTTGATCCGATACACCGCGGCATCGTCGCTGGTCTCGATACCGACCAGCAGCGCGGGCGGTGCCGGGAAATGACGCGCATTGCGCAGGATTTCATTCAGCACGCCCGGTGCGATCTTGCAACCGCAGCCACCGCCGTGGGCCAGCGAGGTCAGGCGAACCTCGCCATCACATAAAGTTGCCTCCATCGTCAGGCAACCCTGCGCGACGTAATGCGATAGCCAAACGCTGCCGGATCCAGACTATCGAGCGTGCCGCTTGCAGTCTTGCCATTGGGATACATCAGGAATGGCACGGGTGTAGTGTCAATGCCGGGCAGGCGGACATCATGGCCATGGTTATAGGCCACCCAGTTGCCTTCCCATGCGCCCAACAACATGGCGCGAGCCGCGCGAACCTTGCTGTCGTTCATCGGCAGTCCGCCAGGGACCTCTTCGAGCGCCACCTTGCGGACGTCGGCAGGGTCCGCGGGAATCCAGCCGTAACCGGCTGCGTAGAATTCCGAGCGGCAATGCTGCGCCTTCGAAATATCGCCGGACTTGCCCAGCGCCTTGAAGCCAAGTTGGGAGTCGTCGACACGTACGCCGTAGGCATCGCGTGCGGGGATGCCGGCCGCGCGCGCCAGTGCCACGAACAGGCCATTGATATCGGCACACTTGCCGTTCATCAGGCCGCCAGTCTTCAGCATCGTCACCACGTCACCGGTGCCGCAGCCACGCACGCTGGCATCGCGGCAGGTATGGTCCACCACCCACTGGTAAATGGCGCGTGCCTTTGTCATGTCGTCGGTCATGCCGGCCGTGATGGAAAGCGCGGTCTTGCGTACGATGCCATCGGTCGGCATCAGCCGGGTCGGGCGTACATACTCGCGCAAGGCAGCAGCCGACTCGCGTGGTGCATTGGCCGACGGTGCTGCCCCGAGGTCGACGTCGCGGTCACGCAATGCAACATTGCTCGTGAGACGGGCCGTCAACGGCGCGCCGTGGGTAGGCGTGGGCCAGTCGATTACCAGCATGTCGACGCCATAGCGTCCGGTACGCGTGGCATTGGCCTGTGCACCGGGTGCGCGCCAGTCATTGGAAAGCGTACGCTGGTAATCGCCCAGTTGTGAGGCTGTGATGGGTAGCCAGACCGTGGCCGGGGCTGAAGTGGCTGGCAGGGTGACCTGCGTGGTGATCTCGTAGACGCGCCAGCCAGCCGATGCCGGCACTGCGTCTGCGGTTGCTGCAAATGCCGGCGCGATGCCCGTGGCGCCAACGGAAACGGGTACGGCGGCGCCAAGCCGCAGGAATGTGCGTCTATCCATGATACTCCCCTGGATGAGTAGTTCGACACTCGAAACTTGCCCAACCGCTGCTCATGCATGGTAGGTCACGTACGTCGAAACGGGAAATCGAGACAGGAAATCCGGACCGGAAATATGGGATGGGGGAGGGAATGGCGGAAAGCAGCAGGAGTCGAACCTACCTGGGAACGTCTGGCGCCCCCAACCGGGTTTGAAGCCCGGCCGCATCACCGGATACGGATGCCTTCCGTGGATCTTGCGTCTTGCAACGTCGATGATGCCTGCGGCTAATTGGCTGCCGCCAGTGGCCGCCATTCGCTGTCGGGGCGCAGCATGCGTGCATTGCCCACGCGGCGAGTGTATCCCGCGCGATCAAAGAACTCCAGAACCTGGATCGAGCGCTTGCGGCCCAGTCCCACTGCATCGCGAAATGCGATTACCTCAACCCGGCCGTGCGCGGCGGCCAGCGTACCGAACACCTTGGCCAGTGTTTCCACGCTGTGTTCAGCGTAGAACAGGTCGCGCACCACCTGGTGCACCGCACCTTGCCGCGCGAGCTTGCGCAATAGCTGCCGTATCTGTTCCTCAGGCACGTTCAGTGCCACCGCGTGTTCGCGTACCCAGGGCGGATCGAAGCCGCCTGCCGCCACGCGAGGGAGCAGCCGGGTGGCCAGCGCCTGCTCATTATCGGTCAGCGTGACTTCATGTCCGGGCAGACGCAGCCAGCCGCCGCGGCGCTCCACCGCGTGCTGCTGCACCAGCGTATCGAGCAAGGCCGACCACAGCGTATCGGGCACCGGCGCACCGGCAAACGCCAGCCGGCGCAGCGAGCCCGCGCCCAGGCCCGGCTCGTCGGGCATGCGCGCGTGGAATGCGGTCAGGGTGTCGATCACCCGCACCCGCAGCGTGTCGAGATACGGCGACAGGATCAGGCTGTCACCGATCCGTGCTACCGCGTCGGCTGCGTCGGGCAGCGTCCATTCATCCTGCTTCAGGCCGGTCAATCGTACGATCCGCTCAGCAGAGACGCCATGTGGTGCGCGTTCCAGCAATGGCAACAGGCCCTCACCATCAAGCATGCGTTCGACGCCGTGCAGCCAGCCCAGCCGTTCAGGCGTACGCCGATAGCGCTCGGGTGCCACGTTGTCGAGCACCACGCCGCCGCCGACGGTCTGCGTAGCCTGGGCGTTGCGGACGATAAAACGGTCACCGGCCAGCGCGCAGACCGGAGCCTTGAATACGAGTTGCGCGAGCGCCGACACGCCGGCTTCCAGTGTCTCGCAATCCAGCAGCACCACGTTTGCCACGCGATGTGCGGCACCCAGATGCACATGCAGCGGGGTCCAGTGGCCAATGCGGAAATCTGCGCCGCGTTGCAATGTGAGCCGCACGTCGATGCGCGTGACCGGTGCCATCAGCGCGGGATCCACGATCCAGTCACCACGCCGGATCTGCTCCTTGTCGATACCAGCCAGATTGAGCGCACAGCGCTGGCCCGCGACGCCGGTCTCGGCGGGCCGCTGCTGTGCATGGATGCTGCGCACGCGTGCCGCCAGGCCGGACGGCGCGACCTGCATGACATCCCCCACGTGCACCCGCCCATTGAATACCGTGCCGGTGACCACCGTGCCATGCCCCGCCAGCGTGAATACACGATCCACGGCCAGCCGGAACAAGCCACCGGTGCGATGTTCGGGCAAATGCTGCGCGGCATCGTGCAACCATGTACGTAGATCGACCACGCCCGGATCGGCCGGGGCGGTGGCGTTGAGCGGGAAAATGGGGGCGCCGGCATAGCGCGTGCTGGCCAGCAGTGCATCGATATCGCCGCGCACGGCTTCAAGCTGCCTCGCGTCGGCGCGGTCGGCCTTGCTCAGTGCCACCACCGCACGCGTGACGCCGAGCTGTTCGAGGATTGCCAGATGCTCGCGCGTTTGAGGCATCACGCCATCGTCGGCGGCGATAACCAGCAGCGCAAGGTCGATACCGCTGGCGCCGGCGGCCATCGTATGGATCAGGCGCTCGTGTCCAGGTACATCGATATAGCCGAGCACGTCGCCATTGGGCAGCGGCGTATAGGCATAGCCGAGTTCAATCGAAATGCCGCGTGCCTTCTCTTCCTTGAGCCGGTCCGTGTCGACACCGGTCAGCGCACGTACCAGCGTGGTCTTGCCATGGTCGATATGCCCGGCCGTGCCGACGATCATGGGCGCAGCGCCTCCGCGAGCAACGGCCATTGCGCAACGAAGGCGGCTTCGTCAGCGGCCTCCAGGCAGCGCAGGTCCAGCCACAGTGTCTGTTCGGCAATGCGTCCGATGACCGGACGTGGCAGATTGCGCAGCGCGGCCTCCAGTTGCTGGAGCTTGCGTCCCGTACGTCGGGACGCATCGCCTGTGCCGACCACCAGCCCATGGCTCGGCAACTGCCCACCAGGCATTGCGCCGCTGCCGATCTGGCTGACCATCGGCACGGACGTTACCTGCCATGCTTCGCCCAGCGCGGCCTGTAGCCCGGGCAGCAAGCGTTCTGCAAGCTCGGCAATCTCGGTCGCCGGACGGGTCAGCAGCCGCAACGTCGGCAGTGCGGCTGCCAGCGTATCCGGATCTCGATACAGCTGCAGCACCGGCTCCAGCGCCGCCAGCGTCAGCTTGCCCACGCGCAGCGCGCGTTTGAGCGGATTTTTCTTGATCTTTGCGATCAGGTCGGCACGCCCGACGATCAGGCCAGCCTGTGGGCCACCCAGCAGCTTGTCGCCGCTGAATGTCACCAGGTCCGCGCCGGCCTCGATGGTTTCGCGCACCGTGGTTTCGCGTGGCAGACCCCATTTGGTCAGGTCGCACAAGGTGCCGCTGCCCAGATCGACCACCACCGGAATGCCATGGGGCTGGGCGATGCGTACCACCTCTGCCACGTCCACGCTGCGCGTAAATCCCGTGATCTCGTAGTTGCTGCAATGCACCTTCATCAGCAATGCCGTGCGCGAACCGATGGCGTTGGCGTAATCATGCGGATGCGTACGGTTGGTGGTGCCGATCTCGACCAGCTTCACGCCGGCGCGCTGCATGATGTCCGGAATGCGAAATGCGCCGCCAATTTCGACGAGTTCGCCGCGCGACACGATCACCTCGTGCCGCGGAGCCAGCGTACTGAGCATCAGCAGCACCGCGGCAGCGTTATTGTTGACTACGGTGGCGGCTTCGGCGCCGGTCAGCGTACACAGCAAGTCGTCGACCAGATCGTCGCGATCACCGCGTGCGCCAGTCGCGAGATCGAATTCCAGATTGGCCGGTGCGGTCATGGCGCGCATCACGGCCTGCACCGCGCTTTCTGGCAGCAGCGCGCGGCCCAGGTTGGTATGCAACACGGTGCCGGTCAGGTTGAACACGGCACGCAGGCGCGGCGCGCTGTCGCGCGCAAGCTGGGTGGCCAGCGCATCGTGCAGCGCGCTTTCGCTCAGAGCCTGGCGAGTGAGATCCCCGGCAACCGCCTGTGCGCGCAGGGTATCGAGCAGGCGACGCAAGGCTTCCGTCGTCGACGCACGGCCGTACTGGTCGAGCAAGGGCTGCAGTACTGACAGGCCGAGCAGGCGGTCGACCGAGGGAATATCTGAAGGTTGTGCCGGCATCGAAACGCTATCGTTCATCGACGGCGTGCTCCGTATCTTCATCATCGGCCAGCCATAACAGCGGATTCCCGTTGGACCGCCCGTACCCGGCTTCGCCCATCATCACATCGAGCGCCAGTGATGCGAGGTCGTCGGCCAAGGGCTCGGCCAGCGGGTCCTTCTCCATATAGCTGATCTTGCGATAGTGATGGCACTGGTCGCAGGTTTCGGCCTTGAGCGCTTCGCCCTGGCCTTCCACGGCGTAGTAGCTGATGCCTTCGGTGGTTTCGCAATGGGTGCACTTGACGCGCACCATATGCCATTCGGTCGCGCAGTGCCCGCAATGCAGGTAGCGCAGGCCCTGGAAGCGCCCGCCAATGCGGACGATGCTGGCCACCGGTGGCGTGCCGCAGACTGGACAGACCGTATGCACATCGAGAACCGGAATGTCCTGCTCGCGCAGTTGACTGGCCAGCACCGTGCGATCGAGCTGCAACGCCGCCATCAGCAGCGGGGCAAGAGTGGTATCCACCGCGGCATCGGCAACATCGGCATGAGCCAGCAAGGACAGGAGCTGGGCATGTCGCGCATCGGCGGACATGGCTTGCAGTGCAACAATTGGCTTCGTTAGTTCCGGCGCGCTGGTGGCAAGACGTTCAAACAGGGCATCGGCGCCGTATAGCGGGCCGGGCGCCGAGGGGTCCAGCACAGGCATGCAATGCGCGCCAGCGCGTTCGAGGTCGGCGGGCGAGGGGATGGGGATATCGAGCGATTGGGCTACCGCATGCTGGGCATCGGCAACGGTGGCCATCAGCAGCAGATAGGGCCCGATCGGGTTGGCTGGCGCCAGCTGGCGCAGGCGCTGGGCCCGCGCGCTGAAAATTTCGGTGCGCTCGGGCAGACGCACTCGCGCAATCGCGAGATGGTCGATCGATTCGATTTCGGCTGGCTCAAGTATGCGCTGCACCATCGTACCGTTCATCCTTTGGGGTCCCGATGGTGTCAGCCACGCGGGCCCGCCTATTTGTCTCCGGGCCGGAAGTTCTCGCGGAACCAGGCACGGTGATGTTTCCACGCCCAGCCCGGTGTCACCGTGCCACGCGTCATCGCCTGTACCGACCCCTTGACCCAGACCGCTGCATAGATGTGCACAATAATGCCGCAAATCAGCAGGAAGGCGCAAACGGCATGCACCACCGACGCCAGCCGGATACCCCAGATCGGGAAAAACGCCGAGAAATAGGTACGCCAGATAACGATGCCGCTTAGCAGCAAGAGCAGCAGGCAGGCCACCATCAAAAAGAACAGCAGCTTCTGCCCGGCGTTGTAGCGGCCTACGTCGGGCAGGTTCTCCTCGTGATTGGTCAACACATCCTTGCCGTGGCGCAGCCATTCGCGGTCGGTCCAGGTGATCAGGTTGTGATGCCAGAACTTCACTGCCAGGATCGCAAACGCCACGAACATCACGATGCCGATAAACGGGTGCAGGATGCGGGTCCACGTACCGCCGCCAAACAGGTTGCTCATCCAGAACATCGACGGATGAAACAGCGCCAGCCCCGACAGCGCCAGCAGGATGAAGGTCAGCGCGACGATCCAGTGGTTGGTGCGCTCGCCGGCGGAATAGCGGCGGATGGTTGCCTCGCGGCGCTTATCGATTCTCATCGCGGACCTCCTCGGGCGGCACGATTTCATCGGGGGTGCTGCTGGGTCGCGGGTTGTCGCGGCCCCAGCGCACGATCTCGTCTTCGGCTGCGGCCTCATCCTCGGGGCCGGTCTCGTTCGGTCCCACGCGGATGTAGTGGAAGAAGCCGGCAATTGCCGCCAACGCCATGCCTGCCACGGCCAGCGGCTTGGCGATACCCTTCCACAGGCCAACCAGCGGACTGATATGCGGGTCGTCAGGCAGGCCGTGATACAGGTTCGGCTGATCCGCGTGGTGCAAGACGTACATCACGTGCGTGCCGCCCACGCCGGCCGGGTTGTACAGGCCGGCCTTCTCGAAGCCGCGCGATTTCAGGTCGACGATGCGTTCCTCGGCATGCGCGATCATGTCGGTCTTGGTGCCGAACACGATAGCGCCGGTCGGACAGGTTTTTACGCAGGCCGGTTCCTGGCCCACGGCCACGCGGTCCGAGCAAAGCGTGCATTTGTACGCCTTGTGGTCCTGTTTCGAGATGCGCGGAATATTGAACGGGCAACCCGTGATGCAGTACCCGCAGCCGATGCAGTTTTCCTCGTGGAAATCGACGATGCCATTCGCATACTGCACGATGGCTCCCGGCGACGGGCATGCCTTCAGGCAGCCCGGGTCCTCGCAATGCATGCAGCCGTCCTTGCGGATCAGCCATTCGAGGTTGCCGTTCGGATTTTCGTACTCGGCAAACCGCATCAGCGTCCAGGTGTGCTCGTTGAGGTCGGCCGGATTGTCATAGACGCCGACATTGGTGCCCACCTCGCCGCGCAGGTCGTTCCATTCCATGCAGGCGGCCTGGCATGCCTTGCAGCCGATGCACTTGGTGGTGTCGATCAGCTTGGCCACGCTGCCGGTGACCGGTTCGCGTACGCTCGGCGACGGCGTGGTGGTGGCCGAGCGGCGCACGATATCGAGAGACTGTAGTGCCATCGCTGTCTCCTATGCCCTTTCGACCTTCACCATGAACGACTTGAACTCCGGCGTCTGGGTGTTGCCGTCGCCCACGAAGGGCGTCAGCGTGTTGATCAGGAAGCCGGGCTTGGTCAGGCCGGTAAAGCCCCAGTGCAACGGAATGCCCACCATGTGCACGGTCTTGCCGTCGATCTTGAACGGCTTGATCCGCTTGGTCACCAGCGCCACCGCCTTGATATAGCCGCGCGTCGACGACACTTTGACGCGGTCGCCAGCCTTTACGCCCACCTGTTTGGCCAGGTCCTCGCCAATCTCCACGAACTGTTCCGGCTGCAGGATCGCGTTGATGCGCGCATGCTTGGTCCAGTAGTGGAAATGCTCGGTCAGCCGATATGTGGTGGCGATTACCGGGTAGGCATCGGGCTTGCCGAACTGTGCCCAGTCTTCCTTGAACACGCGCGCCGCCGGATTGCTGACGACTTTCGATTCCTTGCCGTTGAGCGGGTTGTAGCCGAGCGGATTCTCGAACGGCTCATAGTGCTCGGGGAATGGCCCCTCCACCATGTTCTGCCGCGCAAAGAAGCGTGCCACGCCTTCGGCCTGCATGATGAATGGCCCCATGCCGTTGGCCGGGTCTTCATCGAGCTTGAAGTCTGGCGTGTCGAAGCCGGTCCAGCTCTTGCCGTTCCACGCGATCAGCTTGCGCGCCGGATTGAACGGCTTGCCGCTGACATCGCACGAGGCCCGGTTGTACAGCACGCGCCGGTTGGCCGGCCACGCCCACGACCAGTTCAGGTTCTGGCCAATGCCGGTAGGGTCGCTGTTGTCGCGCTTGGCCATCTGGTTGCCAGCCTGCGTCCAGGATCCGCAATAGATCCAGCAGCCGCTCATGGTGCTGCCGTCGGCCTGCAACTCGCCAAAGCTGTTCAGCTGTTCGCCGGCCTTGCGCACCACCTTGGTGGCATCCTTGGGGTCCGCCAGGTCGGTCAGTGCCCGGCCCGAATACTCCTTGGCCAGTTCTTCCGGCGTGGGCGAATCGGGCACGGCATATGGCCACCACAGGTTGACGATCGGATCGGGGTACCTGCCGCCATCCTTCTGGTACATCTGCCGGATCTTGAGGAACAGCGCCGACATGATCTCGATATCGCTGCGCGCCTCGCCCGGTGGATCGGCGCCTTGCCAGTGCCATTGCAGCCAGCGCGACGAATTGACCAGCGCACCGTTCTCCTCGGCAAAACACGTGGTGGGTAGCCGGAACACCTCGGTCTGGATCGACTTCGGATCGACGTTGTTCGACTCGCCCACATTGCGCCAGAACTCGGAGGTCTCGGTGGCCAGCGGGTCCATGACCACCATGAACTTGAGCTGGCTCAGGCCCTTGAGCAGCTTGGCCTTGTTCGGGGCCGCGGCCAGCGGGTTGAAACCCTGCAGGATGTAGCCGTTGATGCGGCCGGCGTTCATCAGCTCGAACACCTGCAACATGTCATAGGGCTTGTCGAGCTTGGGCAGGTAGTCGAACGCCCAGTTGTTCTCGGCCGTGGCGGCCGGGCCCCACCAGGCCTTCATCAGGCTGACGTGGAACTTGGCATAGTTCTGCCAGTAGCTGAGCTGGTTGGGCCGCAGTGGCTTGAACGCGCGTGCCTCGATGTACTTGGCGTAGTCCTGCTCGCTATCCCCGGGCAGTGTCAGGTAGCCCGGCAGCAGGTTGGTCATCAGCCCCAGGTCGGTCAGGCCCTGGATGTTCGAGTGGCCGCGCAACGCGTTCATGCCGCCACCGGCGATGCCGATATTGCCCAGTAGCAACTGCACCATGGCACCGGTGCGGATCATCTGCGAGCCAACCGAATGCTGCGTCCAGCCGAGCGCGTACATGATGGTCATGGCGCGTGTGGGCGTGGCCGTGGTCGCCATCATCTCGCACACCTTCAGGAACTTGTCCTGCGGCGTGCCGCAGACGCGCTCCACCATCTCCGGCGTATAGCGCGCGTAGTGCGCCTTCAGCAGGTTGTAGACGCATCGCGGATGCGCCAGCGTGGGATCAGTCTTTACAAAGCCGTCGTCGCCGCGCTCGTAGTCCCAGGTTTCCTTGAGGTAGTGACGCTTGTCGGCGTCGTAGCCCGAGAAGATGCCGTCCTTGAACTGGTAGTCCTCGCGCACGATAAACGTGAAGTCCGTGTAGTTCTTCACGTACTCGTGCTGGATCTTGTCGTTCTCCAGCAGCCAGCGGATCACGCCGCCCAGGAACACGATATCGGTACCGGTGCGGATCTGCACGTAATAGTCCGCCACGGACGCCGAGCGCGTGAAGCGCGGGTCCACCACGATCAGCCGCGCCTTGTTGTGCGCCTTGGCCTCGGTGACCCATTTGAAACCACACGGGTGTGCCTCGGCGGCATTGCCGCCCATGATCAGGATTACGTCCGCGTTCTTGATGTCGACCCAATGGTTCGTCATCGCTCCACGGCCAAACGTCGGGGCAAGACCTGCCACCGTCGGGCCATGTCAGACACGTGCCTGGTTGTCGAACCCCAGCATGCCAAGACTGCGGATCGTCTTGTGCGTGATGTAACCCACCTCGTTGCTGCTGGCGGAAGCCGCGAGCATGGCGGTGGACAGCCATCGGTTGACCGTCTGCCCCTTTTCATCCTTGTCGATGAAATTGGCGTCGCGGTCCTGCTTCATCAGCTTGGCAATGCGGTCCAGCGCGTCATCCCATGACATGCGCTGCCACTTGTCCGATCCCGCGGCGCGGTATTCGGGGTATTGCAGGCGGTTGGGACTGTGGATGAAGTCGATCAGCGCCGCGCCCTTGGGGCACAGCGTGCCACGATTGACCGGATGGTCGGGGTCGCCCTCGATATGGATGATGCTGGCCTTGGCGTTCTTGGCCTTGTCACCAAGGCTGTACATCAGCAGGCCGCACGCCACCGAACAGTAGGGGCATGTATTGCGGGTTTCGGTGGTGCGCGCCAGCTTGTAGGCCCGCACCTCTGCCAGCGCCACGTC
Organism: Cupriavidus sp.; assembly: GCF_057315035.1. Taxonomy (NCBI): domain Bacteria; kingdom Pseudomonadati; phylum Pseudomonadota; class Betaproteobacteria; order Burkholderiales; family Burkholderiaceae; genus Cupriavidus; species Cupriavidus sp. The sequence goes on along the minus strand of NZ_DBHKYV010000028.1, from coordinate 88,030 downwards.
GGGCGCGAACCCGATCAGCGCAAGGCTCGACCCCGCCAGCGACGCTCCCGAAAATTTCAGGAACTGTCGGCGGTTCATCGTAACCATGGGGACACCTCCTTGTACCGGACCGCCGTCCGGTCATGGATTTTCTGCAGGGACAGAGACGAGTATAGGCATTAGTGGCGTTTTAGCTATGTGCGCTGCGGCTTTGTGATGGGGACCCCCTGTTTTCTCCCCTCTCCCGCGTTGCGGGAGAGGGGAGCCAACCATCGGGTAGGCATTTGTATCGCAAAGATGTCAAATCTGACATTTGTCAATGCCCCTGTTGTGGGTTATCCGGCGCATTGGAGTTGCGACACACTCCACGCCGCCTGTCATTGGCCCGTGCGGCCATGCCAGCGGCGCGCATGCCAGCAGATGGAGCGGACCGGGGTCGGCCGCCCAGCATGCGCGATGCAAGCCAATCAAAAAAAAGAGATACAGGGATGAAATCGAAACTGATTCTTACGGGCCTTACGGGTCTGACGGTGGCCGTGCTGGCTGCTTGCGGCGGTGGCGACGGTGGTAGCAGCACTAGCACTAGCACTAGCACTGGCGACTCGACCAAGACGGTTGCTTCCACCAAGGTCAGTGGCACCGCCGCGACCGGTGCCGCGCTGGCGGGTGCGACGGTGTCGGCAAAATGCGCATCGGGTAGTGGTAGCGCCACAACGGCCGCCGACGGTACGTTCACGATCAATATTGAAAACGCCCAGCGCCCCTGCGTGCTGAGCGTCACGACGCCAGACGGCACGACGCTGCATTCGGTGGTGGAAGCCGGCAGCGAAAACAGCGTGGTGGCCAACGTCACGCCGTTCACGGAACTGATCACGGCCGCGCTGGCCCAGGGCAGCACCAAGACGTTCTTCGAGCAGTTTGACGCCAATGCGCAAGCGCGCCTGACGTCGGCCAACCTGGCTACGTCGACCCAAACCGTGCGGACCACGCTGACCGGCCTGGTGGACCTGACCGGCTTCGACCCGCTCAAGGGCGCGCTGGTGGCTGCCAACAATGGCAAGACCGGCAATGCGCTGGATCAGCTGCTGGACCAACTGGGCGCCCGCCTGAAGTCGTCCGGCGCCACCGTGGGCGACCTGTCGACGGCCATCGGCAGCAATGCCGGCACCGTCGCCATCGGCACGATCCTGCAAAAGGCATCGGCGACCTGCGCCGGCCTGCGTACGGGCGACTATTTCTTGATGGGTCCCGGTGGCGGTGGTTTCCCGGCGAGCATCGACGCCGACACACTTACGTTGACGCCTAAGCTGGTCTTGGTCAATGTGGTGTCGCCGAGCGCATCGATTGCTGCGATTCCGCTGATCGCCAACGCCACTGAAGCCTGCCGCTTCGACATCACTGGCGCAAGCAGCATGCTGGTCTCGAAGTCGGGCTTGGGCATGCTGATTCCGGCCGCCGGCACGGTGGCTACGGGCGCCTTGCCGAACCTGATCGTACCGGCACAGAAGCTGACGCTGGCCGAACTGGCTGGCGACTGGAACGCGCTGACGTTCGAGACGGGTGGCAGCGGCGCGCCGACCTCCGCACGTGTATCGTTCACGCTGGACGCCAACGGCAAGATGACGGCCGCACAGACGTGCAATGACGACAATGTGTGCGCCGCGTGGACTGCCGGCGAGCTGGCAACGCTGACGCAGCAAGCCGACGGCTCCTATCTGGCCGTCGATGCTATTCACACCAGTTTTGCGGTGGGCTTCAAGAGCACCGATGGCGTGATTTCCGCGGTGATCAGCAAGTACGACGGCATCATGGTGGCTGCCAAGCAGAATGTGCGCGCGTTGCCGGTGGTGGGTTCCACTAACGCTTACTGGGACTTCGTGGCATTCAACGATACGTCCGCGCAGTTCAACCGCGCGTCGACCACCATCCTGAGCGTCGATGCCGTCAACAACATGTACACGCGCAAGCGTAACGAAGACGGCCGTCTGGATACCTGGAAGCAGAATTTCCCGACCAATGGCCTGCGCTACCGCGCGAAGAGCGCCGGCGCGGACGAAGCGTTCCAGTTGACGCTGGGTAACACCGGCGTGGGCGTAAACGTTGGCCTGCATGTATCGAAGCCGTACTTCGATATCTCGGTGGGTCGTCCGTGATGGAAGCCTGACGACGCGTCATGACGTAGAAAAAAAGCCCGCGGGTGCATAAGCACCCGCGGGCTTTTTCACATCAGAAATCCATCTTCTGCCCCGGTTCCGGCACGATCACGGCGGTGGTGGCCGCCGTCCCCATTGCGGTCTTCAGTTCCGCCGGCGTGCCACGCGCCATCGGACTGGTGCCGTAGTGCATCGGGATCGCGTACTTCGGCTTGATAAAGTCGCGCAGCGCTACAGCGGCATCCTGCGGACCCATCGTGAAATGGTCGCCGATCGGGATCATTACCAGGTCGGGCTTGTAGCGATCGGCCACCATGATCATGTCGCCGAACAGGGCGGTATCGCCCATATGCCAGATCTTGAAGCCGTTCTCCATCTCGATGATGTAGCCCACCGGCTCGCCGCCGTAGTGAACCTCATCCTTGCCGGTGGCCGGGTTCTTCCACGACAGCTCCGAGGCATGTTCGGCATGCACCGCCGTGATCTTGGGGCCGTTGGCACCAAATGGCAGGATGGTGCCACCCTTGCCAAAGCTCTGCGCCAGGTTGGCCGGCACAATGCCCAGGCTTATCAGTTGTCGACCCATGCCGCCGGCGTTCCAGATTGGCGCGTTGTTGAGCTTGGCCAGATCCGGCGCATCGCCAAGGTGATCGCCATGGGCATGCGTGACCAGGATCAGGTCGACCTTGCCCAGCGCCGACAATTGCTTGAAGGCTGCCGGTGTCTTCGGATTGCCGGTCAACCACGGATCGACCACGATCACCTTGCCACCGGGCGTGGTGATGCGGATGGCGGACTGGCCCAGCCAGAGCACCTCGGTTTTCCCGGCGGCGGTTGGGGCCGGCGTGGTGGCCGGCTGCGAGGGCACCGGTGGATTGGCAACCTGCGATGCGCAGGCGCTGAGCGCGGCAACGGCGCAGGCCAGCAACAGGTGGTGCAGGCGAACCGGTGAGCGTGGGGAGTCAGTGAGACGAGGAGGGTGAGAGGGGTGAGAGGGGCGGTGTTTGAGCATGCTGGTCCCTGGTTGAAGTGGTATCGACAGCGGAGCCGCACCGCTTCAGGGGTATCACGCAGGCACTGAGGCGTTGCGTTGGGAAGTATTTGCAGGTCGAACCGCGCTGTCAACTGGCGATATCGCTCGGCTCCCGATTCGAACTTGTAACGCCGGATTCCAGAAATGACCCGCCAGCGCCGTTGCCAGGCCGTTACTGGCGCGGCGTGCTTACATCTGCTCACCATCACGTAAACCAATGTAATCGTTCGACGTCCATCATGTATTCCGTAGAGAGGGCCAAGGTTGGCCCGACAAGGAGTCAAAGATGCGCAAGTCGATTCGTTACGCTGGTATTGCTGTCCTGAGTGCCACCATGCTGGTCGCGGGGACCGCCTCGGCGCGCGACCGCTACCACGGCGGTGGCGGCGGATCGGCGGGTGCCGCAATTGCGATAGCCGCCGTGGCCGGCCTGGCGCTTGGTGCGCTGGTTGTCAGCCAGCCTGTGGTAGCCGCGCCCGCGCCGGTCTATGCGCCGCCGCAACCCGTGTATGCACCGCAACCGGTCAGCTATGCCGCGCCGGCTGTGCCGCCGGGCTACTGCTATAGCCGCTACGACGGCGCCTATGTACCTTGCGGCCGTCCGGCACCGGTCCAGTATGCCCCGCAGCCGTATTACGGGTATTGAGTATTTCGGGTTTGATGTTCCGCTGCATGGGGTCCGGCCCGCAGGGCAGGACCCCATATTGAGGGAATCCCGGGCTGCGGCCTAGAATGGCCGTTTTCCGCCGCGCACCGCGTGGCGTGGTCCCGGGAACCCCGTCCATGAAGCTACACCAGTTGCGCGCGCTGGCCGCCGTTTCCGAAACCGGCAGCATCCAGGAAGCGTCGCGCCTGCTGCATGTCACCCAGCCGGCCCTGAGCAAGGCCATCAAGGAACTGGAAACCAGTGTTGGCGCCACGTTGTTCGTGCGCACCAGCAAGGGCGTGCAATTGACCGCCCATGGCCAACGGCTGGTCAGCCATGCACGCCTGATAAGCGAAAACGTGCGTCGCGCCCGCCAGGACATGGAAGACATGAAGGGCACCGTGGTCAGCGACATCGTGGTGGGCGTGACGCCCGTCAGCGCGCTGCTGCGATCCGTGGGCACCTGCATGATGTCGTTCCGGCATGATTTTCCCCACGCCCGACTCCGTGTCCAGGAAATGCGCCCGGCCCAGTTGCTGGAGCAGGTGCGCGAAGGCATGCTGGATTTCGCGCTGACTTCGCAAGCGCTACCCGTGGACCGAGCGCTCGATTGCACCCAGGCTTGCCGCGTTCCGACGCTGATTGCCGGCCGCAGGGGCCATCCGCTGCGCGGCGCAACCTCCCTGAGTGCGTTGCAGCAGGCCGACTGGATGGTGCTCGATCCGCTGGCCGATCCCTCCACACCATTTCATCAGCTGTTCAGCGCCAATGGGCTGGAATTGCCGGAGCGCGTGGTGGAGTGCAACTCGATGACACTGGCGCTGGAAATGAGCCGGCTTGGCGATATCCTGCTGCTGCTGTCGGAAGAGTCGCGCCGCAGCCGCTTCCTGGTGGAAACCATGGACTTTCTCGACATCGTCGAGCCGGTGCCCGATCGCATCATCTCGCTGGTCTCGCGTGACCGGCATACGATGACGGTGGCCGCAGCGCGCCTGCATGACGAACTGCTCGCGGCGCTACGCGCCGATTTTCCCGCCGCCCTGTAATTGCCGAAGGATTCGCCAGACCTTCGTGATTACCAACGTTTATACCCATGAAAAAAAGCCGCGTGCTTTGTGGGTACACCGCTCCTAAGATCGTCCGCACCAGCACAAGACCATAACAACTGGCAGCGCAGACGGGCGACTGCCGTGACGTGCCACCACGAGGAGCCTCATGCACGAAGCCAGTCTTCCGCTGCGCAGCGATGCCGCAGCAGATATTGTCACGCCCGCGGCCAGCACTGCCGCGCGCCATCCCGGCAAACACCGCGCCGTGATTGCCGCCGCCATCGGCAACGGTCTCGAAATCTACGACTTCACGGTCTACAGCTTTTTTGCAGCCATTATCGGCCGGCTGTTTTTTCCGGCCAGCAGTCCTACAGCATCTCTATTGCTGTCATTCGCCACGTTTGGCGCCGGCTTCGTGATGCGGCCGCTGGGAGCCGTGCTGATTGGCAACCTGGCCGATCGCCGGGGCCGCAAGGCCGCTCTGACACTCACTATTGCGCTGATGACCGTGGGCACCGCGTTGATCGCGTTTACACCGTCATATGCCAGCATCGGCGTGACGGCAACCGTGCTGGTGGTGTTCGGCCGCCTGCTGCAGGGTTTGTCCGCCGGCGGTGAAGTAGGCGCGGCGTCGGCATTGCTGATGGAATCGGCCAGCAAGAACCGGCGTTGCTTCCTGGTGAGCTGGCAGGCCGCCACGCAGGGCGCCGCCGCCTTGCTGGGTGCGTTGACCGGTGCCGCCGTGTCGGCGTCATTGAGCGCGGAAGCCCTGCAGTCATGGGGCTGGCGCGTGCCGTTTCTGATCGGCCTGCTGATTGCGCCGGTGGGCATCTATATCCGGCGCCACCTTGAGGAAACCCATACGGAAGATACCGCGCACGCCAGCCTGCGCGCGGTGTTGCGCGAGCATGGCCGCACGCTGTTCCTCGGCGTGCTGCTGATGACCAGCAGCACGTCGTCGATGTACATCATGGTGTTCTATATGCCGACCTACCTGGTCAACACCGTGCATATGCCGCAGGCCACGGCTTTCCTGGCCGCATGCGTGGCGGGTTTGACGATGCTGGTGATGGCACCGCTGTTCGCACGCTTCGCGGACCGGCTGGGGCACCGCAAGCCGCTGCTGATCGCCAACAGCATTCTGTCGCTGTGCGTGATGCTGCCGAACTTCGCGCTGCTGTCGTCGGGACCGGGCCTGCCGCTGACGCTGTGCTGCATAGCGCTGTCGGTGACCATTGGCTCGGTCGGCAGCGGTGCCGGCACGGCGATGATGATGGAAGCGCTGCCGCGCCACCATCGCGCTACCGGCATGTCGATCATGTATAGCGTGGGCGTTACGGTATTCGGCGGTTTTGCACCGCTGATCGTGACCTGGCTGATTGCCACTACCGGCAGCCGCATGGCACCCGCCGGCTACCTGTTCTGCGCATCCATCATCAGTTTCATTGCACTGCTGCTGTTTCCCAGCCACCCGGGCCGCGACTAAACATCATCATGACCGACAACATTTCCAACCAGATCCCTGCAGCATTGGCCGCGTCCGCGGTACGTTTCGCCGAACTGCGCCATGGCATCCACGCGCATCCTGAACTTGGCGCCGAAGTACCGCGTACCGCAGGCATTGTTGCGGGCCTGTTGCGCGAATGGGGCTATGACGTGCATGCCGGCATCGGTGGCCACGGCATCGTCGCGCAACTGAAGGTCGGCAACGGGCAACGCCGTATCGGCATCCGCGCCGATATGGACGCATTGCCGCTGCAGGAGCGTACCGGGCTGGCCTACCAGAGCCAGGTGCCGGGCCGTATGCATGCCTGCGGGCACGACGGCCACACGGCAACCTTGCTGGCCGCCGCCGAATACCTGGCCAGCACGCGCAACTTCGATGGCACGCTGAACCTGATCTTCCAGCCTGATGAGGAAGGCATGACCGGCGCGCTGTCGATGATGGATGACGGCCTGTTCGAGCGTTTCCCGTGCGATGCGATCTACGCGTTCCACAATGCGCCAGGGTTGCCAGTGGGAATGGCCGTGGTGCAAGCTGGCCCGCAAGGTGGATCGTCGGATCGCGTCACCGTCACGTTCCGCGGCAAGGGTGGGCATGGGGCCATCCCGCATCGCGCGGCGGATCCTACACTGGCGCTGGCCCATACGGTAGTGGCGCTGCAGGGCATCATTGCGCGCAACGTGGCGCCGGTGGACGCGGGTGTGATCAGCGTCGGACAGATCGAGGCGGGCACCACGTACAACATCATCCCGGAAACGGCCACGCTGAAGCTAAGCGTGCGCGCCACCGTGCCCGAGGTGCGCAAACTGCTTGAGCAACGGATTCGCGAGGTGATCACGCACCAGGCCGCATCGTGCGGCGTGAGCGTCGATATCGAATACCAGCATCTGGTGCCGGCCATCTGCAATACCGCGGCCGAAGCGGCCATCGCGCGCGCGGCGGTAGCCAGCGTGCTGGGCAACGACAAGGTCTTGCAGGTGCCCCCATCCACGCAGATGGGCAGCGAGGATTTTGCGTGGATGCTGGAGAAGGTGCCCGGCTGCTACTTCGTGCTCGGCAATGGCACGGGGCAATGGGTGGGATGCTCGGTCCACAACGATGGCTACGACTTCAACGATGCCTTGATCCCGCTGGGTGCAGCATGCTGGGTGGCACTGGCTGAAGGGTACCTGAAGCGGGAGGAGTAAGACGGCGTGGCTTCAGGCTGCGGATGGGGGGCGCGCTGACGCGTCCTTCACCTCCACCTCGATCCCCCAATCGCCATGCTCGTACCAGTCGTCACCGAGCAGTTCCATCGGATGCTGCGTGCGGCTGGAGCCATTGCCACAGCCCATGGCATCGACGGCGCAATACTTGTCACAACCCCAGCAGATGCGTTCGGGGTGCTTCGGATGGAGCGGGAATTTCTTGGCCATTTGCAATGCGGCGGCGCGCAGGAAGGCGCCGTACGCATTGCATGGTAGGTCGTTCGGGTGTGAAAGTTGGCGATATTGCTACGGCGTTTGCGTTGAATCAAATGTGACGGCGTAGACCGGCGCAGGTGTGGAGGACCTGCCCTGTAACCGCTACTCTTCCTCGCCCCCCGCGGCCCACTCCTGGTCCAGTTGCTCCATGCTGTTGAGCAGCTTCAGCAAGTAGTGCAGCGCATGCGTGATGTCGTCGGTGGAAAAATTGGCGAGTAGCCGACCGTAGTACGCGCGGATCTTGGGTTGGGCCAGTTCCAGCCAGACGTGCCGGCCCTCTTGCGTCATGGTGACCACGCGTGAGCGGCGGTCGCGCGGGTCGGGGGCGATGGCTACGTGGCCGTCGCGTTCCATGCGGCTGATCACGCCCGACAGGTTCTGTCGCGTCACCATCAGGTACTTGGCCAGTTCGCCGATGCTCATGCCCGGCGCGGCCTGTTCACGCGACAGCGCGCCCAGCACGGCCCATTGCTGGGTGGTCAGGCCTTCGTCCTCCACGGCGCGGGTGCCCGTCTTGTGCAGCATGTTCGCGCATTGGTAGAGCCGAAAGAACAGCCGGTTGGCCAGTTCCATCTCCAATGGCGCGGCGGCGAGTTTGTCCGGAGATTCCATGTTCCTGTGCGGTTGACGGTGCGCCCGCGATTGTAGCGCGGCGGCTAGAGCGTGCCCTCGGCCAGTATCTCGCGCAACCTGAACTTCTGGATCTTGCCGGTCGGCGTGGCCGGCAGCGCGTCGCGCAGGATTAACCGTTCCGGGATGTATTGCAGCGCTACCTGCCGGGCTTTCAGGAAAGTCACCATCTCGTCGAAGCCGAGTGATTTCCCGCCCCTGGGTACCACCACCGCACATGCGCGTTCGCCGAGCCGGGCGTCGGGATAAGCGACGATGGCTACCTGCGCAACGGCCGGGTGCCGGTACAACAGCGCTTCGATCTCGAACACCGGAATATTCTCTCCGCCCCGGATGATGACGTCCTTGCTGCGGCCGCTGATGCGAATATAGCCGTCGATATCCAACGAAGCCAAATCGCCGCTGTCGAACCAGCCCTCGTCGTCAGTGGCGTTCAGGTGCGGACGCTTCAGGTAACCGCCGAAGTTCGACGACGACCGCACCAGCAGCCTGCCGACCTCGCCGGGCGCGGCAGCGTTGCCATCAGGCGCTGCAATCCGGACTTCAGCGCCCGGCAAGGGGCAGCCGTCAGTCGTGCAGGCGCGGTGGTCGTCGTCGTGCGGATGGATCAGCGTGACTGCGCCATTCTCGGTCATGCCCCAGGCCGAGACGATCTTGGCGCCCAGCACTTGGCGGGCCTGCTCGACGAGCGCGCCCGGGATCGGAGCCCCGGCGCAGAGAAAGGTTTTCAATGTAGGCACCGGCGCGGCGGTTTCCTGCACCTCTCGCGTGAGGTCGGTCAGGAACGGGGTCGACGCCATCGTGAATGTCACGCCCTCGGTGCGAATCACGTCGGCTGCGATGCGCGGGTCCCAGGTGTCCTGCAATATGGCGCTGGCGCGCAGCATGATTGGCATCATCAGGCCATACATAAAGCCGGTCTGGTGTGCCATTGGCGATGCCATCAACACTACGTCGTCTCGGCCCAGTTGCAAACGCTCCGCATAGGCAACGATGTTCGACATCAGCGTATTGGCTGAATGCATGACCCCCTTGGGCTCGCCAGTGGTGCCCGAGGTGAAGATGAGCTGCGTAATGTCGTCGGGACCTGGGCGATGGCGTGTGAGTATCTCGTGCGCGTCGTCGTCGGTTTCCCAGGCAGGTACGGTCAGCAGCGCATCGAAGTCGTTGGCGCCGTTGCCATCGACCACCACCACCTGCCGCAGTCCGGGTAAATCCGCCTGCAGCGATTGGGCCATGGTTTCATGATCGAAGCCGCGAAAGACTTTCGGTACGATAAGTACCTTGGCCTCACTGTGCGCCAGCATGAAGCGCAGTTCGCGCTCACGAAAGATATGCATCAGCGGGTTCAAGACCGCGCCGATACGCGAGCAGGCCAGGTACAGCGCGGTGAACTGCCAGCAGTTCGGTAACTGCATGGCCACCACGTCGTTGCGGCCCACGCCCAGCCGTGTCAGTCCCACCGCGATGCGGTCGGCCAGTGATACCAACTGGCGATAGGTAAAGCGCCGTGTCTGGCCCGACGCCACGCTGACCGCGGCCAGTGCCAGCTTGTCCGGGCACTGCGCCAGGCACGCATCGATCTCGTCATTGATCGTGCGGTCCAGCCAGTAACCGTTGGCAACGCTCCGGGCGCGTCGCGGCGCCAGCAATACTGCATCGAAATCCATGACGTGGTCTCCGTGGAACAGGGCTTAGATCGGCACCGCATCGCGGCCCGCACGGGCGCGTGCAATGATCGTCTTCATGATCTGCGCGGTGCCATCGCCAATCTGGAAGCCCAGCACATCGCGCAGCCGTTGCTCCATCGGTCCTCGGTCGTAGCCGCCGTGGCCGTGCATCAGCAGGCACTGGTGCACCACGTCATACGCCAGCTTGGGCGCCCACCACTTGCACATGGCCGCCTCGGCGCTGTGCGGTGCGCCCTGGTCCTTAAGCCACAACGCCTGGAGGCAAAGCAGCCGTGCTGCTTCAACCTGCGTGTCGAAATCGGCCAGCGGATGCGAGACCCCCTGGAATGCTGACAGCGGTTTGCCGAAGGCCTCGCGCTCAGCCACATAGGCCCAGGTTTCCTCCAATGACACGCGTGCCACGGCCAGGACCTGCAGGCCGATCAGCGCGCGCGAGAAATCGAAGCCCTGCATCACCTGAACAAAACCCTTGTTCTCTTCGCCGAGCCGATGGTCGATCGGTACGCGCACATTCTCGAAGAAGATCGAACCGCGCCCGATGGCGCGCTGGCCGTGGCAGTCGAAGCGGTTGGTGGTGACGCCGGGCAAGTCCATCGGCACCAGCAGCGCGGTCACGCCGTAGGCGGCCATTTCACGCGTGCCGGTGCGGCCGAAGACTACCGTGGCGTCGGCCTGATCGGCAGCAGAGATCGAGGTCTTCTCGCCGTTGATCACGTACTCGTCGCCAATCCGTTCGACGCGTAATTGCAGGTTGGCGGCGTCCGATCCGCCGCGCGGTTCAGTCAGGGCGATGGCCAGCAACGCTTCACCGCGCGTGAGTCGCGCGAGCCACGGGGCGACTACTTCGGGCTTGCCGTGATGCGCCAGGATTTGCCCGTTCAGCGACGCCAGCAGGTTGATATACGACAGGCTCAGATCGGCGCGTGCCACCTCTTCGTGAATTACGCCGGCCGCCAGGCACCCGAGCCCCTGGCCGCCATACTGCTCGGGCAATTCGGGCGCGATAAAGCCCATCTCGCCCATTTCGCGCATCAGCGCGCGGTCGAGCTCGCGGGTCTGGTCGCGTTGCTGGAAACCGGGTGCGATGCGGTCGGTGGCAAAGCGCCGGGCATGGTCGCCCAGCGTCACCAGGTCTTCATTGAGGTAGGGGTTCATGGTGTCTGTCTCCGGTATGACTCTGCGGCGCGCGCTGGCGAGGTGTTACTTCGCGTATTTGCGGAAGTCCGGCTTGCGCTTTTCCTTGAGCGCATTGACGCCCTCGCGCGATTCCTCGGTGTCGTAGTACAGCTTCAGCGCGTACATGCCCATGCCGGCAATGCCGCTCTGGTGCGCGGTATCCATATTGAAACTGCGCTTGGCGATGGCCAGTGCGGTGGGGCTGCGCTCGCACAGTTCCTCGCCCCATTTCTGGACTTCGGCGTCGAGCTCTTCATGGGGCACGCAGGCATTGGCCAGGCCCATTGCCACGGCTTCAGCGCCCGAATAGCGGCGGCACATGTACCAGATCTCACGGGCCTTCTTCTCGCCGACCACGCGTGCCAGGAATGCGGTGCCATAGCCTGGGTCGACCGAGCCCATCTTCGGCCCTACTTGGCCAAAGACAGCTTTCTCGGAGCAGATGGTCAGGTCGCATACGGTGCAGAGCACATTGCCGCCACCGATCGCAAAACCCTGCACGCGTGCAATCACCGGCTTCGGCACATTGCGGATGGTGTCGTGCAGTTCTTCCATGGGCAGGCCGATGGTGCCGCGTCCGTCGTAGTTGCCGTCGTGCGCGGACTGGTCGCCGCCGGTGCAGAAGGCGCGATCTCCCGCGCCCGCCAGCACGATGGCGCCTACTTCGCGGTCATAGCCGGCCCTGTTCAGCGCCTTGATCAGCTCGTCGCAGGTCTGGCCGCGGAATGCGTTCATCTTGTCCGGCCGGTTGATCGTGATCCAGGCCACGCCGTTGCGAACTTCGTACAGAATGTCTTCGAATGCCATGTCTCGCTCCTTGGAATGTTTGGGGTAGTGCTTAGCCGTTCATGGTCAGACCGCCCGACACGCTCAGGACCTGGCCCGTCACAAAGGCGGCGTCATCGCTCGCAAAGAACAGCACCGCGCCGGGCAGGTCTTCAGGCTTGCCGATGCGGCCCAGTGGAATGGCGCGCGTGAAGGCCTCCATCAACTTGTCCGGATTACCCGCGCCTTCCTTGTATTCGGCGAACAGCGCCGTATCGGTGGGACCAGGGCAGACCACATTGACCGTGATGCCGTGACGCGCATGCTCGCGCGCGATGGTCTTGGAAAACGACACCAGTCCGCCCTTGCACGCGGCATAGACCGCTTCGCCCGATGAACCGACGCGCGCCGCATCGGACGCGATATTGACGATGCGCCCGGCCTTGCGTGCCGCCATGCCCGGCAGCACTGCGTGGTGCATATGCAGTGCGCCGGTCAGGTTGATCGCGATGAGCTTGTCCCACTGCGCGGGCTCGGTCTTCGTGAATGGCTTGAACACATCCCAACCGGCGTTGTTGATCAGGATGTCGATCGGGCCGAGCTTCGCTTCAGCGGCAGCCACGGCTGCATCGACGGCCGCGCGATCAGTGATGTCGCAGGCAAATGCTTCGGCCGTGCCGTCTGCCGCGCAAATATCGGCAGCCACTTTCCGCGCGGCATCGAGGTTCATGTCGAACACGGCCACACGTGCGCCTTCGCTGGCAAAACGCCGGCAGGTGGCGCCGCCGATGCCACCGCCGCCCCCGGTGACGATGACTACCCGATCCTGGAACCGCTTCATGTCGCTCCTCCTAAATAGGTAAAGATGTTGACCTATATTAGGAGTGCGAAAGACGGACGGCAAGGAACAATCACGGTTGTGTCGTGATCGTTAACCCTAGATAAACTGGAAGGATGTGGAGTAAAGCAGAAGTGGGCTGCGATCACTTGCGGCCCATGAAGGAAAGATATTTACGTATATTGCGCTGTCGTCGGCGGGGGCGGCATTACCCAGCCGACCGTTTCAGTCGCATCGACACGGCAAAGCTGTCCGCCGGATGTACGGTCACGGAGACTTCGAAGGTGGCGCCGGTATCGTCCATATAGCGCCGCAAGATCTTGAGTACTGCGCTACCCGGCGCAAGTTGCAGGGCATCGGCAATCCGCGCATCGGCCAGTACGGACGCACGCACGTCCTGTTCGATCTCGGCAATCTGCTTGCCATGCCGGCTTTCGAGCAGCGAACTCACCAGCATGCGCGGTGACTTGCGCACCGCTTCGGCAATATCCGTGTAGACCGGATCTATATACACATCGGTCCAGGCCATTGGTGTGGCGCTGGTGGCATCGCTCATCCGCACGCTGGAGATCCGCAGCCACTTCGCTTGGTCGATGCAGCCGAGATCCTTCGCAAGATCGCCGGTTGCCGCCACGGTATCCACCGACTGCACCACGCGCCGGTGCTCCTCGCCGAACTGCATCAGGTCTTCCACCGACGCCAGCGTTGGCCGGAATACTGGCTTGGGGATCGCTGCCTCGACACGTGTGCCCACGTTCTTGCGACGCGACACCAGTCCAAGATCTTGCAGCTCCTGCAGCACAGCCCGGATCGTGTAGCGGCTGGCCTGGAACTGCTCGCACAACTCGAATTCGGTGGGCAGCAGCGCGCCGACCGGAAAGCGACCCGTGGTGATCCCATCCAGCAACTGGCGGGTGATTTCAGCGGAATTGGTTCGGCTCATACGGGCGAGACGCGCCACAACATTGCGGACGCGGATTATCCCTTACTTTTGCATATGTTCGAACATAGTAAGGGAGCGCGCGCCAACACTCAACATCGAGTTGGAAGGGCGGCCCAGATGATGCGATGCCCGGTGCCATCGAGGAACCTTTCGAGTTCGCCCGCCGGTAGAGACACCGTTGCGGTACTGTCCAATGGATGAAACAGGAAGGTTGGTTCCTTGGCCAGTTCGCTGTCCACGATCAGATTGATGGACAGCGCCTTGTCGTTGGCCAATGCCAAAGGGCTCAATGAACCGGGACGCACGCCTAGCAAGTCATGCATGCGCTCCGCCGAAGCAAACGACATGCGCTTGCTTCCCAAAGCCTTGGCGGTGCCCGCGAGGTCCAGCGACTTGTCTGCGGTCGTTACGATGAGGTAACACTGGCCTTGCTTGTCCTGTACGAGCAGGTTCTTGCAGCGTGCCCCGTGCAGCGTCAAGCGCAACGTGCCCGATTCCGCCATGTTAAGAACCCGCTCGTGTTCCTCGTAGCCGAACGTCAGCTTCTGCGCGGCCATCCAGTGCAGAAGTTCTTCCTTTCCAAGCATGTTTGTCGTCAAGTCTGATGGTTGCCGCCGCCAGTTTATCGTTGGCGGCGGCAACGCTGGGTCATTGGTTGAAGACCGGGTACGACGCCTTCTGGATGGCCTCAAGCGCCTGTTCTTTCGAAAGCAAGCCGGATTGTTCGAGGATGCTCAGCAGTGGACGTCCTTCGGCAACCGACTGTCGTGCGAGCTTGCTGACACGTGCGTACCCGATCGTGGGAACGAGTGCGGTGGCTACCGCCATCGAATCGAGCAAGTGACGTTCATTCTGGGCGACATCCGCCTGGATGCCCGCTACGCACTTCTCGGCAAAGCGCTGGATGCCGTTCTTCAGCAACGTAATGCTGTCAAACACGCGAGAGGCGACGACGGGCTCGAAATGGTTGATCTCCAGTTCGCCATACTGGACTGCCTGCGCCACGGCCACGTCGTTCCCAACCACGGCGAAGCTCAGCTGGATCATGGCCATCGGTAGCACGGGATTCACTTTGCCAGGCATGATCGAGGAGCCGGCTTGCGCCTCGGGCAGCCGGAGCTCGCCGAATCCACCAACGGGACCGGACGAAAGAACGGTAAGGTCTGCCGCAATCTTGGCAAGCGAGGTTGCACAAGTACGGAGTTCGGCCGAGACGCGTGAGAACACGTCCATATTCTGCATGGCATCGAACGAGTCAGCCGGTGCCAGATACTCCACGCCGGTAATGCGGCTCAGGTGCGGATATACGGAATCCCGGTATCCGGCCGGCGCGCCGAAGCCAGTGCCAATTGCGGTGCCGCCCAGCGGAAGCGTACGCAGCTTGTCGCGCACGGCGGCGAGTTCCTCGGCCAGCCGTCGGGTAACAGATGCGTAGCCGCCGAACACTTGCCCGAGCCGCATCGGCTGACCATCCTGCAGGCAGGTACGGCCCAGGTGCAGGACGTCTGCGAACTCCTCCGCTTTGCGGCCAAACAGCCTGGCAAGTTCTTCGACTTCAACAATCAGCGGGCCGAGCATCGCGTAAGTCGCAATCTTCATGGCGGCCGGGTAGACGTCATTGGTCGACTGCGAGATGTTCACGTGGTCGTTGGGGTGAATCAACTCGTAGTTGCCCGGCTCGCACCCGAGGTGCTGCTGGGCACGATTCGCAATGACCTCATTGAAGTTCATGTTGGTGGAGGTGCCACCAGAGCCCTCCATCAGGTCGACGATGAGGGAGTCCTTGAACTGACCGTCGACGATTTCCGCGCAGGCCTGCGCAATGGCATTGCTCTGCTCGGCAGTAATGACGCCGGTGTCGCGGTTGGCAAGTGCCGCTGCCCATTTGCACTGGGCAAACGCAGTGCTGAACTCAGGATAGTGTGCGACGGTCAACGGTGCGACGGTCAGGTTCTCGAAGCCACGGACGGAATTGACGCCGTAGAGCTTTTGCGCCGGGATGCTGACTTCGCCAACGTAGTCACGCTCGATGCGCACATCAGCATTGGACTTGCTGTTCATGGGGAATTCCTCTCGTGTAGGGTGATGAGCTTTTCGACACCATTGCTGAGGTCCCTTACGCGGGGAATGAATGATGTCTCAATAACGTCGCGTGCAATGCTGCACGCATCTTCAAAAAAGGCGCTGTATTCGTCGCGACGTGCGACAAGGTAAAGCGAGCGCTCCAGTCCCACTGGCTCCACGACGTGAATCGCTACCTGGTCGGCGTATGCCGCGGCTTGCAACAGGCACATTGGTGAAGTCAATGCCCAGCCAATGCCGGCGGCAACCATGGAGGTCAGTGCGTCTGCGTTGTCCAGCTCCAGTCGGTTCGGCATACGCAAGTCAATTCGTCTCAGGTACCGCTCGATCTGCATGCCGACCTGCGAGTTCCTGTTGAAGCGGACAATTGGCAGCGCATTCGCAAGGCGCCGCAGGTCTTCGAGCGTTTGCAGGGGCTTGTTGTTGTCGCGAGGCGTAATCACCAGGTATCGCTCGGAAAACAGCCGATACCTGACCACCTCATTGGCATCCATCAATGGGTCGCTGGTGACGATCAGGTCCAGATCTCGCCGGAGCAAGGCTTCACCTTGTTGGGGGCTCAGTCCGGTGCGAATCGACAACTGCGACGTCTTGCCGAGCAGACGCTTTGTCAGCAGAGAGCCGCAGGTTGCCGCGAATGAGTCGACCAGCCCGATACGAAGGTCGGGATTGATTCCTCGACCCGCCTCGACGACCTGAGCCTTAAGGTTTGCGATCTCCTCGGTGAGAATGGCACCGCGGTTCTTGAGCGCAATGCCATACGGGGTAAGTGCCAGGGGACGCCGGGTTCGATTCACCAGAACAACACCGAGATCATCTTCCAGCTGCCGCACAATCTGGGAGACACTCGACTGGGAAATGCCCAGTCGGGCCGCCGCCCCTGACATGGTTCCTTCTTCCACCACTGCTACAAACACCTGGACGGCATTCATGTCGATTGGCTTGGTAGAAGACATGCTTACTCCCGCAGCATTGAAGGGTTGAGGCTCAGCGCGCAACCGATGGACGAATCACCGAGGACGGTTGGCCCGCTACTGCATCGTTCTCTGGGGTGCCGCCAACATCCGCGAGATTGTCGCTGCCGGTTTCCGGCGCAAGGAAGTGACAGAAGACGCCGCCGAACACCAGAATCGCCACACACGCACCCAGGGCCGCATGCACCCCTACGTTTTGCACTGCCAGCGGTAACAGGAACGTGCTGAACGCAGAGCCAAAGCGGCTTGATGCCACGGCCAGTCCCACACCCGACGCACGCAGATGCGTTGGGAAGAGTTCTGGCGGATAAACGAACTCCAGATTGGCCGCCGCGGAGAGGATGCAAGCGAAAGCGCCGAACACCAGCATCGTGCCAATGGGGCCGAACTGTCCGAAGGTGAGGACCGCCAGCGCGATTGCACTCAAGTAGAACGTGGCAACCAGGAAGGTGCGACGTGACAACCTGTCGATAAGCAGCAGCCCGATAATGGCGCCAATGAAGAGCAGGACGTTGTAGACCGCACCGCCGACGAAGCTGTCTTTGACCTGTAGGGCTTGAAGGACCTTCGGCGCAAACGTACCCAGGGCGAAGTAGGGAATGACCTGGCAGGTGTAAAAGACGCAGGCAACAAGTGTGTTGCGACGCCAACGGGGCGAGAACAGTTGAGCCCACGCACCCTGGCGCTGCGTGGCAACCGACTCAGGCACGACAAGGTCAACTTCGGGCCCAAGTTTGCGGCGGACAATTGCCAGCGCCTCTTCGCGGCGGCCTCGCTTCATCAGCCACAGTGGGGACTCAGGTACACCCATCCGAAGCGGGAAGATCAGCAGTGCCGGAACGCCGCTGGCCATCAGCATGTATCGCCATGCATCCGGCCCCAGGTCGCGCATCTGAAAGCCGACAAGATAGGCGCCCACATAACCGGCGGCCCATGCCGCGGCCAGCACACTCAGCAGGCGGCCACGATATCGCCGCGGTGCGTACTCGGTGACCAGCGATTTGCTGACCACATAGTCCGCACCGAGGATCAGCCCGAGCAGAAGGCGAAGAACCAGCAGTTGTTCTGGCGACGTGACGAAGAACTGTGCCGCGGAAATCGCAGCGAACAGCAGCATGTCGTACGCGAAGATGGTGCGCCTGCCATGCTTGTCGGCGAAGGGGCCGGCAAAGATGCTGCCGATAAAGAGGCCGGCCAGTGACGCCGCCCCGAGCAGGCCCATCCACATTGCATTGAGTTGGAGGGGGCCGGCAGCCATGCTGACGGCAATACCGATGATGCCGAGGACAAAGCCATCACTAAACTGGCCGCCGGTGCCGCTGAACGCGACTTGTGCGTGAAACCTGCGCAATGGCAGGTCTTCCATGAGGATCCTGTTGGTCACTTCTGTCTCCTGACGTTTTTACAGCTTCGGGCCATGCAATGCGTGGTTGCATGCTTTGCGCCGAAGTGTAGTCAGCCGACTTCAAAGAAACAGCATGTGCAGCGTCACTATTACCAAACATGATAGTAGCGTGCGCCCCGCCTGAACATGCGGCGGAGTTCCAACAGGATGCGCCCCGGATTGATGGCTGGATCGAACTGGCCACGCCGCTCAGCTTGCGTCCATTTCAGCAAACAGCAGCTTGGCAACGCGCGTAGCTTCGCTACCGGCCGGAATGCCGCAGTACATCGCTGCCTGCAGGAACACTTCGCCGATTTCGGCACGCGTGACGCCGTTGTTCAGCGCGGCACGGATATGCGTCTTCAGTTCACCGGTGCGGCCTTGGGCGGTCAGGATCGACAGCACGCCGATGCTGCGGGCGCGGCGGTCCAGGCCAGGTCGGTTCCAGATGTCGCCCCACAGGTTCTTGATGGCGAACTCGCGCATCGGCTCGCTGAAGGCGTCGGTGCCTTTGGTCGACGCTACAACGTATTCATCGCCCAGTACTTCGCGGCGAATCTGCTCACCCTTGTCAAACAGTTCCTGGCTCATGCGTGCTCCCTTTGCATTGGATGTTCCGGTGGCGGATGCCAGCCGATGCGGCAAAGTCTGGAGCGCGGTGCGATAGAAGAAAAGATGCCTGCACAGTTCTCATGTTCACAAAAAGTGATTGCCGGATCGGGGTCGTCTGGTGAGAACAAGAAGTGAACATGAGAACAGAATTTGCATCTTCTGCAGCACCCGGTTCCGCTCATAGACTTGCTTCACATCGGCGGGCCGGACAGACCGGCTGCCCCTCTCGGAAGGTCATGAGCATGGAAAACACTTCGTCGGCATTCAATTCGCTGGTGCTGTCCCTGATTGGTGCCGAAGCGATTGGTTCCTACATTGCTGGCGAGATGGTGCCCGGTGATGGTGCAACGCTGACGCTGGTGGACCCGGCCAGTGAGCAGACCCTGCTTCAGTTCGCAGATACCAATGCAGAGACTGTGGGCGCGGCCGTCCGTAGCTGCCAGAGCGGACAGAAGCAATGGGCGGCATGCTCTGCGCAACGCCGTGGCGAAATCCTGGCACAGCTTGGCAAACTGATTCAACGCGATGCTGAACCGCTGGCCCGCCTGGAAGCGATTACCAGCGGCAAGGCCATCAAGGCGGCGCGTGCGCAGGTAGCCGCGGTGGCGGAGATCTTCCGGTACTACTCGGGATGGACCGACAAATTCCTGGGCAACGTCATTCCCGTTCCCGGCGGCCAATTGAACTACACGCTGCGTGAACCACTGGGTGTGGTGCTGGCCATTACGCCGTGGAATTCGCCCATCTATCTCGCCGCATGGAACGTGGCGCCCGCACTGGCAATGGGCAACAGCGTATTGCTGAAGCCTTCAGAACTCACGCCGCTGACGGCGTTGGCGATGGCCAGGCTCGCTCGCGAGGCCGGCATGCCGGCCGGGACGCTGAACGTCGTCAATGGCCTCGGCAAGACGATTGGTGATGCGGCCATCTCGAACCCCATTGTGAAGAAAGTGGTCTTCGTCGGTTCGACGCAGACGGGACGAGCGGTCAACGCGGCTGCCGCCCAACGTCCGATTTCCTGCTTGCTCGAACTTGGCGGCAAGTCGGCCAACATCGTGTTTGACGATGCGGACCTCGTGCAGGCTGCCCGTGCAGCAGTTATCGCAGCATGCGCCAACACAGGTCAGAACTGTGCTGCCGGGTCGCGCTTGCTGGTGCAGCGCGGCGTCTACGACGAGTTTGTCGAAGCGGTGGGCAAGGCAATTGCCGACTATCGCATCGGCCATCCGCTCGATGAGTCGGTAGAGGGCGGCCCGATCAACAATCGCGCCCAGTTCGACCGCATCAATCGCATGGTTGAAATGGGACTTTCCGAAGGCGCGGAGTTGGTGACCGGCGGCGTGAGCGAAGCCACGGGCCAGGGCTTCTACGTGAGGCCAACCGTGTTCAAGCATGTGACCAACGCCATGCGGATAGCGCGTGAAGAGGTGTTCGGACCCGTGGTAGTCGCGATTCCCTTCGATACCGAAGCCGAGGCTGTCGCCATTGCCAATGACAGCGAGTTCGCGCTGGCCGGTGCAGTCTGGACGCGCGATGTGGCACGCGCGCATCGCGTGGTGTCGAAGGTCAATGCGGGCCTGCTGTGGGTGAATATGTACCGGGACATGCACGTGGCCACGCCCTTCGGTGGCAATGACAGCAGCGGTTATGGCCGGTCCAGCGGCGCCGAATGCCTTTATGAATACACCAAGACCAAGAGCGTCTGGGTGCCGATTGCCGAAGGCAGCTGAAAGCCAGCCCTTCCTGTTTATTGATTCATCTATCAGGCTTCAGAAAAGGTTTCGAAATGGAAAACTTCAAGACGGTTGGTGTGATTGGCCTGGGCAATATGGGCCGTGGCATGGCGCTCACGCTGCAACGTTCGGGCTACGCAGTGCTTGGGCTGGACAAGTCCGAGCAGGTCTCCACGGTCGCACGCGAAGCCGGTATTCCGCTGGCGGCGAGTCTGCCGGAACTGGCCAAGGCTTGTTCGGCAATCGTGCTGTCGTTGCCTACCTCGGCAATCGTCCGCGCCGTACTGGAAGGCGAGCAAGGTTTGCTGGCAAGCGCTGCCCCGGGCACGCTGCTGATCGATACGACTACCGCTGACCCGCAAATCACGCGTGAGCTGGCCGGCGTGCTGAAGGAGAAGAATCTCCGCTTCGTTGATGCGCCGGTAAGCGGTGGCCCGACTGGCGCCATGAAGGGTGAGCTCACCATGTTCATTGGTGGTTCGGATGAAGACGTTGCTTATGCGAATCCGATTCTCTCGGCACTGGGCACCAAGCGCTTCCATATTGGTGGTGTCAGCGCCGGTCACGTGGCGAAGCTGATCAACAACCTGCTGACGGCATCGCACCTGGTGACCGCCAGCGAGGCATTCCGTCTGGCCAATGCCGCCGGTATCTCCACTGATCAGCTGATCGAGGCCGTCAATGCAGGCTCGGGTCGCAGCGGTGTGACGCTTTTCAACTACCCGAACCGCATCCTGAACAACACGTATAGCTCGGGCTTCACGATGCAACTGATGCGCAAGGACGTGAACCTGGCCGTTTCGCTCGGCGACGCACTAGGCCTGAGCCTGCCGGCGGTGTCGGTCATCGGTGACATCTGGAAGTCGAGCGCTGCGGCCCTTGCCGATGGCGAAGACTTCAACCGCATCGTCAATTTCGAACTCGACAAGTCACCGGCCAAGGCCTGATTGTCGACGGGGCGCGCCGGAAGAATGGTGCGCCCCAAACTTGCTTTTACTTTTGTTTTTGGCTTTTTGCTTTAGCGACGTATCCATATAGAGGTGGAAACCACCCGAGGGTACGGCGCCGATTCCCAGCGTCTCTTCCGTCAACCACGGCCTGGCCTACGCCAGCCGGATAACCCTGAAGCTCGTATGCAAGCATCATCCCACTGATATTTGGAGTGAAAGATGTCGTTCCCGCGGATTCTCATTTCCTGTGTTGGCCTCACCATCGCGATGCTGTCGAGCGGCGCTGCTCTGGCAGAGTTCCCGGACCGTCCCATCCGTCTGGTAGTGCCGTTTCCTCCGGGCGGCAGTGTCGATTCCGTCGCGCGCATGGTGTCGGTGCAGCTGGGCGAACGCCTCAAGCAGCAGGTGGTCATCGACTACAAGCCAGGTGCAGCCACGATTGTTGGCGCGGAGACCGTGGCGCGTTCGGCTCCGGATGGCTACACCTTGCTGCTGGGTACCTCCACCACCTTTGTGGTGAATCCCATCATTTATCCGAAGCTGAACTACAACCCGGATACCAGTTTCGACCCGATCGGCGTGCTGGGAAGCAATTCGTTGGTACTACTGGCCAATAGCGGTGTGGCGGCGCAGACCCTGCCCCAGCTCCTGGCTGACATCAAGGCCAAGCCGTCGACCTACTCGTACGGTTCGCACGGCACGGGATCGACCGTAAATTTCGCTGGCGAGATGCTGTGGAAAGCCGCAGGGGTGAAGGTGCTTCACGTTCCCTACAAAGGCAGTGCGCCGGCCATGACGGACATCATGGGGGGACAGATTCCGCTAAGTTTCGACGCGGTGCCGGCCTCGGTTGCGGCATTGAAGAGCGGCAAGATTCGTGCGCTGGCTGTGACCGGGCCGAAGCGAAATCCGATGTTGCCCAATGTGCCGACGGTTGCGGAAAGCGGATTCCCAGGTTTCCGGATGGATTCGTGGTTTGCGATCGTCGCGCCCAAGGGGGTGCCCGCTGCAGCCCGGCAAAAGCTGGTGACGGAACTGGCCAAGACCATGGCGGACCCTGCCTTGCAGGAGAAGCTGGTGAACCTGGGCTTCGAACCGGAGTACGGTGCGCCTGCCAAGTACACCGAGGCAGTCAAGGCTGATACGGCGACGCTTACGCCCGTGGCAAAGGCCAACAACATGATGCAGGAATGACTGGCAGGTTGCCGCCACCGTCCTGCCCCGGACGGCTATCCCTTACATCCAAGCGAGTTCGATATGTCCCGTTCAGCCGCTCTTGAATCCGCGGTCAATCATCTGGAATCTGGTCAGCTGTTTGCGGACCTCTCACGGCGCGTTTCCATTCGCTCGGAAAGCGATATGGGCGCGGACCCCGCCACGCTGGGTAACTATTTCGATGTCGAAATGGTGCCGTGGCTCCAGCGGCTTGAATTTGAAGTAGTGGTGTCCCCCAACCCCGATGCCAAGGGTGGTCCATTCCTGGTTGCCCGTCGTATCGAAGACCCTGCATCACTGACCGTGCTGACGTATGGCCATGGCGACGTGGTCAACGGCCAGGAAGGGAGCTGGCGCAAAGGGGCCGGACCGTGGACGCTGGCGGTTGACGGAGACCGCTGGTATGGCCGCGGCACAGCAGACAACAAGGGGCAGCACAGCATCAACCTCGCGGGCCTGGAGTACGCGCTGGCGGCGCGCGGCGGCAAGCTCGGCTACAACGTGATTGTGCTCATGGAGATGGGCGAGGAAGCTGGCTCACCGGGTCTGCGCGAGTTCTGCGAAGCCAATGCCGAGCAGTTGAGTGCGGATCTCTTCATCGGCTGTGATGGTCCGCGTGTCAGGGCGGACCGACCCACGCTGTTTCTCGGCTCGCGCGGCATGGTTAATTTCAGCCTGTCCGTTCAGGCGCGCGAACGTGCCTATCATTCGGGCAACTGGGGCGGTGTGATTTCCAATCCGGCCACCATGCTGGCCAACGCTCTGTCGACCATCGTCGACGCGAACGGGCAGATGCTGGTCCCCGAACTGTTTCCGCCTGCGATTCCTGCCGCAGTCAAAGCCGCATTGGCCGATATCGAACTGGGTGGTGGCAAGGATGACCCGGCATTCACCCCGGGATGGGGCGAACCGGGACTGTCACCGGCAGAGCGCCTGGTAGCGTGGAACACCATCGAGGTGCTGGCGTTGGGAGCCGGTTCCGCCCAGCGACCCGTCAACGCCATTCCGTCCGCGGCAGTCGCGCACTGTCAGTTGCGCTTCGTGGTCGGCACGCCGTGGCAGGACCTCGAAACGATTCTGCGTAGCCATCTCGATGCCCACGGCTTCTCGGAGGTCGCCATCAAAGTGACCATGAGTGGGGCTGCAACACGGCTGGACGTCGACCATCCGTGGGTAAAGTGGGTGGCTGGCTCGATTGAATCAAGCACCGGTGCTGTGCCCGCAATCCTTCCGAACCTGGCCGGCACGCTACCGAATGATGTCTTTGCCGACGTGCTCGGTCTGCCGACCATCTGGGTTCCGCACTCCTACCCGGCGTGCGCACAGCATGGGCCCGATGAACATATGCTGACGAGCGTGACGCGCGAGGGGCTGCAGATGATGGCGGGACTTTATTGGGACCTCGGCGAGCGTGTGGGCCTACCCGCCCGATAAGTTGTAGCGGGCTACCGGTCCATGGGATTGACAGGGGGATAGCGGAAAGTGTTCACTAGTCGCAATCGAACACGCTGAGATATCTCCCATCATGACGCTGGACCAGCTTCGCGCTTTCGTCGCCGTGGTCGAACACGGCAGTATCCGCGCGGCAGCGAGGTCGCTGGACCTCGCGCAGAGCGGCCTGACGCAGCAAATCAAACGCCTGGAAGCTTCGCTGGGCGCAAACCTGTTTGCGCGAGGCAACCGGGGCATTGTCTTGACCGGGCCTGGCGAGACGTTGCTGGCCCGCTCACGCATCATCCTTGGTGAATGCGAGCGCACGGAGCAGGAATTCCAAAGCTTCCAGGGCAACCCGGTCGGCTCGATGAACGTCGGCGTTTCATCCGAAGCTTTCGCGCGCGTGGTTCCCCCGGTTCTGCGAGCGTTCCGACAGAGATTCCCAAACTTCTCGGTCCATCTGGCCAGCGGTCCATCGAGTTCGCTGCTATCCGGCATTCGCGAAGGCCGACTCGATTTTGCGCTGACGCTCGTCTCGCGCAAAACCGATATGACGGACCTCACCAGCACCAGGCTGACCAGATCAGACCCCGTCATCGTCTGCCGGCTTGGACATCCCAAAGAGAAGGCACGCAGTATCAAGTCACTGGTGGATTGCGAGTGGGTCAATACCAGGCCACCGGGTCAGGCAGGGCTGCCGTCCAATCGGCTGGTCGACCTGTTCAACAACGCAGGCCTTGAAACGCCAAACATCGTCGTGACAGTGGAGTCGCTCTATGACACGCTGAATCTGGTGTCGCGGACCGACCTGTTGTTTCTCGCCCCTAGAATCGCTCTCGAACAGGAGGGATTCATGGACGCCCTGAGAGAGGTTCGGATTGGCGAGGCGATACCGTCTGCCGATGTTTGCCTGGTGCAACGGACTGCGGTGCCGCTTCCTCCCATTACCGGGGAGTTTGCGAAGATGCTGGTTTCGTATAGTCGGATGCTGCGGAAGGGGGCGGGTTAGAACGCTGCTGGCAACGTTGGTAGACATGGCACGTGTCACAGAAGGCGTGCATTGTTCCAGCGAACTCCTTGATTCGCATCCTTGGAAATTGTCTGACCGCGTACTAGGATACCGCCGGGGTATTGTAAGGATTACACCCTCCCTTTGAGGGGGCCCGACAAACCTCCACGTCTGTACGGTCGCCGATTGACCATTTCCACCCAATTCATCATGAAGATTTGCCAATTCCTTGCGGTTGCGGCAATAGTCGGCATCGCCTTGCCCGCGATGGCCCAAAGCCCTTCCTGCGTGCTTCCCGCGGCGATACCACAGGCGCATGAGCAGACGGCGTCAGAACCTGCGACTAGTTCGCGAACTGACTATCTAGCGTTGGCGTTGTCGTGGTCGCCGCAATTTTGCGCGGAAAAGGGTGGGGCGCACGCCCCGGACTTTCAGTGCAAGCTGAATCAGTTTTCGTTCGTTGTCCACGGTCTGTGGCCTCAGAACGCCAATGCAAAGGGGGCGGCAGGGCATCCCCGCTGGTGCGGTGGAGGAACTGTCGACGCCGAGACCGCCAGGAAGACGCTATGCACGGTGCCAGGTGTTTCGCTGATGCAGGGCGAATGGCAAAAGCATGGGAGCTGCTACTTTGATTCCCCGGCTACTTACTTCAACAAGGTCCGCGAAATCAATGACAAGCTCGTGAAGCCTGACGCGCGACAGCTCTCGGCCATGCTTGGAGACAAGCTGACTGCGGGAGACCTGGTGGCGGCCTTCGTTGACGCAAACAAGACGGCGGGACTCAAGCCTTCCAGCGTGGCTGTCCAGGTGACCAAGCGCGCAGCGCTGCGGGAAGTGCTGGTCTGCTACGACCTCAGCTACCGCTTCACCGACTGCAGGACAGGTCGCGCTCCCGATTCTTTGCGTATCCGCATTGCACAGTAAAGGCGCTTTTCGCACAGCTTCACTTTTCGAGAGAGCAGACCATGACCGTCGAACTGAGAGGGTACTTGTCGCCGACGTTGGTTTTGTTGGCCCTGAACTGGGAGCAGGGGAAGGACCGGAAAGATTTCCTGGGGTTCGCGATAAAGCGTGAGCCAGGATTCAGGTCACCGGATGGCAAGTCTCAAAAGCCCTTCAGTTGGTTGCCAAACCGCGTTACCTTCGACGGCCCGGTACCAGATGGCAAGCCTGACGTAGATTCAAACACGGCACCCATTCAGAAGTTCATGTGGTGGGATGCGCGTATTGATGAGCCGGACCGCGGAGCGACATTCATCTATACCGCATACCCGGTTGTCGGGACGAAAGACAGCTCGAAGCCTCTCGATAACGAAGCTGGTGTTTTCAGCGCTACGCTCCCATCGCACACAACCGACGGCATCGGCACGTGGTTCAATCGGGCCGTTCTCAGCTCTCAGGCATTCGACCGGAAGCTTCACGCGATGGGGCTAAGCCGAGGCAGTGTTCCCTCCGCTGAGCAAGCCCGTGCATTGCGCACCTGGCTTGCCAATGACCTTGAGAAGACCTTCGGTGTTGCACTGGCCGGCTCCAGTCGAGCGGCAGGCGCGGTGTACCACCTTACCGACAAGCTATGGGTCATCCCCGAACTGGTGGCCTTCGCGAAGGCGCGTGGCGAACATTCTCTGGCTATGGTTTATGACTCGCACATTATTCCTGCGGTCAAGGCCAGGCCGGCGAAAGACGGCAAGCCGGCCCGCAAGGCCGTTCCGGCCAAGCCATCGCCAAACCAGGATGTCGTTGACAGGCAAGGCAGCCTCATTACCTTCTATCCCAGAGACAAGACCAACATCATGCATCACAAGTTTCTTGTGACTGATGGTCCGACGGCGGCCGAGGTCCCGACGCGCGTGATGATGGGGTCAGCGAACTTTACGACGGAAGGAATAACCCAGCAGGCGAACCTGCTTCACGTGTTTGACTCTCCAGAGATGGCGGCCATGTACGAGGCACGTGCTTTGGCGTTGGCTTCGAATCCAACCAAGGGCGCGACATCGAAGCTGGTCAACGGTTGGTCAAAACAAATCAGCGTGGGAACAGCTCGAATACGCTTGGCGCTTTCGCCCGAACCAGAAGGGAAGACCACGCAGATCGACACCATCGTGGCCGCAATAAAGAAGGCAAGGCACTCCGTCATGTTCTGCATCTTCACGCCAACGGATAAGCGCCTTCGTGACGCATGTTTCGATGCAGCAGACCGAGGCCTGATGATGTTCGGCCTCGTGAACAACCTAAGCAAAAAGAGCGCAGCTGAAACCCAGGTGGCATTGGAAACCGGCAAGCAAGTCAACGGGACCGCGCTTGCAAACATGGAGCTATATCACCGCAGCAGGGATAAGAAGGACGTGATCGAAGGGATGTATTTTTCCGCCGCGACAGTTCCTGAAGGGTTCGAGCCGGAACTGCTCACGTTCCCAGGCGAAGACGTTCCAGGTTACGCGCCTGTCGTTATCCATCACAAATTCATCGTCATTGATGGTGAGGGCGAAAATCCCATCGTCTACACCGGGTCAGCGAACATGAGCAAGAACTCGGAGAACAACAACGATGAGAACTTGCTGGAAATCCAGGACCGGCATCTGGCTGGCATCTACCTCGCGGAGTTCATGCGCTTGTACGAGCACTACCGGGCCCGAGCGATCGCCAACGACGAGCAGCGGCACCCGAATCGCAAGCGCC
Organism: Cupriavidus sp.; assembly: GCF_057315035.1. NCBI lineage: Bacteria > Pseudomonadati > Pseudomonadota > Betaproteobacteria > Burkholderiales > Burkholderiaceae > Cupriavidus > Cupriavidus sp. The sequence continues at coordinate 60,088 of NZ_DBHKYV010000028.1, read as the reverse complement.
GACTGATACTTACGCCGGACAGCAAATGGGCAGGCAAGTACTATAAGCCTGGCAGTCCGGAGGACCGGGCACGCAGGGCGATGGTCTACAAGCTGGGCACTTGAGCACAGTGAGGGCCACCTCACGACTGGGAGCGCCGCTGCGGAAGCGACTCCTTCGTCCCAAAATTACAGCACTGCCGTGCAATGTCAGCAATGGCGTAGCCAAGCGCGGCTTGATGCTGTTTCAGGAAGGCGGCAACGTACGTAATGCTCGGTGCAGGTGGGTCCGTATGCACGACCTGCAGCCGCTTCTGGTCGATTTCCTTCCGGAACAAGTGCAATGGCACACAGCTGACCCCAGCGCCGGCCTCCACGAGGCCCGCCAGTGCGACCAGGCTGTTGCTCCCGGAAACGCGATGTGGCTCGACGCCTGCTTGCGCATACAGGGTCTCGCACAAAGCCGTGAGCCCTGACCCGGCATCCTGCTCCACCAGCGGTAGCGTTGCCAGGTCCTGAAACGACACGGTTGCACCGGGTTCAAATCTACCGACCGGACAGATCCAGGCGAACTCTACGGATTCGAGTCGAACGGTGGCCATGGAGGAGGTGGCATAGCCTTCAGGTATCACCGCGAAATCCAGTCGTCCATCGGCGACCTTGTCGCCAAGAGCGCCAGACAGGTCTACGTCGGGTTGGAGCGCTACGTTTGGATAGATGCCATTCAGCTTTCGGACGAAAGTCGGAAACCAGGTCAGGGCTACCAGCTCGGTGATGCCGATATGCAAAATGCGCGCGACGTTTTTTGTCGAGGCCTTTACTTCCTCAAGCCTGCTTACCGCAAGCAGGAATCCTTCGCTGAGCTCCAGCAGTTCCTGACCTTTGGGTGTCAGTGCAGCCTTCCTGCCTGAGCTTTCGAAGAGCGGCGCAGCCGCAATACGTTCGAGCTCCTGGATCCGCTTGGTGGCGGCGGATTGGGTCACGTGAAGCTTGTTTGCAGCACGCTGTACGGTCCCCAGTTTCGCGGCCCAGTAGAACGCTTCGACCTGCTTGATGGTAATCACTCGGTGACTCCAGAATCCATGAACCCTCCTTCGAGTGGATAGGCATGCTCGAAGTCGCAGGCTTGCTTCGCGAGTTCGACAACGCTACGCAAGAATGGCATGGCGAGGTCGGAGCGAATCATCGTGGCGTAGCGAATGGTTGGCAGCCTGGGTGTCACGTTAAGTGCAACCAGATGTCCGGAGCTCAAAAGGCTCCGTACAGCCGCGCGCGGCAAATAGGCGACCCCGAGACCTGACGCGGCGATGCCGACGAGTGCCACGATGCTATTGCTGGGGATGGTGTTCCTCGGGACGACCCCATGTTTGCGCAGCCATTCACCAATCAGGATGCCTGAGCCGGAAAGATTGCCCTGAGTCAACAAGGTGTATTCGCCCAACTTGGCAACGGGGATTCGCGCTTTGCCCGGCATCAATCCCGGGGCGCATACCCAGTCATTGCGGACTTCGGCGAGAACGTCTTTCACGTATCCGGTAGCAGGGAATGCATCAGGAAGGATTGCCAGGTCCAGTTGGCCCGCGTGCAGACGCTCACGCAGATTCACACTCAGGTCCACTTCCGGTTCGATGGCTACGCGAGGATATGCGGCTTGAATCTGCCGAAGCAGCTTGGGCAGCCATGTCATCGCAGTCAGCTCGGTAACACCCAGCCGCAGCTTTCTGCTCAGCACCTCCTTGCTTGCTATCCGTTCCAGCAACAGGTCTCGCTGGGCAAGCACAGCTTTCGCCCGACCCAGGACTTCCACGCCTTCGATCGTGAGCCGGACTGACCGTCCACTTCGGTCCAACAACGGATAGCCAAAGCCATCCTCGAAATCCTTGATCTGTCGCGACACGGCAGAGTGCACCACGCCAAGCTTGCGGGCCGCCCCTTCGAGAGAGCCGGTTTCGGCGATAGCGGTCAGGACTTCGAGTTGTTTGAGGGTCGTCATGACCTTGTGGGTAACCCCGTTCGTTCGTCTCGTTTCTGAATGGAAGCGCCGATCGAATGGTCGCTTTTGCTCATTGTAGAGCTCCCGACGCGTTAGGGGTAACCCCCTCATATCGTCTGTTTTTGGAATGTTTTGACGGCTAAAAATGTCGCTTTAATTAATCATATCGTTCTGCAAGAATTTACTCACACACCGGGCGACAAGATGCATGTGCACCGGTAGGAGACACCAAACGTGCCGCGACGGCACACACTGGCCTGGAGAGATGATGAAAGCAACTTGCAACCTGACCTTCGCAGTTCTGACTTGTGCACTGGCGTTTGCCGCCCCCGCCGCGAAGGCGGACCAACTCGCCGACCTCAAGGCGCGCGGTACGCTGGTCTGTGGCGTACTCAGCAATCTGGAACCGTTCGGCTTCCAGGACCAGAACACCCGGGAACTGGTTGGCTACGACGTGGACTTCTGCAAGGGCGTGGCCAAGGCGCTGGGGGTGAAGCCGGAACTGAAGGTGGTTTCGCTGGAGGCTCGCATTCCTGAACTCAGTCAGGGCCGGGTCGACATTCTGGCTGCGGTACTCGGCTACACACCGGCGCGTGCCGAGCAGATTACCTTCTCCGACGCCTACTTCGTAAGCGAGCAAAAGCTGGCAGTAAAGGGCAACACGTCGTTCAAGCAGCGCGATGACCTGGCCGGCAAGCGCATCAGCACCATCAAGGGTTCCAGCACACAGAACTTCCTGCAGAAGACTTTGCCGACCGCGCAACTGGTGAGCTACGACGACGCACCTTCGGCATTCATGGCGCTGGTCCAGAACAAGGTTGATGGCTTTGGCCTGTCCGAAACCATGCTGCGCCGCTTCATCGCGAAGGCCGGTCCCTCGGGCAACATCCAGGTTATTACTCCGGCCTTGGGGCAGGAAGCCTGGGGCCTGGGCATCAAGAAGGGCGAACCCGCCCTTGAGAAGGCTGTCAATGCCGCGCTGGAGAACATGGAAAAGTCAGGTGAAGCCCAGCAGATTTTTGACAAGTGGCTGGGTAGCAAGACGATGTATCAAATGAAGCGGGAATTCCGAGTGCAGCCTATCAACAAGGGCTAACACGAACGTTGGGGCCCAACGGCCCCAACTCCAGGAGTGCATCATGCTTTCCCATTTCAATCTTGGCCCCCTCTTCGCAGCACCCTACGGTGAACAGTTGCTCAAAGGCCTGGAGTTCACAACTTGGCTTACCGTCTGTAGCTGGATCCTGGCGCTGGTACTTGGCACGGCGCTGGTAACGATCCGCGTATCTGGAAGCCGCATCGCCGAGCGCTTCGTTGCCGGGTATGTTGCGTATCACCAGAATGTTCCGATGCTGGTCCACATCCTCCTGTGGTACTTCGGCATCCCGACCTTGCTGCCGGAAAGCATCCAGACCTGGGCTAACGCCAACAACGGCGAGCTCATCTTTGCCGGCATCGCAATTGGCATGTGCATGGCCGCTTATTTCTCGGAAGACATCCGAAGCGGGCTGCGTTCAATCCCGGTAGGTCAGCACGAGGCTTCGCGTTCGTTGGGTCTCAGTTACCTCGGTTCGATGCGGTACGTCATCCTGCCTCAGGCTTTCCGCATTGCGTTGCCGCCCTTTATCAACCACACGGTGCTGCTGTTCAAGAACACCAGTCTGGCGATGGCAGTGGGCGCAGCCGAAATGACCTATGCAGTCCGTGAAGTCGAGAACCACACGTTCCGCACCTTCGAAGCTTACCTCCTGGCAACGGCCTTCTACCTGGCGATTTCGCTGGCCCTGATGGCAATCGGTGCGCTGGTAGCACAAAGAACCCGAATTCCCGCGAGGTAAGTCATGTTCGATATTCTCCGCGATAACTGGCAACTCCTGCTGCTGGGGCAATACCCCCAAGGGCCGTTGGGCGGGCTGGCGCTGACGCTGATTCTCTCGGTGTTGGGGTTGGTCATCTCCTTCCCCATCAGCATCCTGCTCGCAGTCGCACGTGTTTCTCCGTGGAAGGTGTTCCGAGTACCCGCAACGATTGTCGTGTACATCGTGCGCGGCGTGCCGCTCGTGATGCTGATCTTCTGGAGCTACTTTCTGGTCCCGGTGCTGGTGGGCCATAGCGTCACCGGTTTTACGACATTGCTCTGCACGCTGGTCATCTACGAAGCGGCATATCTCTCCGAAGTGATCCGTGCCGGTATCGAAGCGCTCCCTACTGGCCAGACCGAAGCTGCGCGAGCGCTAGGACTGAGCTACATGCAGACGTTGCGGCAAATCATCCTGCCGCAAGCCATCTACAACATGGTGCCGAGCATCGTTAGCCAGTTTGTTTCCACCATCAAAGAGACATCGCTGGGCTATGTCATCAGTGTGCAAGAGCTGACGTTCTCGGCCAACCAGATCAATACCAACCTGCTGACGCGACCATTCGAAGTCTTCCTGATTCTCGCGTTGACCTACTTTGCCGTTTGCTTCTGTCTGACACAGTTCGCCCACTCGCTTGAACGTCGTGTTACCCGCAGGAGAAGTGGTGTGGCTGCATCCAACCGGAGCTATGAAAATGATTCAGTTCTCCAAAGTCAATAAGTGGTACGGCGACTATCACGCACTCGTGGACGTGACTGCGGAAGTCAAGCGCGGCCAGGTCGTGGTGGTGTGCGGACCTTCCGGCTCCGGTAAGTCGACGCTTATTCGCACAGTGAACCGTCTGGAGGAAATCCAGAAAGGAAGCATCGTCCTCGACAACCAGGATATCCATGCACCTTCACTGAACCTGAACAAGTTTCGCAGTCACGTTGGCTTCGTGTTCCAGCAGTTCAACCTGTTTCCGCATCTTTCCGTCGTCGATAACGTGTGCCTCGCACCGTTGAAGGTTGCGGCAAAGAGCAAGAGCGAGGCGAAGAGCAAGGCCATGTCGCTACTCGAACGCGTGGGCCTGGCGCACAAGGCAGAGGCGTACCCGCAACAGCTTTCGGGCGGTCAGCAGCAGCGCGTTGCCATCGCGCGTGCTTTGGCAATGGACCCGCCCGTCATGTTGTTCGATGAGCCGACCAGTGCCCTGGACCCCGAAATGGTCGGCGAAGTGCTCAACGTGATGAAGGGCTTGGCGAAGGACGGTATGACGATGGTCTGCGTCACGCATGAAATGAACTTCGCACGTGAAGTCGCCGATCGGGTGTGGTTCATGGACAAGGGCACGCTCCTGGAGGAGGCCGCGCCAAACGACTTCTTCGCATCGCCGCAGCATCCACGTGCCCAAGCTTTCCTGTCTGACCTTCGCTCGCACTGACCTTCGCTCGCACCGTAGACCATCATGGACCGCCCACGCAACCCCGAATCCGCCATTGTTGTCGGTGCCGGCATCATCGGACTCTCCATCGCACTGAGGCTGCGGATGGAGGGTTTCAAGGTTACCGTTATCGACAAACAAGCGCCGATGCACGGGGTTTCATTTGGCAACGCCGGGTATCTGTCGGAGGCGAACATCTTCCCTCCTGCTACGCCTGACCTGGTACGCCAGTTGCCCAAGCTGATGCTGGACAAGGACGGGCCGCTGGTTATTCAACCCACCTACGCATGCCGGCTGGTACCTTGGGCGGTCCGAGCCATGGCAACGCTAAAGCCCGAGCCATATCAGCGCGTCCTGGCGAGCATGGCATCGTTGACGAACGCCGCCATTGCCGAGCTCGACGCGCTGACAAGGGAAGCCTCGGCAGCGCATCTTGTCACTCGCCAAGGTGGTTTGGTCGTGTTCAAGACCGAAGCCGCCCTCGAAGCGAAATCCCGCACGCTGCCGGTATGGAACAGCTTTGGCCTCGCGGCCGAGCGCGTCTCCGCGGCCTGTGTGCGTGAGTTGGAACCAGCGCTTAGTCAGGACGTAGTCGGGGGCATCTATTTTCCCAACGCGGGACGCTGCAGCAACCCTCGTGGGCTGGGTGAGCACTATGCAAAGCGGCTCATCGATTCCGGATCTCGGATTCTTCGGGAAGAGGTGCGAACCGTCAACCTTTGCGCGTCGGGCAAGGCAGAGGTTGTCACGGCCGAATCGGCGTACCAGGCCGATAGAGTGGTCGTGGCCGCAGGCTACCTTTCCAAAGACCTGCTCACGCCGTTTGGGCTCAACGTGCCGTTGGCTGCCGAGCGTGGATACCACCTGATGCTGCCGAGTTCCCAAATTGCGCTGCGGCGGCCGGTCGTGTTTGGCGAGCCGTTCTTCGCTGCCACGCCCATGGATGAAGGGTTGCGCCTGGCCGGCACGGCGGAGTTCGCTTTCGCCGATTCGAAGCCAAACATGAAGCGGGCAAGCATGCTCCTGGGGTTGGCAAGACCTTATCTGCCTGGCATCAGCGGGACGGATGCGAAGCCGTGGATGGGTGTTCGCCCGACTTTTCCTGATGGGATGCCGGCGATTGGCAAAGTCCCAGGCACCGAGAGCGTCTTCTATGCCTTCGGCCACTCACACAGCGGACTGACGACTTCGGCCATTACTGCCAAATGCGTGGCGGCGATGGTGCGGGGTGCCGGCCCCCCCATCGACGTTAGCGCCTTTAGTCTCGCGCGCTTCCACTAACTAACCCGACTGCCTTCTTTCGCACCCCTCCGTGGAGAGGGATAGGCCTTCTATTCTCTGGAGTTTGCCATGACGGACATTAATCAATCGCAGCTCGACACGCTCAAGCGTCTCGGCGCTGCCACCATCCATGAAGCGCAGGGCCAGAGAGGCGCCGTTGACCCGCGGATTGCGGCGCTTGACCCCGCGATGCGCGTAGTCGGACCTGCGCTGACTGTGGACATCCGACCCAGCGACAACCTGATGATTCACTACGCGCTGACCAAGGCGAAACCCGGTGATGTTCTGGTTATCGATGCAAAAGGATTTGTCGATGCGGGTCCCTGGGGCGACATCCTGACGCTGGCCGCCAAGAAGCTTGGCCTGGCCGGCCTGGTCATCGACGGCGCGGTTCGTGACGCGAGCGCGATTGTCGAAATGAGCTTCCCCGTCTTTTGTCGCGGCCTCTGCATCAAAGGTACGAACAAACAGCAGCCAGGCAAGGTGAATGTCCCAGTGACCGTAGGTGGCGTTGTGGTACGTCCCGGCGACATCGTCATGGGCGACCGTGATGGCCTGGTGGTCGTTGCAAGGGAAGAGGTCGCTCAGGTCATCGAGGCCAGCGAGGAGCGGGAGCGCAAGGAAGAGATCATGCGCCGCCGCCTGGAAGAAGGCGCAACGATGGTGGAGCTCCTGGGGCTGCAGGAAACCCTGAACCGCCATGGTCTCGTTTGACCGCAGCGCCGATCCAAACCATTCCCAATAGAGGTAGACAAATGAGCAACAGCATCGTCAGCAGCCGCATGGGCCTGATCAAGCCATCCCCCAGCATTGCTGCCAAAGCCCTGGTAGATGACCTGCGAGCCAACGGTCACAACATCCTCGACTTCACCATTGGTGAGCCGGACCTGGCCACCCCTGCTCATATCTGCCAGGCGGCCAACGACGCCATCGCGCGAGGCGAGACGAAGTACACAAGTACGCTCGGCACCCCGGCGCTGCGGCGAGCCATTGCCAACAAGCTTCAGCGAAGCCTTGGCGTGGAATACGGCAGCGATGAGATCGTGGTGGGCTGTGGCGCCAAGCAGATCATCTTCAGCGCGCTGACGGCATCGCTCGAAGAAGGCGATGAGGTCATCATCAGCGCGCCTTACTGGGTCTCGTACCCCGACATGGTCACCATGAACGGCGGGAAGCCAGTCATCGTGACATGCGGCGCAGACGTTGGCTTCAAGCTCACCGCACAGGCCTTGGAAGCTGCCATCACGCCAAAGACGCGCTGGATCATTCTGAACAGCCCCAATAATCCGACTGGCGCGGTCTACACGGCGGAGGAACTCGACGAAATCTGTGCGGTGCTTGAACGCCATCCCGACGTTTGGGTCCTGAGCGACGAAATCTACGAGCCATATGTCTATGACGGTGGCATCGCAGTATCGCCTCTCCAACTGATGCCATCGCTAAAGCAACGCTCGTTGCTTATCAACGGCATGTCGAAGGCATACGCCATGACTGGCTGGCGCGTGGGGTACGGCGCGGGTCCGCGGGAACTGGTGAAGGCAATCGGTACCATCCTCTCGCAGAGCTCGACCTGCACAAGCTCTGTATCGCAAGCCGCGGCAGTAGTGGCGTTGGACGGTGACCAATCCTGCGTGCAAGAGATGGTCGGGATCTTCGAGAAGCGCCGCGACCGCATGGCTGCACTGCTCAACGACATTCCCGGCATCGAATGCACGCCGTCCGCAGGGGCATTCTATATCTATGCCTCAGTCAAGGGGTTGCTCGGCAAGCAGACCGATACCGGAACGATGCTCGAATCGGACCTCGATGTGGTGATGTTCTTCCTGAACAAGGCCGGAGTCGCGGTGCTGGACGGCACGGCATACGGGCTGTCTCCGTATCTCCGGTTCTCGTTCGCCACATCGCTGGAAGTCATCGAGGAAGGCTGCGCGCGATTGAAACAGGCGGTGGAATCGCTGCGTTGAGGGAAAGTACCCAGGAAGGGCTGGCAAGTTGTGCCGTCAGCTACTTCGCTGGGTGTTCTGCTTTACGCAAAATGTGGAGCACTACCTGACAATGTCCGGATTCAAAAGAACACATTTTACGTTTTATGAAAAGGTTTAAACACACTTTTTATAGATATGTAACTGGCTCATAGTTCTCCTGCACCCGCATGAAATTGCGAACCAAAGGAGACTGTCCGTGCCAATCATCAAATCTATCGAAGTCTGTGCAGCCCGCGTTCCGCTGGATAACGTAACTTCCCTTTCGAGCCGTACCGTGTATGACCGCCACTATGGACTGGTCAAGGTACGTACTGCCGATGGTCTTGAAGGCATCGGCTTCTGCTATGTGGGAAGTGCGGCGGGCGAAATCTTCCGCGTCGCTGTGGAACAACTTCTCGCGCCAGTGCTACTTGGGCGCGAGTCGCTCGCAGTTGAAGGTCTGTGGAAGGACATGTACCAGGAGGCTCTCTTGCAGGGCCGCATGGGTACCGTAATGCGGGCCATCAGCGCATTGGACATCGCGTTGTGGGACTTGAACGCCAAGAGTGTCGGACTGCCGCTCCACAAGTTCCTTGGTGCAGTCGAGACCGATACGGTTGCAGCCTACGCTAGCGGCGGATACTACGTCGAGGGCAAAACGGCCGAGATGGTTGGTGAAGAAATGGCCAGCTACGTTGCCAAGGGTTTCAAGGCCGTCAAGATGAAGACTGGTCGCTGGTCGCCGCAAGGAGAGGAATCCCGCGTACGGGCCGCGCGGGAAGCCATTGGTCCCGACGTGGAATTGATGCTGGATTGCAACAATGGCTGGACAGATACCGTCCAGGCGATGCAGTACCTTCGCCGCATTGAACAGTACGACCCGTACTTCATCGAAGAGCCCTTTAGCCCCGACGACATCGAAAGCCATGCTCGACTGGCCAAGCTGACCCGTATTCCGGTCGCCACGGCAGAGATTGGCTACGGCCGTTGGTACCACAAGCAACTGCTGGATATGGGTGGCGCCGCCATCCTGCAGACGGATGCTGCCGTGTGCGGTGGCATCACGGAGTGGAAGCGAATCGCCGCAATGGCGGCGGGCTATGGCATTCAAGTGTGCCCGCACTGGTTCCACGACGTCCATGCACCGCTGGTCGCTGCTACGCCGAATGCACGGTATGTCGAGTTCTTCTGGGATGACCAGGTGCTGAACTTCCGTCGCCTGGTCGACCGCCAGCTGGACCACAAGAAAGGACGCGTCGTTCTTCATCAGACACCGGGCCTGGGCTTCGGCTTCGATGAGAAGGAAGTCGCAAAGTACGGCAAGTGGTCCACTGTGTCGTAATTCGTAGCGCCCAGAACTACTTGCTGCGACGCATTCTCTTTCGTCCTTCGTCCAGGTGAGTTTCGGCCATCTGGACGAAAGCCTCGGCCAATTGCGCTCGAACGGACGCGCGCAACCAGCACATGCCGACGCGGCGGGAAGGGCATGGAGAGGGAAGGCGCCAACGATGTAGTGCCGGGTCAGGACTGCCTATCACTGGCCAGTCGGGTAGCACCGAAACTCCGAACCCTTCGGCGACGAGCTTGGCAATGTGTTCAATACCGTCCAACTCGAAATGGACTTTCGGTCGTACGCCATGCGCGCGCAAATAATCGTCCGCCATTCTGCCAGCAACCACATTCCGGTCATACCGAATGAACGGCTCGCGCGCCGCCGTGGCAAGCGGGTCTGTAACCTCCATGCCGCTGGGCGTCAAGAGAATCAACGGTTCTTCGCGCAATTGCCGCCATGCGCAGGTCTTTGGCAGTTCGAACGTCGGATGTACGAGGATTGCTGCGTCCAGGTCCCCCGATAGCACGCGGTCAAGTAGTCGAGCCGAGGTGCCTGGCTCGATGAACACCGGGATATTCGGATGCGCGTTCATCCATTGCCGCAACAACGGCGGCAGCAACCCCATCAATGCCGTAGGCGTAGCACCTAGTCGAAGCGGTCCCGCGGGTAACCCTGTGTCCGATGCCGCAGAAAGCAGGTCGCGAACATCGCGCAGCAAGTCTCTAGCGCGTTCAAGAATTCGTGTCCCGACGACTGTGGGCTTGACGGTACGGCCCGAGCGCGTGAGCAACTGAGCCCCGATATCCGTTTCTAGCGCACGAATCTGCTGAGCGACGGTGGTCGGCGCGAGGTCAAGCCTTCGCGCAGCCTCGGCAATGGAGCCCATGTCGACGACCGTCACGAACGTCTGAAGAAATCGCGTATCCATAACGACAGATTTTACGTGTTCTGACGACGGTTATAGCCGCTTTTTTTGAAGTCCGGTTGGAGGCACAGTGTCTCAAAGGCATTCAAGCTCATTCAAGCCACCGCACTACAAAAACCAGGAGACAAGACTTTATGGAACGCCGCCGCTTTCTCTCCATCCTTGCCGCTTCGTCCGCAGGATGCGCCTTACCAGCTTTGGCCAATAGCGGCCCTCTGCCAACGGGACCAGTACGCGTTATCGTTGGCTTCCCCGCAGGCGGTGGTACAGACGTCCTGGCACGTATCGTCGCCAACAAACTGAGTGCCCTGTGGGGAGTCTCCGTTCTAGTGGACAACAAGGTCGGTGCCGCTGGTCGAATTGCCGCAACTGAAGTAGCGAAGGCCGCGCCGGATGGCAACACCTTGCTCATGGGGCATATCAACGCACTCGGCATTGCGCCGGGCTTGTACCCCAAGCTGCCGTTCAACGCGGAGCATGACTTTGCTGCCATCGCCCTTGTTGGGCAGACTCCTCAAGTCCTGGTTTCGAATGACGCGCAGATGTCGAAGACGCTGGCAGCGGTTGTCGAGAAGTGCAAAAGGAATCCCGGGAAAATCTCGTTCGGTTCCTCCGGAGCGGGCTCGGCCCAGCATCTGGCGCTGGCACTGTTCGAAAAGACCGCGGGCATCTCGGCACTGCACGTGCCTTACAAGGGCGCCGCACCCGTGATGAATGACTTGATTGGCGCCCAGGTCGAATATGCATTCGAAGGCATGACCACTACTGCGCCGTTCATCAAGAGCGGAAAGCTGAAGGCCATCGCACAAACGGGGTTGAAGCGAGCCAAGTCGTTTCCCGACGTGCCGACGGTCGCCGAATCGGGGTATCCCGGCTTCAACGCAAGTATCTGGTTCGGCCTTGTTGGACCGGCAAAAATGCCTGCGGCGATGGTCAACAGAATGAACAGCGACGTGAACAAGGTCCTTGCGATGCCTGAAGTTATTGCGCGCCTTGACGAATTCGGCGCGGAGGACGGCGGAGGAACGCCGGAGCGGTTCGCGGCGTTCTTGCGCTCAGAGCGGACCAAATGGGCGCAACTCATCAAGGAAAAGAGTATTACGCCTGAGGCGTAGTCCATCTCGCGCTGACCTCTGCGAGATGGACTTGCTCTCTTAGTACAACACCGCAAGGGCGTTCCGGTCGAACCCGACCAGTTCTTCGTAACGCTGCTGCATTATCTTGCTTGCCCATTCGGGGTCCGAAATCAACGCGCGGCCCACCGCAACCAGGTCAAACTCGCCGCGTTCCAGGCGCTCCAACAGGTCGTCGAGCGCCGCAACGCCGGCGCTCTCACCTTTGAACGCACCGAAAAAATCACCAGACAATCCCACTGACCCGACTGTGATGGTTGGCTTCCCCGTGAGCTTCTTGGCCCAGCCTGCGAAGTTCAGGCTCGAGCCTTCAAATTCGGGTTCCCAGAAACGGCGCTGAGAGCAGTGAAAGACGTCGGCGCCGGCGTCGGCAAGCGGCGTGAGCCACTCTTCCATGCCAATGGGGTCGTTAGCGATCCGGCTGCGATAGTCCTGCTGTTTCCATTGGCTCAGACGGATGATGAGCGGCCGGTCGGGGCCGATGGCACGCCGGACCTCGCGCACGATTTCAGCGGCAAAGCGTGTGCGCTGCGCTATCGCATTTCCGCCCCAGCCATCTTGCCGCGCATTGGTACCGTCCCAGAAGAATTGGTCGATGAGATATCCATGCGCCCCATGCAATTCCACGGCGTCGAAGCCAAGCTGTCCGGCTGAGGCCGCGGCGCGACCGAAGGCGGCAATCGTATCGGCTATCGCCTCTTCAGACATCGGTGAGTAGCGCAGCTCCCCAGGTCTGGCGAGTCCGGAAGGTGAATCGACGAGTGCCGGGTCTACCTGCTCCTTCGGGTGCCGCGCCGCGCCGACATGCCAGAGTTGCGGAGCGATCGCTGCCCCGCGACTATGGACTGCTTCCACCACGCCTTTCCAGGCGGGCAATGCTGGCCCAAAGAAGTTGGGCACGTTGGGATCATTCTTGGCAGTGTCGCGCTCAACGACTGTGCCTTCAGTGATGATGAGCCCAACATCGGCTGCAGCTCGGCGCTCGTAGTATTCAGCAACAGCAGGCGTAGGGATGCCATCTGGTGAGAATGACCTCGTCATTGGCGCCATGACGATGCGATTTTTCAGCTCCAGCGAACGGAGCTTGAGGGGTTCGAAGAGTTTTGCGTGGCTCATGCTATTCCTTGATCAAGACCAGCTATGAAAGCTGGGAAACGACTTGCGGTTGCTGGAGAAACTCAATCAACAACCGCGATGTCTCGTCGGGTTTTTCCTGCTGTACCCAGTGACCTGCGTCGGGAATCAACGTCTTCTTCCACAGCTTCGGCACGTTGATTTCCAGGGTTTCGTATTCCATCTTCGCCATGCGGATGACCCCATCCAACTCGCCTGCGGCAAACAGTGTTGGTTGCTCGATCCGCGCGCCGTCGAGGAACGCCGTCAGCGACCAGTTTCTGTCGATGTTCCGGTACCAGTTGATTGGGCCAGCGAAGCCGCCGCGCGTGAACTGGTCGACAAAAACATCGAGATCCTCGGCGCTGAGCCATGTCGGGAGGGTTTCGGGAAGTGCGAGGTTGTCAACGAAGCGAGTCGACTTCTCGAAGGTAATGAATCCTTTGCGACGGTGTTCCGGATGCTGCCGGGATGCGGCACTGCCGGTGTAGAGAATGCCCAGAAGAGCGTGCCGCATATCGGCTTCGACTTCTGCTTCGACACGCCCGATTACCTGGAAATAGTCCTGGTAGAAGTGCCGTTCCTGCGTGAGTGTGTGGAATTGCGCCGCAGGTCGGATTCTCCGGCGGGGCATGTAAGGAACGCTCAGCAGTGCCAAGGCTCGAAACATGTCGGGTCGCAGAAGGCTCGCTGTCGCTGCGAGCATCGAACCCCAGTCGTGCCCAACAAGGATGGCGTGCTCTTCCCCGAGTGCATTGACCAGGCCAACCAGGTCGGCAGTCAGGGTGAGGATGTCATAAGCCTCGATCTCCAACGGCTTCTCGGTGTCTCCATAGCCTCGGAGGTCTGGTGCGACAACGCGGAACCCAGCGCTCGCCAGCGCGGGGATTTGGTGCCGCCAGGAATACCAGGACTCCGGCCATCCATGGCAAAGCAAGACAAGGGGACCTTCCCCTTGCTCAACGTAATGCATCCGAATGCCGTTGGTGAATGTGTAGCTGTGCGTCCACTCCCCAGCCATCGTGTCGTCTCCCTATCCTCATATTGACTAGACTATATGGTCTAGTGATGGCGGCTGCAAACAGGCATGCCATCAGCGGATACCCTCGAATATGAAAGCTTTTCATGGATGGTATTACCCAGGAGTTGAGAGCGAACATCCATTCGATCGATCGACTGCGAACCGCTAGACGTAACGGTCTAGTATGGCTAAGCTTGACCTCCTTATTGCTTAGAGAACTGGGAGACGAAATGCTGGGTGTCGTTGCACAAATCACCGTGAAGCCGGGAAGCGAAGCGCAGTTCGAAGAACTCGCGAATCAGATGGTCCAGGCGTCGCGCCAGGAAGAGGGATGCCTTGAGTACGGCCTCTGGCGCACAGAGACCGCAGGGCAGTACGCCTTTGTGGAACGTTATAAAGACGCGGCTGCCGTGGAGGCGCACCGGAAGTCTGACCACTTTCGTCAGATTGGTCGCGCGATGGGTGCTTTCATGGAAGTTGCGCCGACGGTCCTGCGCCTGACGGCAGTCTGAGGACTATTTTTGTGAGGCCCGCTTCGTGCGGGTTTCAGTCGCAGCCGGCCGAAGCAGCGCTGACATTACGGCCGAGATACTGTGCATCGCCTGCACGCGCCGATGCGTGAGGTCCAGGATTAGGGCACCCTGGATTGTGGCGAGGAGTGTGTCGGCAAGTTGGCTGGCCGGGAGATCGTCGCGAACAGTGCCGGCATGCTGCCCGCGTTCGATAATCTGCTCAACCGAGGTATGCCAATTGCCAAGCATGGTGCTTAGCAGTGAGCCGAATGCTTCGGAAGTGTTTGCGAGCTCAAGTGAGAGCTTGCCAATCAGGCATCCACGCTTGGCTCCAGTCCGCGTGAAGTCGCTGACCAGCTCGTCCAGGTATCCGGTCAGCATTTCATACTCATCCAGGTCCGGTGCACCGAACCACTTCTTGCGTCGCTGCTGTTGCTTCTCGGAATAGAGCTGCAGCACGGACAAGGCAAACGCTTCTTTCGAGCCGAAGTGGTGGTAGAACGAACCCTTTGGTACCCCCGCTTCGACGAGGACTGTTTCCAGGCTCGTACCGGCGAAACCATGCGCGTAGAACTGCTTGAACCCCTGTTTTAGAAGGCGCTCTTTATGGGTGGGTGCGCGCGGAGCTGGACGGTTTGACATGGCGCTCAAGGATGCGGATTCTGGCGAGGGCAGTCTAGCACAGGGGTGTCGCCAGGCGGGCTATCCGCTCGCGGAGATGGCACAGCCTGCATGCCGATCTACGCTCCTGTGTCAGATTTTTCCTTATCTGTGGGCACCTGCTCTGCGACGTAGCAACGTTCGCTATATTCGGAATCAGTCGAGTTGTATATCGAAGGATAATCCGATGCCAAAGGCATGCGACCAGGAAAGCAGGGTCTTCTCGCTGACCAGGACTGGGACCGGAAGGTACGCCGGGGAAGTTGCGGACGAAGGCAATGGGACTGCGCCATGTGCCATGGCGGCCGCCATGCTGTCGGCTGCGCTCGACCTCAGTGGACCGAACGTCTCGCCAGTATCGATAACCACGTACTTGATGGCTGACCTGTGTTCGGGTCCTTGCGAGGTAATCGTCAAATGGGTTCGTGGTAATGGGAGTCTCCAGTGCTGGCGGGCAGAGCTTCGGCAGGAGTTCGCCGTGGCATCAAGCCAGATCTTGTTGACGGGTGACTTGCCGTCGTCCTCTTACCTACCGTTTGCTTCCGACGGCGGGAACGCGGGGAGATGCGATACACAGGTGGCCGTAAGCTCGCCATACTCAGGTGTGGCGAGAGCCCTCGCCGTTTCATCTCGTGACTTGATGGGAGAAGACTGCGAGTCTTGTTCGGTGGCGATTCGCTTTCACGAAGACAGCGGGGACATCGAGAAGATATCCTCACTCGCGGTCGAATACGATGTGCCGCGTTCATGCGGTGAGGTTATGAGCTGCGATGTTCGCCTGGTCGGTCCGTCAGGACTCGCAGCGGCTGCGACCTATGCCTTCCTCCGGAGCCAGCGATGAGCAGCCTGATGGAAGGCTGCTCCGTCTGTGGGCACAACTAGTCAATCAGTCTGTGGCGCAGGGCATACTGCACCAGCTCCGCGTTTGTCGCCACGCCGATTTTCTTGAGGATCCGGGAGCGATACGTGCTGACCGTTTTGACGCTGAGGAAGAACTGCTTGCCGATCTCAGTAAGACGGACCCCTTGCACGATCAGGCGCATGATCTCGTACTCGCGGGAAGAAAGGTCCCGGTGCGGTAACTGTCCGTTCACACGGTCCAGGTTATCCATGACCCGTTCGGCCACCTGCGGCGAAAAGTAGCGCTTGCCCTGTACCACTTTTCGGATGGACGCCACGAGCTCGACAGCGTCCATGTCCTTCGTGACATAGCCGCTCGCACCCGCCTCGAAGGCCCGGACGGCATACTGTTCGGCAGGGTACATGCTCAGCACCACGATGGGCAGCAGGGGCTTCTCGCTGCGAATGGAAGGGATGAGGTCCAGCCCGCTGCGGCCGGGCATGCTGATGTCAAGCACCAGAACGTCGAATTCATGCGTACGAATTGCGGTTAGCGCATCCGGACCATTGCACGCTTCCGCGACCACTGAGAAATCGCCTTCGTCCAGGAGGAGTCGCTTGAGGCCCTCGCGAAAAATGGTGTGGTCATCGACCAGGACAATCCGAATCATGGCATCTCCGCCGGGGTGTTGTCTTCGATGGTCGGGATGCGAACGGAAACGCATACGCCACCGGCGCGGCCAGGGCCAATCTCCGCCGTACCGCGAAGGTCGCGGGCCCTCTCTCTCATTCCAAGTAGCCCAAGATGGGCGCCCTTGGCCGGGACCGATGCAATCCCGACGCCGTTGTCCACCACGTTTAGGGCGATGAAGCTGGCGTCCCACGTCAGCGTCACGTCCACGGCGGAAGCATTGGCATGGCGGGCGATGTTCGTCATGGCTTCCTGGAAGATTCGATACAGTCCGAGCTCGCGGGACTCGCTCAAGGGCAGTGGTGCGCGGTTGCAGTCAAACGTGCATGCGATGCCATAGCGGGCTTCGAACTGTTGCAAGTCCTGAGCCAACGCGTCCTGTAGCCCCAGATGGTCCAGGGCGCCGGGCCGCAGCCCTTCGGCGATGCGCCGTACCGCTTCAATGGAGTCCTGGACCAGCTCCAACAGCTGCTGTGTCGTCTCTTTCGCAGTACCCGCGCCAGTGGACAGTGGCCTCTCACCGTTCTCTTGCCGCTCCAGGCGTCGGCCAAGACGTGAGATGTCGAACTTGATCGTGGTGAGCATCCCACCCACAACGTCATGGAGTTCCTGGGCGACGGTTGAACGTTCGTGCTCCCGCACCGAATTGAGCCTCATCATTAGCTCGCGCAGCTGGGTACGTGACCTGCTTAGCGCTTCCTGCTTCTGGATACGGTCGGTGACGTCCAGGCCCACACCAACGATGGCGGGCTTTCCCCGGTACTGGACGGTATTGCCGTGGATTTCCACATAGCCACGCGACCCATCGGGGCGCTTCGTGTGCAAGACAAATGGACCAGGTCGCTCACCGCGAATGCGCTTGTGATACTGCTTCATCAGCGCATCGACCTGATGCGGCGCAGCAAGGTTCGCCACCAGTTCGCCTGTCATGCGGCTGCGGGGAACGTTGCACATTGCGGCGAACGTTTCGTTCACGTACTGCAGTCTTCCATCCTGAAGGATGTAGATGCCAGCTACGGACTGCTCGACGATTCCCTTGAAAGGAATCTCGTAGTCGTTCAAGAACTCTTCGGCCTCATCCATCTCGCTTCACCTGCTGTCTCCTGTGCATCGCATCGGCACTTGCATGGATTACAGCAGAACGCTTGCCGGGACACAACGCCATATCGGAAAACGCTGACAAGCTGCGCGGGGATTTCTGACAAGCCCCGGTAGAGCCCGCGTGCCAGACTCCATTCACCCAATTCACACAAGCATTGATGGAGACGACATGAGTGGCAACTACGTTCCGCCGCTACGCGATATGCAGTTTGTGCTGCACGAGTTGCTCGACATGGAGGGCGCGCTCGCGGGCATTTGCGCCGACAAGGCTATCGATCGGGAAACGGCCGACCAGGTACTGGACGGTGCCGGCCGGTTTTGCGCGGACGTACTGGCGCCGCTCAATCCGGTAGGCGACCAGCATGGTTGCGAATACAGCGCCGGGGATGTCAAAACGGCGCCCGGCTTCCGCGAGGCATTCAGCCGCTACGCGTCCGACGGATGGAGCGGCTTGGTGTGTGACGTCGAGGACGGTGGCCAGGGACTGCCCCAGATCATGGGTACCGCCGTCAGCGAGATGCTGGCTTCGAGCAATTCCGCGTGGTCCCTGTATCCGAAGCTCTCGGAGGGCGCATACCGGTGCATCCGGGCGAATGGTTCCGACTGGCAGAAGGATACGTTCCTCCAGCCGTTGGCGACTGGGGAGTGGACTGGGACGATGTGTCTGACCGAGCCTCATTGCGGCACTGACCTTGGTCTGCTGCGGACCCGTGCGGTACCTAACGCCGATGGTTCGTTCGCGATTACCGGAACCAAGATTTTCATCTCGTCCGGCGAGCATGACTTGGCGCCGAACATCATTCATCTGGTCCTGGCTCGCTTGCCAGATGCACCTGCTGGAGTGCGAGGTATCTCCCTGTTCATCGTTCCCAAGTTTCTGCTCGATAAAGACCGTAAGCCTGCAGCGCGGAACGGTGTCCAGTGTGGTTCTCTGGAACGAAAGATGGGTATCCATGGGAACGCCACCTGCGTGATGAATTTCGAGGCGGCCACGGGATACCTGATCGGAGAGGCGGGCAAGGGCCTGCCGGCGATGTTCGTCATGATGAATGGCGCACGGCTGGGAACCGGCACGCAGGCGCTGGGCCTGTCGGAGACGGCCTACCAGCGCGCGCTCCGCTACTCGCAAGAACGCTTGCAAAGTCGGTCCCCTGCGAGCCCGGCAGGTTCATCCGGCCCAGACCCTATCCTGTCATTGCCCGATGTACGTCGCATGCTGTTGACGCAGCGCGCGCTCGTGGAGGGCGGCCGCGCATTCGCATACTGGCTGGCGCTGCAGATCGACATCCATCACCACAGCGCCGATGCACAAGCCTCGCAGGATGCAGAAAGCCTGCTTGCGCTCCTGACGCCCGTAGCCAAGGCGTTTCTCTCCGACAACGGGGTGGATGTCACCAGTCTGGGCATGCAAGTGCATGGCGGCGCGGGGTTCATCACGGAAACCGGTGCGGAACAATTGCTGCGCGATGCCCGCATCCTCCCAATCTACGAGGGGACCAACGGCGTACAGGCGAACGACCTGGTCGGCCGAAAGGTTCTGGCAGATAACGGGGCACAGATTCGCAAGCTCCTCACGCTTGTACGCGAGACCGCAAACGCGTGTCTTGCTCGGGAAGCTGATGCGGAGAGCAAGGTCGATGACATGGGGCGCGCTATTGCGGAGCTCTGTGATGACGTTGAGGCTGCCACGCAGTTCATTCTCGACTCGGCCCGCATTGACCCGTGCCAACCCGGGGCATCGTCCGCCGCCTACCTGCGCTTGATTGGTCACCTGATGTTCGCGCACTTCTGGGCCAGAGCCGCCATGGTGGCGTCGACCAAGACCGCGAATAGCTTCTATGCGGGCAAATTGGCCGCGGCGCAGTTCTACTTCGCGAGTCTTCTTCCGGAGTCGCGCGCATTGCTGCCGAGGATTCGACTGGAATCGTCGGCAGTCATGAATCCGCTGGCCTTCGCAGCATAGGCCCGGGGATTCTTGATCATGAAATTCATTCAAGCGAAGTATGAGGGCGGTGTCCTGACCCTGTCGATGACCAGGGCCGAGAAGAAAAATGCGCTTACGCAGCAGATGTACCTGACGTTGGCGCTGGCGCTGGAAGACGCTGGTCGCGACGACAACGTACGCGTGGTAGTCCTGCGGGGAACGCCGACGGTGTTCAGTAGCGGGAACGATATTCAGGACTTCGCTGACGATGGCTCCGGACAAGAAAAGCTTGCCTCGATTCGGTTCATGAAGGCCGTCACGTCCCTGCAAAAGCCGCTGGTTGCCGCTGTCTGCGGCTATGCAGTTGGTATTGGTGCCACGGTCTTGCTCCATTGCGACTACGTGGTGGCGTCGGAGGACGCTCGTATCCGATTCCCGTTCGTCGACCTGGGACTTTGTCCCGAGTTTGGCTCGACGCTTCTGCTTCCGGCTCTGGTTGGGCAACAGAAGGCCAGCGAATGGATGCTCCTCGGCTCGTTTGTCCTCGCGGGGGAAGCACAGAAGGCGGGATTGGTGAATCGCGTGCTTCCGAACGACATGGTGTTTGAGGAAGCAGAGTCCATTGCGCGTGCGCTTGCCAAAAAGCCTCCGGCAGCCCTGGCAGCCACCCGTCAACTGCTGAAGTCCGCGTCGCGAGAACTCATCGAGGCAAGGATTCAGAAGGAACGCGACATCTTTCAGACGTTGCGGGCGACAGAAGACGCTCAAGCCATCTTCAACAGTTTTCTTTCCCGCTCGCGCTGAGCAACGCACCGTTTAGCCAGACGCTCGGTCATCCCATCTCCCCGGAGTATTTCGTCATGAGTACCGAATACCATGTCACCGACGGCGTTGCCGTCATCCTGCTCGCGAATCCGCCCGTCAATGGGCTCGGCTATTCAACCCGCGTTGGAATCGTCGATAGCCTCGACCGTGCTGTTAAAGATCCCGAGGTCAAGGGCATTGTCCTTTCGGGCTCGGGTAAGGCCTTCTCAGGCGGCGCTGATATGCGCGAGTTCAATAATCCGAAGGCGCGTCGTGACCCGGGACTGAACACCGTACTCGCCGCGATCGAGGATTGCCCGAAGCCCGTAGTGGCGGCTATCCATTCGGTCGCCATGGGCGGGGGCCTGGAACTGGCACTGGCCTGCCACTACCGCGTAGCGGTTCCCGGCGCACAGATTGCGCTGTCGGAAGTGCGTATGGGGCTGCTTCCGGGAGCGGGCGGCACGCAGCGCCTGCCGCGAATCATTGGGCTGGAACGCGCAACCAACATGATTGTCACCGGGGCTTCGGTAAAGTCGGAGGCGCTCAAGGACAGCGGACTGTTCGACCGGTTCTTCGATGGCGAACTCCTTGGCAACGCCGCGGACTTCGCGCGCGAAGTTGCAAAGCGGCCCGGTCCGTATCCCCGCGTTCGCGACCGACGCGTCGAACATCCGAACCCCGAGGCATTCCTCGAGTTTGTGCGCACCTCCATCGTGGCGAAGCAGCCGCAATACCCGGCGCCGCAGCACGCGCTCAAGGCAGTGCATGCGGCCGTGTTCCAGAAGTTCGACGATGGTCTGGCTCAGGAACGCCGGAGCTTTCTGGAGTTGATGGAAGGCAGCGTTTCCAGGTCGCTGCGTCATGCGTTCTTCGCAGAGCGCGCTGCGCAGAAAATCGACGACCTTCCGGAAGGCACGCCCCTGCGCACCATCGACAAGGTGGCTGTCCTGGGCGGCGGCACGATGGGCACCGGCATTGCCATGTGTTTCCTCAATGCGGGAATCCCGGTGAAGCTGTCGGAAACCAGTGATGAACTGGCTGCAAAAGCAGTGGGAACGATTCGCCGCACCTACGAGGCGACAGTCAGGAAGGGCAAGCTATCCCAGGATGCGGCCGATAAGCGTATGGCGTTGCTTCAGCCAGTCGTTGGCTTGAAGGAGATCGGTGATACGGACCTGGTGGTGGAGGCCGTCTTCGAAGACATGGACCTCAAGAAGTCGGTGTTCCGAGAGCTCGACGCCGTGATGAAGCAGGGCGCCATCCTGGCCAGCAACACCTCCACACTGGACCTGGATGCCATTGCCGAAGTCGTATCGCGGCCTGCAGACGTGGTCGGCTTGCATTTCTTCAGTCCGGCCAATGTGATGCGCCTGCTGGAAGTCGTTCGTGGCGCCAAGACAGCGCCGGACGTCCTTGCCACCTCAATGCAGATCGCCAAGCGCATCGGCAAGGTTGCAGTCGTATCCGGCGTGTGTGACGGCTTTATCGGCAACCGCATGATTGCGAAGTATGGCCAGCAGGCGCAACTGCTGGTGCAGCAAGGCGCCTATCCCGAAGACGTTGACCGTGCAGTCGAGTCGTTCGGGATGGCGATGGGTCCCTTCCGCATGAGCGACCTGGCCGGCAACGACATTGGCTGGGCAATTCGGAAGCGTCGCTACGCCGAGGACCCGTCCGCCCCTCGCTCCGAGGTAGCAGACCGCCTGTGTGAAGCCGGACGCTTTGGTCAGAAGACCGGCGCGGGCTGGTACGACTACCAGGCCGGTGCGCGCAAGCCCATTCCTGCCCAGGCGGTCAAGGAACTGCTGGACGCTTACTGGGCCGAGAAGGGCGTTACCCGTCGCAGGTATTCGCAGGATGAAATCGTCCAGCGACTCATCTTCGCGCTGGTGGACGAAGGCGCACGGATCCTGGATGAGGGAATTGCCGCCAGGGCGTCGGATATCGACCTGGTCTATCTCAATGGCTACGGCTTCCCCACCTGGCGTGGCGGTCCCATGTTCTACGCGGACACCGTTGGCCTCTACAGCGTGGCGCGCGCCATGGAGCAAGCAGGCCAAACGCCTGCCACGCTTATCCAGGATCTGGTAGCCGATGGCGGCAGCTTCAATTCCTGACATCCCATCAAAGCGAGTCTCATCATGAAAGAAGCAGTCATCGTTTCCGTGGCGCGTACTGGCCTGGCCAAGAGCTGGAAAGGCGCGTTCAACAGCACGCACGGAGCGTCCCTGGGTGCCCATTCCGTCAAGCATGCGGTAGAGCGCGCCGGGGTCGACCCTGACGCAGTGGAAGACGTGATCATGGGCAGCTCGTTGCTGGAAGGCACGACTGGCGGAAATATCGCGCGGCGCATTGCGCTGATGGCCGGCCTTCCTGTCCACGTGCCGGGGGTGTCCGTCAACCGCTTCTGTGCATCGGGTCTGCAGACCGTGGCAATGGCATCGCAGCGTGTCCTCACCGGCGAGGGCGATGTGATTGTGGCCGGCGGCGTGGAAAGCATCTCCTGCGTCCAACCGCATGTGAATCGGTTCATGGCCGAGGACCCCGCACTGATGGCTGTCAAGCCGGAGGCGTACTGGAACATGCTGCAAACCGCCGAACAGGTGGCCAAGCGCTACGGCATCTCACGCGACAGGCAGGACGAGTACGGCGTGCAGAGCCAGCTTCGTGCCGCAGCGGCACAACAGGCCGGCCGCTTCGATGCGGAAATCGTGCCCATGACCACTTCGATGTCGGTCCATGACCAGGCGCTGGGCGGCTTTGCAACGCGCGAGGTCACCATCGCGGCTGACGAGGGCATCCGGGCCGATACCACCATGGAAGGTGTCGCAAAGATTCGTTCGGCGCTGCCCGGTGGGGTGGTGACCGCTGGCAACGCCAGCCAGTTCTCGGATGGCTCTGCCGCAGTCGTGGTCATGGACGGACAGTACGCAGAGCGACACGGTCACACGCCGCTCGGCGCGTTCCGTGGCTTTGCTGTCGCCGGCTGTGAGCCCGATGAGATGGGCATTGGTCCCGTCTTCGCGGTACCGAAGCTGCTGAAGCGCGCAGGTCTGCGTCTCGACGATATCGGTCTGTGGGAACTGAACGAAGCCTTCGCCGTGCAGGTGCTCTATTGCGCCGAGAAGCTGGGCATTCCGCTCGACAAGCTCAACGTGGACGGCGGCGCAATTGCAGTTGGCCATCCCTATGGTGTGTCGGGTACCAGGCTGGTTGGCCACGCGCTGATCGAGGGCAAGCGCCGCGGTGTCAAGTATGTGGTCGTCACCATGTGCGTCGGCGGTGGCCAGGGCGCTGCCGGTCTGTTTGAAGTGTTGTGATGCACGGCGCAAAGCGCCGGGCAGCAATTCATTAGCGTCATCTAGGAGAAGAGACATGGGCAGCATCAAGAAAGCGTTGGACCTGACTGGCAAGACCGCACTCATTACTGGCGGCTCGAGTGGTCTTGGCCTGCAGGTTGCGGAAGCACTAGGCGAGCAAGGCGCCAAGATCCTGATTACGGGGCGCAAGGCAGATGCCCTCGAATCGGCTCAGGCTCACCTGCGTCAACTCGGCATCGAGGCTGACTGGGTGGCGGCCGACAATCAGAAGGAGTCGGACATCAACAAGCTGGTTGATGAAGCGCTGGCCCGTCTGGGCCGCGTCGATATTCTCGTCAACAACGCCGGCGCGACCTGGGGCGCCCCTGCGGCTGACCACCCCGTCGAAGCGTGGGACAAGCTCATGAATCTGAACGTGCGCAGTGTCTTTCTGCTGACCCAGCAGATTGGCAAGCGCTCGATGATTCCGAATCGCTACGGCCGAGTCATCAACCTGGCATCGATCGCAGGTCTGAAGGGGAATGGTCCGAACTCCCTTGGAACCATCGCGTACAACACCAGCAAGGGTGCGATTGTGAACTTCACCCGCGGCCTGGCCGGCGAATGGGGCCAGTTTGGCATCACCGTCAACGCGCTGGCTCCGGGCTTCTTCCCGTCGAAGATGACGCGCGGCACCATCGAGAAGCTTGGCGTCGAGAAGCTATCCGAACGCGCGCCGCTTCAACGTATCGGTGATGAGGACGACCTCAAGGGTGCGGCCCTGTTGTTCGCCAGCGATGCGGGCAAACACATTACGGGCCAGATCCTGGCCGTCGACGGCGGCCTGACCGCAGTCTGAGCTAGTACACACAAAATCTGGAGAACAGCATGAGCAACGAACAAGCGCAGGGCGATGTGAAGATGACCGTTGACGGCCATGTGGCCATCATCTCCGTCGACAACGTGGCGAAGAAGAACGCCATTACCCCGGAAATCATGGAGCAACTCTGGGACCATCTGACCGCGTTTGAAAATGACCCGAACCTGTGGGTCGCCGTGTTGGCGCCGGAAGGCGAACACACCACGGCAGGTCTGGATATGCCGAAGTTCTTTGGCCCGACGGCCACCGCTCGCCCGATTCCTAACGACAAGGTGGACCCGTTTGGTCTGCGCAAGCGCTCCACGAAGCCGATTATTTCCGTGGTGCAGGGCATCACCTACACCATCGGCATCGAGATGATGCTCGCCGGCGACATCGTGATTGCTGCAGACACGGCCCGTTTCTGCCAGATGGAGTCGCGTCGGGGTATTGCACCTCTGGGTGGCGCGCACTTCCGATACCTGACCCGTACGGGTTGGGGCAATGCGATGTACCACCTGTTCCTGTGCGACGAGTTCGACGCGAAGCGCGCCCTCGAAATCGGCTTCGTGCAGGAGGTGCATCCGTTTGGCAAGCATCGCGAGCGCGCCATCGAACTGGCGCATCTGATCTGCAAGAACGCCCCTATCGGCCTGCGGGCTGCCAAGGAAGCCGCCCTGACGTACACCGAGCAGGGCGAGAAGGCCGCAATCGAATGCATCCCACGCATTCGCGACACCGTCTTCGCGACGGAAGACTTCAAGGAAGGTCTGCGGTCGTTCGCGGAACGTCGTGCCGCGAACTTCCAGGGTCGTTGAGCGGAGTCGGTCATGAGGGAGATTGCGTCGCTTGACGCGCTGAAGGCTCTGGTCGGCCAGGATGTGGGCACCAGTGATTGGATCGACATCTCCCAGAGCGATGTCAACCAGTTCGCCCAGGCCACAGGTGATCATCAGTGGATTCACACCGACCCGGAGCGCGCCAGGAAGGAGTCTCCATTCGGTGGGCCTGTCGCACATGGCTTTCTCACCCTGTCGTTGCTCCCTGCGTTGATGGCAAAGACCATCAAGGTGAGTGGAGTGCGTATGGGTGTGAACTACGGCCTCAATCGCGTTCGCTTTACAGCGCCGGTGCCGGTGGGCGCTGCAGTTCGCCTGCATGCCAGGCTGGTTTCAGTCGATGCTCCCGATTCGTCGGTAGCGACACTGACGTGGACTGTCACGATGGAAGCCCGAGGCACTGTCAAACCTGTCTGCGTGGCGGAGACGCTAAGCCGACTGTATTTCTGACCAGGGCCGGGTGCTGCTCACCCGGTGAGATGTCTCCTGTAACCCGACCTGCGGGTAACAGTTTCTGCCCGTGCCGCGCCGCGGGCTTTTTTTTGTCCACCAACAACAAAGAGAGAAAGGAGGAGACCGGGATGGACCGATGCAGGCAGCTTACGGCAGATAAGCGCGTTCGGAGAACGTTGGAGTTGCTGGGCGAACGATGGACGCTACTTATCGTCGCAGAGGCATTGTCTGGGCATACACATTTTGATGAATTCGAAAGATCGCTTGGCGTCGCGCCCAGCACGCTTACGGTTCGATTGCGGCTGCTAGTCGAAATCGGGTTGCTTGAGCGACGCGGCGATCGTTGCAACCGGCTTACCTACCATTTGACCGAAGCCGGAGTGGCTCTGGCGCCGTGCTTTGATTTTCTAACCCAGTGGGCGAACGAGCGTTTGGATCTACCGTTGGCAGTCGAGCGCAACTGATTCCATGCGCAACGGGGTGGGCGCGCCGTGCCCACCCCGTTTCCACTTCCGTGGCGCTATCGTCGCGCTAATGGATGATTGTGATGTCGTACGGAATGGTCAATGCGCCGAGGGCCTGACGAATCGCATCCACCTCGGATTCGTGTGCAGGTGTATTCCGTAGCGATACTCGGCAACGGACGCCAGCGCTGCCTTGATCATAGGCTTCGACCTTTTCGAGCGATGCGATACCCAGCGACGCCACAATTCGGGAGTACTCCCGCTGCGTAGCGTCCACGCGTAGCGCAGCCTTGTTCACCTTGCCGAGCGGCGTCTTGGGAAGCTCGTCGACCAGGAAGTAGTGCTTTGGCACCGCCGCGCGCTCCGGGATGTTCGCTGCGCCGAACGCAAGCAACTCTGCGGCGCCAATCGTTGCGTCGGCCTTCACTACCACGTAAGCACCCGGCATTTCTCCTGCATAGGCATCGGGCACCCCGATGGCCGCTACTTCGACCACGTCGGGATGCTTGAAAAACGCTTCCTCGATCATGCGCGGGTCAATGTTGTGCCCGCCACGGATGATCAGGTCCTTGGCCCGGCCCGTGATCCACAGGTAGCCGTCTTCATCGATGTAGCCGAGGTCTCCGGTATCGAGCCACTTTCCGGACAGGAAGACCTTGCTGTTGGCGGCAGGGTCAAGGTATCCAGCAAACACTGCGGGCCCCGCGATGACGATATTTCCCGCCTCGTTTGGCGCGCACTCGCTGAAGGACCTCGTCAGGGTATCGATGCGTACGGCCTTGATCTGCTGGTATGGGAATGGAAGTCCGGCAGAGCCAGTTTTCTTGATACCAAAACGAGGGTTGGATGTCGTGACCGACGTGGATTCCGTCATGCCATAGGTTTCGAGGAGCGGGATGCCGACCTTCGTCTTGAAGCCTTCAGCCACATGTGCGGAAAGCGGGGCGGTGCCCGTGCTGGCCACGCGGAGGCTGCTGATGTCGGCGCTGCCAATCGGCAATCTCAGCAGCTGATTGATGATGGTCGGGACCAGTGCCGCGGCCGAAATGCGGAACGCTTGTACGGTGTTCCAGAAATTGGATACGGCCGTCGGATGGCGCCAGCCAATGGAAGTCATGAGCACCAGCGTGGCGCCTCTCACGAGCGTATGCAGGCAGCCGGCAAGCGCGCCACCAACGTGGAAGACCGGCAAGCCGGTACTGCGAACGTCCTCTGCCTTGGTACCGTAGACCATCCCGAAGGCCCAGGTGCTGAAGACTTCGGCGCCATGCGTTTGCGGCGCGAGCTTCGGTGTTCCAGTTGTGCCTCCTGTGTGGAAGAGCGCAGCAACATCTGTACTTAAGATCCTTCTGCCGCTTGCGAGGTGGTCATCGGGAAACTGCTCGATGACGGCCTCGTAGTCAACCACAGGTACACCGCAGAGCTCCTGAGCCTGCGGGCGTCGTCCACCAATACTGACTACAGCGCTGACGTTCGGTAGGGACGGAAGCATCTCGGTCACCTTTGGCCAAAGGTCGATATGCTCGTCCCCTCCATAGACAGCCAGCACGCGAGCACCGGCCGACCCGATCATATGGGCCAGGATGTTCGAGTCAAGCATCCAGTTGACGGGATTGATAATGCCCGCAGCCTGGCCGCCCCAGAGCAGGAACTGTGCTTCGGTTACAGCAGGCACCAGCAGAGAGACGACGTCAGTCTTGCCAATGCCGAGGGATGACAGCAGGTTGGCGGTCTGGTTAACCCGGCGCCAGAGCTGGCGATACGTTGTCGCTTTAGCGTTCTCCGGAGTATCGCAACCAGTGTGCATGTACCAGATAGCGACCTTGCCAGGATCGATCTGGCAGCCGTCGCCGAGCATCTCATATGTCGTTTCGGGTAAGCGGCGCTCGGCGAGCGGAACTTCTTCGAACGTTCGAATCTTCTCACGGGAAGAGAGGTCGGCTTCTGACCAGTAGGTGTTGGGTTGCAATTGCATGTTCGCCTCACATCTCAGGCTTGTAGCCAATGCGACTCACAAAGCTCGACCACTTCGCCTGGTCTTCCCGAACCCGCTTCGAGAACGATGCAATCTGGGTCGCGTCCGGTTCCGTGAGGCCAAACTCCTTCACCCTGCTGCGGTATTCGGGCGAATTGACTGCATGACGAGCCAACGTCTCGAGTCGTCGCGCCAGATCGGGAGGAACGCCTGCCGGAGCAAACAAGCCGAAGTTGCCGTTGAATTGCTCCATCTCGGGATAGCCGAGTTCACGGAATGTAGGAACGTCCGGCGCGAAGGGCGAACGCTCTGTGCCAGCAGTGGCGAGAGCCAGCAGCTTGCCTGACTTCACGTAGTTCATGGCCGGAAGCACGGCGTCGAACATCATCTGTACCTGGCCGCCGAGCAAATCCTGCATTGCCGGAGCCGAGCCCTTGTAGGCGACGTGCAGCATGTCGATACCAGCAAGCTGGTTCAGACGGACACCGGCGAAGTGGCCTTGCGTACCAGCGCTGAAGGAAGCAAAGGAAAGCTTTCCTGGGTTGGCCTTGGCCCACTTCACGAGCGACGCAAGGTCCTTGGCGGGAATCTTCGGGTTTGCATACATGACCTGAGGGGTTCGCGCCAGTTCCGAGATGGGCAGGAACGCATCAGGCTTGTAGGACACCTTGGTCGTATAAGGGACCAGGGATACGACACTGCCGATGGACACCATCAACGTGTAGCCGTCGGGCTTGGCGCGCGCAACGGCGTCGGCGCCAATCGCTCCCGATGCGCCTGGGCGATTCTCGACAACGAACGATTGGCCGGTAGCCGAAGAAAGGCGTTCCGCAAGCGTGCGCGCCATGCTATCAGTGGCTCCTCCGGCAGGAAGCGGCACAATCACGCGGACGGGCTTGCTGGGATAGCTCTCTGGCGCTTCAGCGTGCGCGCGAGAAGCGAGGAATGCGGTGAGGACAAGGGCGCCGCTCAGGAAGGCTGCGGCTAGTTTGATACGTCGTGACGTTAGCATGGTCTGCTGTCTCCAAAATTTGCTTCGGCGCATGCCTTTCAGCAGCGTGCGCTCGTTGGCAATGATGGAGTAGCTGGACCCGATAGCGAGGAGGCTGGGCCAAATATGGAAAATTCCTACAAGAGGTGCAGTTGCCGTGCACGAAGCGGTCGCGCGCAGCAGCGGGAGCTGTCTGCCAAGGGCAGACAGCTCCCTGGCCTTCAAGGGTCAAGCATTAGCGTGTGTGTCGGATTTCGTAGGGGATCGTTAGCGGGCGCAGTCGTTGGTCGATCTCTGCGTGGTCGGGCAGGCTTCCCGTTACGCTGATCTCAACCAGGAATCCTCTGGCGCCTCGGTCAACAGCCTTCACGGTTGCATTCGACGTCAACAGAGCATCGCCGAGCGCGGCGTCAAACATCCGCTCGATAGCATCGACCCGCAACAGATTCTTCTGAATCTTCCCCACTGCCGTCTTGGGCATCTGAGGCAGCAGGTAGCACTGC
The DNA here is from genome assembly GCF_057315035.1 of Cupriavidus sp. NCBI lineage: Bacteria > Pseudomonadati > Pseudomonadota > Betaproteobacteria > Burkholderiales > Burkholderiaceae > Cupriavidus > Cupriavidus sp. Next base: position 30,147 of record NZ_DBHKYV010000028.1, on the reverse strand, counting down.
TTGGGTATAGCGGCCCGTTCAGGAACATGCGTCGCCGCATACTGCAACAACTCTTCCGTCGACGCTTGCGACCCAGGCTTCAGGACCACATAGGCGACAGGTACTTCTCCGGAATGAGCGTCCGGTGCACCAATCACAGCGGCATCCTGAATCGCGGGGTTGGCGAAGAGTATCTCTTCAACCATCTTGGGGTCGATGTTATGGCCACCTCTGATAATCAGGTCCTTTGCGCGTCCGGTTATCCAGAGCCAGTTGTCCTCGTCGAGATACCCCAGGTCGCCCGTGTCCAACCATTCGCCGTCAACCCAACTTGCAGACTGATCGGCGCCGAGGTAGCCCGGAAAGACAGCGGGGCCCTTGACGATGATGAGGCCTGCCTCTCCAGGTGCGCAATCGCGGGCCGTGCCTTTCTCCGAACCGGGCTGCACGACGCGCACGGACTGGTATGGCAGGCGAATCCCGGAGCTACCCACCTTGACCTTGTCCACCGGAGGCGTGATGCAAGTGACCGCAGCAGTCTCCGTAAGCCCGTAGCTTTCGCGGATGCGCAAGCCGGTCATGCGATAGAAGGCCTCTGCGACGTTGGTCGAAAGCGGCGCCGTCGATGACGCGACATAGTTGAGGCTGGAGATATCCGCAGCGGCGATCGGCAACGAAAGCACCTGATTGACCAACGTTGGAACAAGCGTGAGCATGCTGATGCGGAACGCTTCGACGATTTTCCAGATGTTGGGGAGTACTGATGGGTGGCGAAACCCTGCCGAGGTCATCAACACGATACTGGCGCCACGCGAGAGCGGCGCGAGGCAACTCACGATGGCACCGGCGGAGTGGAAGATGGGTACGCCAACAGCGCGAACTTCTTCGCTTCCGAACCCGGTCAGGCAACTGCTTGCCCAGACCCAGAAGACCTGATTCCGATGCAAGTGCTTCGCCAGTTTTGGCACGCCAGTTGTACCGCCAGTGTGGAACAGCGCAACGATGTCATCCGGGGAAAATATGCGGCCCGACACCAGCCGGTCGCCTGGTTGTGTTGCGCTGGCCGCAGCAAAGTCAATCACAGGCACCGAACCGATGGCGTTGCATTGCTCGCCGACGCCGCCAACACGAATCACTGCCGCCAAGGATGGCAGTTCTTTGGCGACGAGTTCGATCTTCGACCAGATGTCGGTGTTCTCATCGCCCGCATACGCGATCAGCACTCGCGTACCTGCGGCCTTGAACATGTGGATCAGGATGTCTGCCTCGAGCATCCAGTTCACTGGATTCGCAATGCCTGCAGCCTGGGCGCCCCAAAGTGCGTACAGACCTTCCGGAACCGCAGGCATGAGGACCGATGTCACATCGTCCTTTGCGATGCCGATAGCGTGGAGCAGGTTTGCGGTTTGCAGAATCCTTTGTTTCAGTTCTCCATAGGTGATGGAGGCCGATGTTTCTCCCGGTCGAGTTCCATCACTGAAGAATTGAATTGCTACTTTCGATGGCTCGATGGAACAGCCGTCCATCAGCATTTCGTGAGTGGACGCCGGAAGGCTGCGGGCTGACAAGGGAGTTTGCTCGAAACGTGTGACGTCTTCTTCCGAGCACAGAACTTCCGAGGTCCAGTAAGCGGGTTGGCGAGATGACATGTTGTAGTTCCTGTTCACGGTTCACTCGCGATCGATCTTGATTTCGCGTGCCAGACGTTCGAACCGGCCCGATTCGGCCAGGAAGTACTGGGCAGATTGATCCAGGTCCATCACGGCACCCGCCGAGTTGCCGCGCTCGCCGACCCAGTCGCGGTAGGCTGGCGTCGCCACAATTTTGTTCGCTGCCTTACCGATGATGTCGGCCGTCTCCTTCGGCACCTTCGACGAAACAAAGAGACCGGTCCACATCGAGTAGTGGAATCCTCGCAGGGCAGGTACCGTGTCGACGGAGGGAACATCAGGCATCCCGGTGTGCCGTTCGGTGGACATGATGCCAAGCACCTTGATCTTTCCCTCCTTGGCGGCCTGGATGTAGCTCGGGATGAGCGGAAGGAAAGTAAGGTCGACCTGGTCCGCCATCAGGTCCTGAATGGCGGGGGCGCCGCCTTTGTAGGGAACGTGGGTGGTACGGACGCCCACCCGCTTGGCGAAGTCGGCACCAGCAAGATGAAAAACAGAACCTACGCCGGTGCTGCCGTACGACAGGGGCTTCGCATCAGGTCGTTTTGCCTTGTCGATGAGTTCACTCAGACTGTTTGCCGGAAAATGCGGGCGCGCCATGACTGCCAACGCACCGATGGACAGTTGAGCCACCATCCTGAAATCCTCGGGCTTGTAGCGCACGCTCTGCAGCGTCACGGGTGGCAGCGACAACTCATTGGGTGAGCCGATCAGCATGGTCAACGTTGCGGGGTCTGCGTTCAGCAGACGCTGTGCTCCCAAGGAGCCGCTGGCGCCCCCGAAGTTTTCGACAATGATGGTTTTCGCCAGGCTCTTCCCAAGGTCGGGCTGGATGCGACGCGCGACGATGTCGAAGGAACTGCCCGCAGGGTAGGGCACGATGATTGTCGCAAGGTTGCGGCCAGGCAGTTGTGCCTGCGCATTGGCGCCTGAGTGTAGAAGAAGGGTCGACGTAATTACGCCGACGCACTTCAATAGTCGTAGTACGGTTTTCGAAGCCATGCTGTCTCCTCTCGTGATTGCACATAGTGGTTTGTGCATCGGCAGAGTGTGAGAGAGGACGACGGTGTCGAGATGTCAGAATTGCCTCTGAGATTTGTGAGGCTTTTCTGACTATGCGGCAGTGCTGTGGATGGAGAGAACCTCAGAATTGGTACCGAAGTCCGGCAACGAACTGCCGTCCCAGTCCCGGAATCACAGCAAGGTTGCCCCAGGAAGCCGGGTAGTAGTTCTTGTTGAAGAGGTTATGAATGTCGAAGAATACGCGTGTGCGGCGGTCAATCTGCCAGTAGGTAACAAGCTTGACCGTGGCGTACGCGGGCAGCGAGTAGGTGTCCGTGGCGTTCCCCGAGCGGGAACCGACATAGACGATACCTGTGCCTACGCCGTACCGGCCGCCAATCCACGGCATGGCGTCCTCTCGAATTGCCAGGAGACTCGCGCTAATTTTTGGGATATTGGTAATCCGGGTGCCAGGCGCGATGGTGTTGTCTTCGGTTACCTTGGCGTTCATCAGCGTAAAGCTGCCGCTGACGCGCCAATTCTGGTCGAGCTGGCCAAACGCGTCCATTTCTACACCTCGACTGGATACCTCACCGGCCGCGATGCTGAAGTTCGGGTTGGTCGGGCTCCTGGTCAGCACATTGCTCTTCGCGATATCGAAGACGGACATCGTGGCGCCCAGTCGCGCGTCGGTCGACTGCCATTTCACCCCTGCTTCGAGCGCCCGGCCATGCTGGGGATCAAACGCGTTGCCGGACTCGTCCACACCGCTGTTGGGGCGGAAGGATTTGCCATAGGACACATACAGAGACGTTTGTGCGCTGGGCAACCAGGTGAGGCCAACGCGAGGCGACACCGCCGATTGGCTCTGGCTGGTTGTCCTGGCCGTCATCAGGTTGTCGACGGACTGGTGGTAGTTGTCGAAACGCACGCCGCCGAGCAACTTCCACTGCTCGCTCAATGACACCTCGTCCTGGAGATAGACGCCGAGGTTCCGCTGGTTTTCGCGGGTCGACGTGCTCAGGGAAACTGGCGGCTTTGCCTGGCCATAGACTGGGTTATAGATGTCGATGGCGTATGTATTGGTGGCCAAGTTCGAATAGGCAATGTCCATACCCATGTACAGGCGTGACGCATCTAAACCGACCAGCATTCGGTGACCCAGACCCCAAGTCTGGAAGTTCCCCTCCACTTCACCCTGGATGGAAGTGTCCCGCGACGGCAGCGTGCGCCAGCTGTTACGGCGGGTCAGCGTCCGGCCGTCGGCAAGCACACTCCCGAACTCTGCGGCGTAGCCCTCGAAACTCGATTCCTTGTAGCTGACACCCAGGCGCGTCCGCCAGCCCGCTGTGAGCTCGCGGTCCAACGTCAGTTGATGGGTGTCGCTTGAAATGTGCAGGTTGGGGTCGTTGGGCTCCTGGAGATATCGGTCGCGCGGCAGGTCAATCTTGCCGTTGACGTTCACGATGCCCCGGTCGAGCGGCGTCTGGATGCGCATGAACTCGCCTTCATAGGTAAGCAGCGTCTGGTCGTCAATGGCCCAGGTCAGGGCAGGCGCAACAAGGTACTTGTGGTTGTCAATCAGTGAGCTACGACTGGCGCCATCCTCTGCCATGACGTTCAGCCGGTAGGCAAACTTGTCATTGAGAGGGCCCGTTGTGTCCACAGCCGCTCTGGCAAAACCTAGCGTTCCACCGCTCACCTCGGCGGTGGTTGAGCGGGTGAATCGGGGCTTCTTGGTGACGATGTTGATCGTGCCGCCGGGTTCGCTACTCCCATAAAGCGCTGCTGCCGTTCCCTTCAGGAACTCGAAGCGCTCGACCGTGGCCGTGTCTCGCATCGGGTTGTAGCCGCGAGATCCAGGAAATCCGTTCACGAGGTACCCGACGTCTGAGCTATTGAATCCTCGGATTGCATAGTTATCCCACGTCCCGCCAAAGTCGTTGAGGCGAGCGACACCACTGACGTAATCCACGGTGTCCGCCAATCGTGTGGCACCCAAATCGTTGATGAGCTCCGATGTCACGACGCGTACGGCCTGCGGAATCTCACGCAAAGGTGTCTCGGTGCGCGTTGCACCAGCTACCTCTTTGGCGACATATCCAGCAGACGACGTGGCCGACACCTTGACCTCGGGAAGATCGGCAGCAGCAGCGGTGGGTGTTTCGGCGTGAGACAGGTGGGTTGCCAGGGGAAGGAGCGCAAGGCTGGCGCGGAAAGCGTAGACCGAGAAATGTCTGGTTGCCTTGGGAAGGAAGGATTGCAAAACGTAGGACTGCATAACGGCGACTGCACTGTATGAAAAACGGCGCAGTGTGTCGGTATCCAGACATGCAGTCCATCCGGCAGATGTCCTCGCTGCCTGTCTGAGCCATGTCTGAAGGTCCGGACATATGTCCTGCCTTGGGAACTCCAGAAGCGTATTTCTTGATGAATCAAGGCTTTGAGCGGGGTGCGCGACTCGGAACGAAATATCTCGATCGAGTGCTTTGGGCGGGTTAACCCTCATTTCGCAAATATGTTCGAACATATTTAATGGTGAATATGTTCGAACATATCAAGACTCTTGTCTGATCGCCTGAGGTAGCCACATGACCCGAAACCACATCCCCGCCGCCAGCACCGTTGTCGATTCCGCGCTGTTTCGTGATGCCTTTGGCACGCAGAAGATGCGCCAGATCTTTTCCGATGGGGCGCTGGTTCAGCGTTACATCGATGTCGAAGTAGCCCTGGCGCGCGCCGAAGCCAAGGTCGGTGTGATCCCGGCCGATGCGGCCGAAGTCATTGCGCGTGAGTCGACCATCGAGCGGATCGACTTCGACCACATGCGCGAGGAAACCGATATCGTCGGCTATCCGATCCTGCCGCTGGTGCACCAGCTGGTGAAGATGTGCGGGGAGGCTGGTCGCTACGTGCATTGGGGCGCCACCACGCAGGACATCATGGATACCGCCGTGGCGCTGCAGGTGCGCGATGCGCTGGACAGCATCGATGCCGACATCCGCGAGCTGCGCGGCATCCTGGTCGACCTGAGCGACAAGCACCGCGATACGCCGATGGCTGGTCGTACCCACTTGCAACAAGCACTGCCGGTGACGTTCGGCTACAAGACCGCCATCTGGCTGGCGATGTTCGATCGCCATCAGCAGCGCATCGCTGAACTGCGGCCGCGCGTGGCCGTGGTCGAGTTTGCCGGTGCTGCCGGCACGCTGGCATCGCTCGATGACAAGGGTTTTGAAGTTCAGCGTGCGCTGGCCGAAGAACTGGGGCTGGGCGTACCGGCCACCACGTGGCACGTGGCGCGCGACGGGTTTGCCGAGGCCGTGAACCTGCTGGCACTTGTGACCGGTTCGCTTGGCAAGATCGCACTCGACATCATGATCATGGCGTCGACTGAGTTTGCCGAAGTCTACGAGCCGTTCGTAAAGGGCCGCGGCGCGAGCAGCACGATGCCGCAGAAGCGCAATCCGATTTCGAGCGAGTTGATGCTGGCTGCCTCGAAAGCCGTGCGCCAGCACGCCGGGCTGATGGTCGATGCGATGGTGCAGGACTTTGAACGTGCTACCGGCCCATGGCATGCCGAGTGGATTGCCATTCCTGAAAGTTTCATCCTGACCTCCGGAGCGTTGCACCAGGCCAAGTTCGCACTGGGCGGGCTGATCGTCGACACCGATCGCATGAAGCACAACCTCGGTATCTCGAGGGGCCTGATCGTGGCCGAGGCCGTGATGATGCGCATGGCGCCGCATATCGGCCGTCAGCAGGCTCATGACGTGGTGTACGACGCGTGCCGCACGGTCAATGAAACGGGGGGCACGCTGGCCGATGCGCTGAATGCACTGCCCGAAGTCACGCGGCACTTTGACCGTGCCGCCATCGACCATATGGTCGATCCGGCCAACTACCTGGGCCTTGCGCCACAGATGGTTGACCGTGCCATCGCACTGTCGAAGGAAGTAGCCTGAGGCCGCAGGCCCGGGTGGAGGAAGACACCATGCAGCAAACAACCACACAGATTCCCGCCGCGCCGCCGGCACCGAAGCACCTGCCCTGGTATCGCAAGCTTGGCATGCAGGTACTGGTCGCGCTGATTCTTGGCATTGCGGTCGGGTTTGCGTTCCCGCAGTTCGCCGCCAAGCTGAAATTGCTCGGCGACATGTTCCTGTCACTGATCAAGGCCGGCGTGGCGCCGCTGGTCTTCCTGACCATCGTGCATGGCATTGCCTCGGCTGGCGATGTCAAGAGCGCCGGACGCGTGGGCTGGCGTTCGATCGTCTACTTCGAGGTGATCTCGACCATTGCCTTGGTCGTGGGCATGTTCGCTGGGAACCTGCTCCAGATTGGCAAGGGCATGAGCCATGTCACGGCCAGTACCGCCGCGCCGGTGGTCAAGGCTGCGGCGCCGCAGGGCTTCCTTGAATTCATGATGCATATCGTGCCGGACAACTTCGTCGGCGCGTTTGCCAAGGGCGAGTTGCTACAGGTGGTGGTGCTGGCCGTGATGGTGGGCATCGGCATCCTGGCCATTCCGGAAACGCGGCGCGAGAAGGTGAATGCCGGCCTCGACATGATCTCCGAGGTCCTGTTCTCGTTTATCAACCTTGTCATGAAACTGGCGCCGATCGGTACGTTCGGTGCGGTGGCCTACTCGGTGGGCAGCAATGGCTCGGCGGTGCTGATCGCTTTGGCGCAACTGGTGCTGAGCTTCTATGCGGTGGTGATCCTGTTCATTGCCGTGGTGCTGGGCCTTATCGCGAGGCTGTCGGGCTTCAGCTTGTGGCGCTTCCTGCGGTACATCAAGGACGAAATCCTGATCGTGCTGGGTACTGCGTCGTCGGAAAGCGCATTGCCGCGCCTGCTGGTCAAGCTGCAACGACTGGGCTGCGCCAAGCAGACCGTCGGCCTGGTACTGCCGACCGGCTACGCCTTCAATCTCGACGGTACGTCGATCTTCATGGCGATGGGCGTGATGTTCATCTCCCATGCCTACGGGGTACCGCTGTCGCTGGATCATCAACTGGGCATCCTGGTTCTGATGTTGCTGACATCGAAGGGTGCGGCGACCGTGTCTGGTGGTTCGTTCGTGGTGTTTGCCGCCACGGTGACCTCCACCGGCATGCTGCCGGTGGAAGGGCTGGCGGTCATCTTCGGTGTGTACCGCTTCCTGTCGATGGCGATCTCCACCTGCAACACCATTGGCAATAGCGTGGCCACCGTGGTGGTGGCGAAATGGTCGGGCACCTTCGATGCGGAAACGGCTCGCCGGCATCTTTATCCGGAGTTGTACCCCGGCGTGGCACTGGACGACGAGCGGGCTGATAACCCTGCGGTGCAGGCATCGGGCGACATGAAGGTGTCGGCAATTTGAGGCGCTGGCCCTCACCCCCGGCCCCTCTCCCGCTCGCGGGAGAGGGGAGCAAGACATAAAAAGATCTGAACGGAGACAACATGAAACCCATCATCGCCGCGGCATTGACCGCACTGCTGGCCACTACCGCCAATGCGCAGACCTGGCCCGCCAAACCGATCACCTGGATCGTCCCGTTCGCAGCCGGCGGCCCCACCGATGCGTTGGCGCGCCACATTGCCGAGCGTGTTTCGCGCGAGGTCGGTCAATCGATCATCATTGACAACTCGCCCGGTGCGGGCGGGACGGTAGGTGCAACCAAGGCGGCGCGCGCGCCGGCAGACGGCTACACGATGCTGGTGGGCCATATGGGTTACATGGGCGCGGCGCCGGCGCTATACAAGAAGCTGTCCTACGACCCGGTGAAAGACTTCGCACCTGTGTTTCGGTTTCCCGATACGCCGATGGTGCTGATGGTGCGCAAGGATCATCCGGCCAAGGATGTGCGCGAGTTTGTCGACTACGGTCGCAAGAATCCTGGCAAGCTGTTTATCAGCAATGCAGGCATGGGCTCTACCTCGCATCTGGTGGCGGCGTTGTTCGCATCGTCGGCGGGCATGAAGGTGTCGCTGGTGCCGTACAAGGGTGCGGGTCCGGCGCTGATCGACGTGATCGGCGGACAGGTTGATGGAATGTTCGACCAGACCAATACGGCGCTGCCGCAGATCACGGAATCGAAGGTGCGGCCGCTGGCCGTGACGTCGTCGGCGCGGGTCGCGCAACTCAAGGACGTTCCGACGCTTGCGGAAACCGTGCTGCCCGGATTCGAGGCCGCAACCTGGTACGGCATCTACGCGCCCAAAGGTACGCCGCAACCTGTTATCGACAAGATGCAACAGGCCTATCTGAAGGTGATGACCGACCAGGCATTTACATCGCGGCTGTCGGCGCAAGCCGTCCAGATGCTGCCACCTGAGCAGTACACCGCCAGTGCGCTGGGCAAGCACACGGCGTCGGAGGTGGCGCGCTGGAAGGTGGTGGCGGCCAAGGCCAATATCTCGCTGGACTGAATGTCATGAGTGAAACCCGCGTGGAGCATGATGCGTTCGGTCCGGTCGAGATCCCGGCCGATCGCTACTGGGGCGCGCAGACGCAGCGCGCGCTGGCGGTGTTTGATGTTGGCGACGAGCGCTTTCCGGAAGCATTGATCCACGCGTTCGGGCTGCACAAGATGGCGGCGGCGCAGGCCAATCTGCGTTGCGGTGTGCTGGCACCGGCATTGGCCGAGGCAATCGTGGCTGCCGCTGCCGAGGTGCGCAGCGGCGCCTACGATCGGCATTTTCCGCTGACGATCTGGCAGACCGGATCAGGCACGCAGACCAACATGAATGCCAACGAGGTCATTGCGAACCGTGCCAATGAGCGGCTGGGCCAGCCATTGGGAGGCAAGCGGCCCGTGCATCCAAACGATCACGTCAACGCGTCGCAATCGTCGAACGACAGCTTCCCGTCGGTGATGCATATCACGGCCGTGCTGGAGCTCGAAGACCGGTTGTTGCCCGCGTTGGCGCAACTGCGTGACAGCCTGCATGAGCGAGCCACCGCCTTTGCCGACACTCTGAAGCTTGCGCGCACGCACCTGATGGATGCGGTGCCAATGCGCCTGGGCATGGCGTTCGACGGTTTCACGATGCAGCTCGATAATGCCATGGCACGTGTGCAGGCGGTGATGCCGCGCCTGCTGGTGTTGCCACAGGGCGGCACGGCGGCTGGAACCGGACTGAACGCACCGGCCGGCTTTGCCGAAGCGTTCTGCGAGGAAGTGAGCCGACTGAGCGGTGTCGCGTTTCGACCAAGTCCGTGCAAGGTTGAAGGCATGGCCGCGCACGATGCGCTGCTCGAACTGTCGGGCGTGCTGAACGTGATCGCGGTGTCGTTTATCAAGATCGCCAACGACCTGCGCTGGATGAGTTCCGGCCCGAACTGCGGCATTGGTGAACTGACCATGCCCGAAGATGGATTGACGTCGTCGATCATGCCCGGCAAGCGCAATCCGACCATTGCCGAAGTCATGGTGCAGGCTGGCATGCAGGTAGCCGGCAACCATGTGACCGTAACCATGGCCGGCGCATCGGGCAACTTCGAACTGAACGTGGCCAAGCCGGTGCTGATCCAGAATGTGTTGCAGTCGATCCGCCTGCTGGCGGACAGCGCGCGTGTGGTGGCGCAGCGCGTAGTGCCCGGACTCGAACCCGATCGCGAGCGGCTGGCGCGCAATCTGGAGAGTCCGCTGCTGGCGGCAACCGCGCTGAATCCGGTGCTTGGTTACGACAAGGCGGCGGCCATCACCCGGCATGCACGGGAGCAAGGCCTTTCGCCGCGCGCGGCGGCTGTGGAATTGGGCCTGCTGAGCGAACCGGAGTACGACCGTCTGGTCGACCTTGAGCGCATGGCGCGTGGCGGCCTCGGTGGATAGCCTAGCGTTTGCGCATCACCAGGTACAGACCTGCGGCCGCAATGGCCATGCCCGGCCACGCCAGTAGCGGAATAGATTCGCCAAGCACCATGAATGCGATGACCGCGGTGGCCGGCGGCACGAGGAAGAATAGCGCCGACACGCGCGAGGCTTCGCCGTGGCGGATCATCGCCAGCAGCAATGAGATCGCCACCAGCGAATTGCCGATCACCAGGTAGGCCAGCGACCCGAACAGCCCCGGCGTCCATTGCACGTGCATCGGTTCCAGCAGGAAGGCCAGCGGTGCGGTGACCAGTAGCGCCACCGCGTACTGCACGGTGTTGGCCAGTACCGGATGGACCGGCGTTCCGAAGCGCTTCTCGTACAACGTGCCGCTGGTCATCGCCAGTAATGCGAGCACCGCAAAGGCCAGCGCCAGCCATGAGCCGACTTCGATAGACGACTTCGCGGTGATCACGATCACTGCGCCGGCCACGCCGAGCGCCAGACCCAGCCAACGGATGGGGTCGACACGTTCCCCCGCAATTGCCGGTGCCAGCAGGCCGATCAGGATTGGTTGCTGCGACGTGACCAGCGCCACTGCGCCAGCGGACATGCCGAGCTTCAAGCTCAGGTATGTGAACGAAAAATAGCCGGCCTGAATCAGCAGACCGATCATTGCCAGATGCAACCATGGCGCAATGCCGTGCGGCAATGGTGGCCGCAGCCACAGGCATGGTCCGATCAGCAACAGCACCACGCAGGCATAGCGCAAGGCCAGGAAGGTCAGCGGGTCGGCGTACTGCAGGCCGAGCTTGAGAAACACAAAGCCGCACGACCACAACAGCAGGAATAGCGCAGGCGCGATGCGTAGCCAGAGTGGTGTGGCCGAAGGCTGCAGCGTGCTTTCAGACATGGGTTGAGGCCGGGATGCCGGCCATGCCGGGAACAGCCGAACGATAACACCTGTGTGCTAGATTAGCCTCGGCATGGACTGGACCATATGAGGTGACGGGCGTGATGCGATTGCGATGGATTCACTGATCACTGCCGCGGCGCAGCGGCTCGCGGCGGGCGACCCGCTCGGCGCGCTGAACCGGATCGCTTTGCGCGACGATGCGCCCGCGCTGGCATTGCGTGGGATTGCCATGGCACAGCTTGGCGATTTCACGCGTGCGCGGGCGCTGGTGCGCAGTGCGGCGCGGGCGTTTGGTCCGAAGGAAAGCATTGCGCGCGCCCGATGCGCCGTGGCAGAGGCCGAGATCGCGCTGGTTTCACGTGACCTCGGGTGGCCCGCCAAGGCGCTCGATGCAGCGCGGCGCGTGCTCGACGCCCATGGCGACCCGGTCAATGCTGCCCATGCGCGATATCTTGCGGCGCGCCATCATCTGCTGCTTGGCCAGCTCGACGCTGCCGAGCAGGCCATTGCCGGTCTCGATCCAGTGCAGTTGCCACCTGCATTGTGCGCCGCACACGAGTTGGTAGTGGCCGGCATCGCCATACGCCGCGTGCGGAGCGCGGCTGCGCATGCCGCATTGACGCGTGCTGAGCGCGCGGCGCGTGAGGCCGGTATCGCAGCGCTGATCGCCGAGGTCCAGCAGGCGATGGGCGTGCTGACGTCACCGGTGGCGCGTCTGGTGGTACGTGGTGACGAGCGGCCGGTGCAGCTCGATGAAGTGGAAGCGCTGTTTGCGTCGAATGCGTTGATCGTCGACGCGTGCCGCATGGCGATACGCAGGCGAGATGATATGGTGATGCTGGCTCGCCGCCCGGTGCTGTTCACGCTGGTGCGTGCCTTGGCGCAAGCATGGCCGGGCGATGTCTCGCGCGAGGTCCTGATTGCCAGCGCCTTCCGCACCAGGCACCCTGACGAATCCCACCGCGCACGCCTGCGCGTGGAGATCGGGCGCTTGCGCGCAGCGCTTGGCGAGCTCGCTGCCATCCACGCCACACCGCAAGGCTTCGCCATGACACCGCGCGAGGCCACCGACATTCTGGTCATCACGCACCCGGTGGAGCAGGCGCACGCGGCAGTGCTGGCCTGCCTGGCCGACGGGGAGTCGTGGTCGAGTTCGGCGCTGGCCCTCGCGCTTGGGGCCAGCCAGCGTACCGTGCAGCGTGCACTCGACGCCCTGGCCGCGGCGGGCAAGGTCCAGCCGGTGGGCCAGGGGCGCGCACGGCGCTGGATGACTCCGCCCATGACCGGTTTCGCGACGCCCTTGTTACTCCCGGCCACGCTACCCAGCGCGTAGCATGGTTTCCACATCCACCGTATCGAGAGGAAACCATCATGAAGCGATCCGCTGCAAACATTGTTCAGGAATACGGCCCGTTCCCGGGCGTCGACCATGTGCATGGACTGACCTGGGATGGACACCAGGTATGGTTCGCGGTCGGTGACAAGCTGCTTGCGCTGGACCCGGCCAGTGGCAAGACCTCGCGTGAGATCAGCGTGTCGGCGCATGCGGGTACGGCCTTCGATGGCCGGTATCTGTTCCAGATTGCCGAGCGCCAGATCCAGAAGATCGATCCACAGACCGGTGCGGTAGTTGCCACCATTCCCGCGCCGGGCGACGGCAACGACTCGGGCATGGCATGGGCCGAGGGCTCGCTATGGGTCGGCCAGTATCGCGATCGCAAGATCCATGAGATCGACCCAGAGACCGGTGCAATCCGGCGCACCATCGAATCCAACCGCTTCGTTACCGGCGTGACCTGGGTGGACGGCCAGTTGTGGCACGGCACATGGGAAGCTGACCAGAGTGAACTGCGGCATATCGATGCCGACACCGGCAAGGTGCTCGAATCGATCGAGATGCCGGCGGGCGTGGGCGTTTCGGGCCTGGAATCGGATGGTGCCGATCGGTTCTACTGCGGTGGCGGCGATAGTGGCAAGGTCAGGGCGGTCAAGCGTCCGGCATAGGGCGCAAAGGACATAGCGTCCCGGCAGACATGCGGTCAGGGGCTTTCGTGAAGAGACTGGACGACGGGTTATCATCGACGCCAGTTCCAGTCTTTTCGCCCAGTACGATGTTCCAGCTTTCCGACGATCTTTCCCAAGCCACCAAGCCCGATCAATACGCCGCCCTGGTGGAAATGGCGCGCGGCCTGCTAGCCGACGAGCGCGACCTGACGGCCAATGCCGCAAATTTCTCGGCACTTGTCTATCACTCGTTGACCGACCTGAACTGGGCCGGTTTCTATTTCTTCGATGGCACGGAGCTGGTGGTTGGCCCGTTCCAGGGCAAGCCGGCGTGCGTGCGTATCGCCATTGGCCGTGGCGTCTGCGGCACTGCGGCGCAGACGCGTGCCACGCAGCTGGTGCGTGATGTCCACGCCTTCCCTGGGCATATCGCCTGCGATGCCGCCTCGCGCTCAGAGATCGTGGTGCCGCTGGTGGCGTCCGACGGCACACTGATCGGCGTGTGGGATGTCGACAGCCCGCGCGAAGCACGCTTCGACATGGACGATCAGGCCGGCATGGAGGCGCTGTGCGCAGTGTTTGTCGAACTGGCGTGGGGCCGTCGTCTGCGGTGATCCGGACTAGGTCTGGATGAAATCGCGCGGCATTGGCGCGGCACTCAGCGGCGCTTCGCCGATCATTTCCAGCACGGTGGATTCGATCATGTACGACATAGTCGTCAGCGCGAGATCGTTGGGTTCCTCGCCGAACGGTTCCTCGATCTCGGCGCTCAGCGCTTCCAGCGCGAAGAATGTGTAGGCGATAAAGCAGACGATGACCGGTGTCATCAAGCCGATGGAATCGAGCAGACCAAACGGCAGCAACGCACAGTACATATAGATGCATCGGTGAATGATCACCGAATACGTGAACGGGATCGGCGTGCCGGCCAGCCGCTCGCAGCCACCCAGCGCGGTACTGAGCTGGCTCAGCGAGGTTTCCATCGGCAATGCCAGCGATGGTGGCAGCGTGCCTTGCCTGAGCCGGTCACCGACCCACTCGCCAGCCATCAGCAGGGCCATGGCGGGTTTGAACCTGGCGGCCTTCAGGCGTGCCGCATCGGCATCGTCGAGGAACGGGGCCACGTCGGGCCAAGCATCGGTGCCACGCAACTGATGGCGCAGCGCGTGCACGAATGCACAAAGCCGATAGGCCAACTGGCGCGCATCGCGCGGGTCAGTCACCAGCGTCAGCGCCTGGCGCGTTAGCGAGCGGGTTTCGTTGAGTACGCTGCCCCACAATGTGCGGCCTTCCCAAAACCGGGCATAACTGGTGCTGTTGCGAAAACCGAGGAAGATGGCCAGCGTAAGGCCGATCAGCGAGAACGGCACGAAGTTCAGCGACACCTTCCATTCGCCAATCCGACCGTGAAAGAACGTGATCAGCGCGGCAAACAGCGTGATCGTGACCAACTGCGGGGCGATCCTGGGCAGGACCGATCCGCGCAGCACAAACAGCATCCGGAACCAGTGAAGTTGCGGGCGGGTAATCATCGGCGGGCTGACATCTGGCGCAAAGACGCCATGTTCGCACGCCGTTGGTCCGGCGTCAGCGGTCGTTTCGAATCGGGCCGTACTCGGCCGGTATCCACGAGTAGCCAACCTGGTCGCGTCGCACATGGCCCAGGCCCGGGAATGGCAGGTGCGCCCCGCCTACCCACAGCTTGCCTTTGGCTGCATCGTCCAGCACGCGCTTGCGGGTAATGACGGCCTGATGGCTGTCCACGTCGAACTCGATGGCGATGTTCGGACGACGGAACTGCGTGGCGTGGCTATGGACGATATCACCCCATAGCAGCAGGTTTTCCTTGCCCGACGCAAACAGGTAGCCAGTGTGTCCCGGGGTATGGCCACGCGTTGGCACGGCGCGTACGCCGGGAATCGGTTCAGCGCCGGCGGCAGCATTGAAGGTACGGAAGCGGTTGGCTGCCTGGTACGGCGCCACGGCATCGCGCGCCATCGCAAACAGGGCCTTGGCGGCCTCGGGCGCAGCGGCTGCGGCCGATTCGCTGAGCCAGTAGTCGGCGTCGGCCTTGTCAGCGTAGACCGTGGCGTTCGGGAATACCGGCTTGCCGTCGGCGGTCAGGCCACAGGCGTGGTCGCCGTGCAAGTGGGTCAGCAATACCGTATCGACTTGTTCGGGCGTGTAGCCGGACGCGCGCAGATTGCCAAGGATGCCGCCGAGCGTGGGCCCGAAGCATGCTGCCGCGCCAGTGTCCACCAGCACGAGGTGGGTGCCGGTGTTGACCAGATAAGCGTTGACTGCGGTCTGCATGCCAGGTGTGGAGGCCACGAACATGCGCGCCAGCAGGCTTTGCACTTCGCGTGCGCTGGTGTACTTGAGAATCTTCGGATCGAGATCGATGTAGCCGTCGTACAACGCGGTGACTTCCAGCTGCCCCACCATCATGCGGTAGAAGCCCGGCACCTGGGTCTTCTGCTGGGCCGGCGGGGCGGCATGAGCGGTGCTGGCCGCAAACGGCAGCGCGGCGGCCAGCACTGCCGCCAGGAGCGTGGCGGACAGGCGGCTGCGGGTTGGACGGCGCAATTCCATCTTGATTCTCCCTGTGATCGATAGCGACAGATGTTCGCGATACGGCACACTACGCGTATCGACGTGGTGAGGCAAGTCACGCATTAGTAGTAGTTGCTCCCCTCTCCCGCGCGCGGGAGAGGGGAGCAAACCACGGGGAGAACGACATTCTCTCTACACGCGACGATTGTAAAAAGCACTCACTTGGCGAAAGCTCACCACGGATTTACTAGGGCTGCAGCAGTGGCATCGATTTTGCCTGCAGGGGTAAAGTCCGCTCCTGCACGCCGTGTGGAAGCGGGACCATTCGAACGATGACGAAGGAGTCCCCATGTCTGACAAGCAACCGTTCCTGACGGACATCAAGACGCTGCGTGAGCGTGCCCGCAAGCACATCGACGACGGCGCTGTGACGGCCGGCTACGACGCCGAGCGCGGTACCGTGATCAAGCTGCTGAACGATGCGCTGGCCACGGAGATCGTCTGCGTCTTGCGCTATCGCCGCCACTACTTCATGGCCAAGGGTCCGAACTCCAAGGGTGTGGCCGAGGAGTTTCTCGCACACTCGAACGAGGAACAGGGACACGCCGACCAGATCGCCGAGCGTATCGTGCAGCTTGGTGGTGAACCGGACCTGTCTCCCAATAGCCTGACCACGCGCAGCCATGCCGAGTATGTGGAAGGCAGTTCGCTGAGCGACATGATCAAGGAGAACCTGGTGGCGGAGCGCATTGCCATCGATACGTATCGCGAGATCGTGCAATATATCGGCGCCAAGGATCCCACCTCGCGCCGCTTGTTGGAAGGCATTTTGGCCGTGGAAGAAGAGCACGCCGACGAGATGCTTGACCTGCTGTCCGCGAATGCGGGCGACAAGGAAAAGCGGCACTGAGGCGCCACTGATTCGGGGGAGTAAAAAAAGCGAGGCAGATGTCTGCCTCGCTGCTGCTCAGTTCACGGGCTGTGGTTCCGGGAACTTGTACTTGCCGCTGAGTACATCACGCTGCGGCTGGTACATCCGCACCGTGTAGTTCCAGCCGTCGACAATCGGCAGGCAATTGGGCACGCCCGCATCGCAGCCACCGAACTGCATGGTGATGCTGCCGTCGGCATCCTTCTTCGCAGTCAGGTTGTTCAGCGTATAGGCAGCGGCGGCATTCTTCTCGAAGTAACCCTTGGCGTTGTAGACGCTGACGGACCAGAAGCCATTGACCGGTACCTTGCCGACGTGGAGCCGATAGACGGTCTTGCCGTCGTTCTTCTCGGGTGTCACGTTCAGGTACATCGCATCCTTGTCAGGATTACCTCCCCATCCGGCGGCGGTGCCAACCAGATGGCGGATCGGATCGACCTCACCCTTCTTGCCGAAGGCGCCCTTGAAGTCGGGCATGGTGGATGCCAGCACCAGGATGGCATCGCGGACCTTCTTCTGGCTGGCCGGATCCCAGTTCGGCAATGCCAGGGTACCCGGGGCCTTCTGGCTGACCTGAACGGCGTCCTGTAGCGCGTGGACCTGTTTGATGTCGTCAGCACTGGCCGGATCGACGAGCGTGCGGATTCCCACCACCACATAGCGTGTGCCAACGTTCTCGCGCGACAGCACATGCTTGCCGGCGCCGTAATACACCGCCGGCACGTAGTGGTCTTCATTGATGACCTGCATCGACATGAAGCGCTTGCCGGGATTCGGCATGGTGATGGTCACGGGCCCGGCATCGAGGTCGAACACGCCGGACGAATATAGCGTATCCCGATTCAGACGGATCACTGTCTGATTGTCGATCGAAGCTGGTTCGCGCCGATGCGACAGCTTGCCCACGCCGCCCTGTTTCGCCAAACCGGCGATGTACATGTCCGATTCCGCGCGCACGAAGTTGTCGAGCGTGACTGGAACGGTGGCGCCTTCGGCGGCCGGCTTCTCCTGGGCCTGCGCCACACCGCTGCCGGCGAGGGTCAGGCCAACGATGGCATTGACGATCAGTTGCTTGTTCACTGGCTCACCTTTTCCTGAATATTGGAAATGATCTTGGCAATGGGCAAAGTATTGCCCGGCGAGTATGACGCAAGCTGGTGCGTTCGGGCGCATCGAACGAAAGCACTAAGATCGCAAATCGAACTTGTTTAATCCACGTCAGATTCGCCCGGCCGCCGCGCTGCGCAGGGTGTCCAGCAACGCGGCGATGACGCGGTCTTCGGTCTCGTCCACGCGCGCCACGAATGAAATCTGGCGCGAGGGCGGTGTATCGCCGAGGGTCATCACTCGTACCGGGAACGCGTCGAGCAGGTAGGCATCAGGCTGCGGCAACACGGAAACGCCGAGGCCGCGCGACACCATGGCCACGATGGCCGGGATCGACAGTAGCTCCATGCGCGAACGCACTTCGGGTGCCACGCGTTTCACGAAGTCCGCAGCCGCCGCACCGGCAATGGTCGACATGTCGAACCGCACCCACTCATAGGTTTTGAACAATGACTTGATACCGCGGTTGCCCGGTTCACGCGGGGCGATCAGCACGCACGGCTCGCGAAACAGTGGCGTCCAGCGGACGCGCGTAGTTGCGCCGGTCTCTGGCTGCGCCACCACGGCGGCGTCGATGGTGCCGGAGCGTAGCGCGTCGATCAGTGCCGTCGAGCGGCCCCGTTCGAGTCGCACGTCAAGATTCGGATATCGCTCGCGTACCAGCGCCATGAACGGTGGCAGCAGCGTGACCTGCATGGGTTCGATGATGCCCAGCCGGACCTTGCCTTCGACCACGGGTGCCGAGCGCCGGCGCAGTGCTTCGAGTGTGCGGATCGTGTCATCGAGCGTGGCGCTGACGTCGTGTGCGAACGCGGTCGGCCTGACCTGCAGCGCCGAGCGGTCGAACAGCGGCTGGCCGAAATAGATCTCCAACTGCTTCATCTGCAGGCTGACCGCACTGGGCGACAGATTCATCTCCGCCGCCGCGCCGGCAAAGCTGCCGCTGCGCATGACCGCCGCCAGGGTCTGGAAGAACTCGATCTTCATGAGTTTTCCTCACCGATAGATTTAAAAACGTCACTTTATCTCAATCGATGGCGCGACTACGATGTTTATCAGACGGCACCAACCCATAGGTGCCGCATTGCACAACATCTGGAGACAACGACGTGACGCTGCATCGTTCTTGCCTGCGCACCCTCGCCGCAGGCCTTTCCACGCTTTCGGCGGTAGCCGTGACCCTGGTCGGCGCCACGCCTGCCGTCCACGCCGCGGAAGTGGCAGTTCCCAAGACCATCCGCATGGTGGTGCCGTTTCCGCCGAGTGGCAGCAATGATGTGTTTGCGCGCCTGGTCAGCGAGAAGCTGTCGAAGAAACTCAATGTCACCGCCATCGTCGACAACAAGCCTGGTGCTGGCGGGGCGATTGGCGCAGAGTTCGTGGCGCGTTCGGCGCCGGACGGTGCCACGCTGCTGGTGACATCGTCCACGCTGACCGCCAATGCCGCGGTGCAGCCGAAGACCAGCTACGACGTCAACAAGAGCTTCGCGCCGGTGGCGATGCTGGCCAGCGGCCCGATGGTGCTGGCGGTATCGGACAAGTCGCCGTACAAGACCGTTGGCGACCTGGTGGCCGCCGCGAAGAAAGAGAAGGGCGCCATCAACTACGGATCGGCCGGCATTGGCTCGATCAACCAGATGGCCAGCGAACTGCTGGCCGGCGATAGCGGCATCGAGTTCACGCATGTGCCATACAAGGGCATCTCCAACGCACTGACCGACCTGATCGCGGGACAGGTGCAGTTCGTGATTGCCAGCTTTCCGTCGGTGGCCGGACAGGTGAAGGGCGGCAAGGTGCGCGCGCTGGGCGTGACCTCGCCCGCGCGCTCGCGTTTCGCGCCGCAATGGCCGTCGGTAGCGGAAACGGTGCCGAACTTTTCGGCCGAGCTCTGGTGGGGCGTGTTCGCGCCGGCGGGTACTCCGCAGGCACTGGTCGACAAGCTCAACACAGAGATTCGCGACATTATCGCCAGCCCTGAAATGCGCGAGATCTTCGCGCGTGAAGGTGCCGAACCCTCATCGATGACCGCCGCCCAGTTTGCCGAGCATATCCGACGCGACAGCGCGCGCTGGAAGCAGGTGGCCAAAGCCCGCAACATTACTGCCGAGTAAGCCTTCCCATGTTCAAGCAGCAAGCCCTGGCGCCCGACGCCACCGGACCGCTCGACGGCATCCGCATTCTCGACCTGTCACGCCTGGTGGCGGGCAATACGTTGACGATGGCCCTGGCCGACCTGGGTGCCGACGTGCTCAAGGTGGAGCCAGCCAGCGGCGACACCCTGCGCGACTGGAAGGTCAAGGACATCTCTACGGCCTGGAAGGCGTACTGCCGCAACAAGCGCAGCCTGTGCCTGAACTTCCGCGCCGAGGGTGCGATCGACGTGATCCTCGATCTGGTGACCCACGCCGACGTTTTTGTCGAAAGCTTCAAGCCAGGCACGCTCGAGGCCATGGGCCTGGGCCCCGAGGTGTTGCAGGCGCGCAATCCGAAGCTCGTGATCGTGCGCGTGTCGGGCTGGGGCCAGGATGGTCCCTATTCACATCGGCCCGGCTTTGGCACGCTCGTGGAAGGCATGTCGGGCTTTGCATCGATGAACGGCTTTGCCGATCGTGAACCGGTGCTGCCGCCGATCTACCTGGGCGACATGACAGCGGGGCTCTATGGCGCCATTGGCGTACTGAGCGCGGTGCGCAATGTGGAAGTCCGTGGCGGTGTCGGCCAGGTCATCGACCTGCCATTGCTCGATCCGATCTTTGCCATTCTTGGCGCGCAGGCGGCCAACTACCGGCTCACCGGCAAGGTGAAGCCGCGCACCGGCAGCCGCTCGACCAATAGCGCGCCGCGCAACGCCTACCAGACTTCCGACGGCAAATGGGTCTGCCTGTCAGCTTCGACGCAGGCAATGACCGAGCGCCTGTTCCGCGCCATCGGCCGGCCCGAACTGATTGCCGATGCACGCTTTGCGACCAATGCCGAACGCGTGAAGCACGCGACGTTGCTCGACGGCATCATCGGCGAGTTTCTTGGCACGATGACGCAGCCTGACTGCGTGGCCTTCTTCGACAAGGCCGGGGTCACCATCGGGCCGATCTATGACATTGCCGATATCGAGCAGGATCCACACTTCCAGGCGCGCGATATCGTGGTGGAGCTTCCCGACGCCGAGATGGGACAGATCCCGGTCCACAATATTTCGCCACGGCTCGGCGGCACCCCCGGCTCGTTCCGGCGCGCGGCGCCAACGCTGGGCGAGCATTCGGCCGAAGCGCTGCGCGATGCGGGCTTCAGTGACGCGCGCATTGCCGAACTGAAGGCTGCCGGCGTGGTCATCGATGCCGATGTGGACGGAGTTGCATGATGGCCGCGAATCCGCGCTGGACCCAACGTCCCGCTGGCGCCAACTGGGGTGACTTTGGCCCCGATGACCAGCTTGGCCGGCTCAACCTGATCGGCCCCACGCAGGTACTGGCCGCGGTACGCGAAGTGCGCGCAGGGCTGACGTTCTCGCTCAGCCTGCCGCTGGATGTGCCACGTGCCGGGGTGCTGAACCCGCGCCGGCGTCCGCCTGTGCTGCATCCGTCCGAGAAGGATGGCCAGCGCGTGTTCAATCGCCCGATGGGCGGCGACATACCGGGTGCCACCGATGTGATCAGCGACGACCACGTCATGCTGTCACCGCAATACTCGACGCAATGGGATGCGCTGGGCCACGTGAACTGCCTGTTCGATGCCAATGGCGACGGCACTGCGGAGACGGTGGGCTATAACGGCTTCTCGGTAGGGTCTGGCAGCGCACCCGACGGCACCTTCATTGGCGCCGATGCGCTGTCGATTGCGCCAATGGCCGCACGCGGCATCCAGGGGCGCGGCACGCTGGTCGACCTGCAACATCACTTCGGCACCGCGCGCCATGCGGTGGGCTATGACGATCTGATGCGCGTGATCGAATCCGACCATGTGGACGTGCAGCGCGGCGATATCCTCTGCGTGCACACTGGCCTGGCCGATATGGCGCTACAGATGTCCGCCACCGACGACCACAGTGTGCTGCGCAACGCGTGTGCCGTGCTCGACGGTACCGATGCACGGCTGCTGCAATGGATCGACGACGCAGGTATCGCGGCGATTGCCGCCGACAACCATGCGGTGGAAGAGCGTCGCCATGGCCTGCCGCCGGGCACCACGGGACCGCTGCTGCCGCTGCACGAGCTCTGCCTGGTCAAGCTGGGCATTCCACTTGGCGAGATGTGGCACCTGACGCCGCTGGCCGCGTGGTTGCGTCAGGCGGGTCGCGCATCGTTCCTGCTGACCGCGCCACCGATGCATCTGCCACGCGCGGTGGGTTCGCCGACCAACCCGATCGCCACCGTCTGACCATCGAATTCAAATAGAAACTGGAGACCTGTTCATGCTTTCGACCTGCCGCAACCTGTTGGTTGCCGTGGCCGCCTGTGCGCCGCTGCTGGCCACCGCCGGATACCCTGATCGCCCGATCCGCATGATCGTGCCGTATTCCGCCGGTGGCGGCGCCGACAACACCGCACGCGTGATTGCGCAGCGCATGAGCGCATCGATGGGCCAACAGGTCGTGATCGACAACCGTCCCGGTGCTGCCGGCGTGATAGGCGAGGAAGCGGTTGCCAAGGCCACGCCCGATGGCTACACGGTGCTCTACGATGCATCGGCTTTTGCGGTGAATCCGAGCCTGCGCAAGATGTCGTTCGACCCGCTCAAGGATCTGGTGCCAATCTCGCTGGTGGCTACCGCCGCCAATATCCTGGTGGTGCCGCCCAACGCGCCGTACAAGAACATCAAGGATTTCATTGCCTATGCCAAGGCCAATCCGGGCAAGCTCACGTTTGCGTCGGCCGGCGCGGGTAGCGGCTCGCATCTGGCCGGTGAACTGCTCAATGCCAAGGCCGGTATCGACCTGCTGCACGTGCCGTACAAGGGCGGTGCGCCGGCACTGACCGATGTCATGGGTAACCAGGTGTCGGCCTACTTCGGCAACGTGGCGTCCACGTTGAACTATGCCAAGGGCGGCAAGCTCAAGGCGCTGGCCGTGACATCGCTCAAGCGCAACCCGGGTTTGCCGGACGTACCGACGTTGGCGGAGAGCGGCCTGCCCGATTTCGAAGTGCTCGAATGGAATGGGGTCTGGGTGCCGCGCGGCACGCCACCCGATGTCGTGGCGCGCTTGGCCAAGGAAGTGCAGGGTGCCGTGGCTGACCCGCACGTACAGGACAAATTGCGCCAGATGGGACTCGAACCGGTCGGCAACTCGCCGCAGCAGTTCGGCAAGTTCGTGCAGTCCGAGGCATCGCGCTGGGGTGCGCTGGTCAAGGCGCGCAACATCCGCGCCGAGTAAATATGAGGGCGATCATGCGTAGCAAACTGTTCGTGCCGGGATCGCGCCCGGAGCTGTTCGACAAGGCGCTGGCCAGTGCGGCCGATGCACTGTCGTTCGACCTCGAAGACGCCGTGGCGGAGCCGCGCAAGGCCGAAGCGCGTGCCGCGCTGCAAGCCTTGCTGGAATCGGGCCGAACCGCGGCATCGGGCAAGACCATTATCGTGCGCGTGAACGCACCCGATACCGTGCACTTCGAAGCCGATATTGCCGCTGTGGTGCGCGCGGGCTTGCACCTGATCAATGTGCCGAAGGTGGAAGCGGTGGAGCAGGTGCACGCTGCCGCGCAAGCGGTGGCGCGCGCCGAAGCCGCCAATGGGATGGATGGCGTGACCGGGCAGGTAAAGCTGCTGCTTAATATCGAATCGCCGCGCGGACTGCGCAAGGCCTACGAAGTGGCTGCCGCCGATGCGCGCGTGGCGGGCCTGCAACTCGGCTATGCGGACCTGTTCGAGCCGGCCGGGATTCATCGGCGCGAGACGCTGGCCGTGGCACAGACCATGTACCAGATGCGCATGGCCGCCGCCGAAGCCGGCGTGTTTGCCTACGATGCCGCGTTTGCCGATGTCAAGGATGCCGACGGCTATCGTGCCGAAGCCGAACTGGCGCGTCGCCTGGGCTATCTTGGCAAGAGCTGTATCCATCCAAGCCAGATTGCGCTGGCCAATGAGGTATTCCGTCCTTCCGAGGCCGAGATCGCGGCGGCGCAACGCATTGTCGCGGCCGCCGACCAGGCCGATGCGGCAGGGGTTGGCGCTTACCTGGTGGACGGCAAGATGGTGGACCGCCCGTTCGTGGAACGCGCCCGCGCGGTGCTGGCGCAGGCGCGGGCGATGGGCCTGGCAGACTGACGCAGCCTAGCGCGCCGCGGTGCCGGGCTTGCAGTCCTTGATATACCCGGTGACGCGGCCCTGGCTCAGCATCGGCCGCCACTCTCCGGCACTGCGGATCTCGACGTCGGTACCCTGGCGCGCTGCGCGCAGATTGACCAGGTACGAGTAGCCGGCATCGGCGCGGTGGCCGAACCCGACTCGTACGTCGACCTTGCCGGGCTCCGGGTAGGCCTGCACATTGGCATCGTCGCCGAGCTTTTGTTTCAGGCACAGTACAAGGTCGCCCACGCTGGCGTCCGAATGGAATTGCTTCCCGTCCTGCGACTCGAGGTATTCCATGTTCGAGCCGCTGGCACATGCTGCCAGCAATGGCATGGCGATGGCGGCGATCAGTACTGGACGAATCCCGATCATTCAAGCTCCTGATGGTGGTGCGGTGATTTTGACCTGCGATGCTGCCACGAGCCAGCACGCAGGTCAAAATTCATCGCGGCCATCATCGCGGCCACCATCGTCGCCCCTTCAGCCAAACGTAAAGGCATAGGCCAGCGCGCCCGGGTCCAGGAAGCGGATCTCGAACGTGTGGTCGCCCACCTCGCCCGCCTGCCGCACCAACTGGTAGAGCCGCGTCTGGGTAATGGCGCCGTTGCCGTTCGCGTCGATGTCCGCGCCGTGGCTGGCACCGGGCGCCTTGCCGTCGATCTTCACCAGAAAACGTACGGCACGGCCGTCGGCGGCGGGGCCGAGCACCAGATGCAGGTCGCGCGCATGGAAGCGATAGGTCACGCTGCCGTCGGCGCGGTCGAGCGTGGCCCGTTCGGGGCCGACCGTCCACTGGCCGGACAGTCCCCACTGGTTCAGGCGCAGATTGCCGCCCACGGTATAGCCGTGCGAGACATCCTGCCGGACGCCGCCCGGCGAAGCAAAGTTCGACGCCTGCTCATAGCCGACATAGGTTTCGCCCGAGCGCACGTCCTTGAGATCGGGTGCCGCTTGCGCGCCCGGCGCGTCGGGAATCACCAGCTCGCGCGAAGCCGATGGCTTGCCGGCTTCGGCCAGCAGGGACTGGATTACGCGCTCCGAGTTGGCATAGTCGCCTTCGCCAAACTGGTGATGACGGATATTGCCGCGTGCATCGACAAAGTAAGCCGCTGGCCAGTAGTTGTTGTTGAAGGCGCGCCAGATACGGTAGTCGCTATCCACGGCCACCGGGAAGCCGATCTTGAAATCGGCAATGGCACGGCGCACGTTCTCCGGATTCTTCTCGAATGCAAACTCGGGCGTATGCACGCCGATCACCGTCAGGCCCTGATCCTTGTACTTGTCGGCCCACGCGCGCAGGTACGGCAATGAGCGGATGCAGTTGATGCATGAGTAGGTCCAGAAATAGACCAGCGTGACCTTGCCCTGCAACTGGTCGCGCGACAACGGCGCGTTGTTGCCTGTGTTGAACCATTTCACCGCGCCATCGAGTGGGGGCATCTGGCCTTCCACGGGCAGGCGGATACCCAGGCCGGCACTGGTGTCGTTGGCGGCCAGCAATACGCCGGCACCCGGGGCGGGCATATCGTTGACGGCCTGGCGGGTGGCAGCATTGGGGTGGAACCGCTCGAGCAACCCCTGTTCCAGCCGCGCCGGCGCGCCAATCGACCAGCGTGCCAGCAGTCCGGTATCGGCGCCGATGGCAATTGCCGCCACGCCACCCAGTACGCCCACGCCCAGACCCCGGCGCAGCCATTCGCCGGTACCCATCGATCGCTTCATGGCTGCGAACAGGCGTCCGCCGATGCCCAACGCCGCGGCCAGCGAGGTGGCCGCGCCGGCCGCATAGGCCAGCAACAGCAACGAGCTCTGCACGCTGGCGCCTTGCAGCGCAGCCGTGGTCAGCACGATGCCAAGGATCGGACCGGCGCAGGGCGCCCAGAGCATGCCCGTGGCTACCCCAAGCAGCAGCGAGGCCCAAGGCGACGATGCCTTGGACGAATCGCCGCCGGCCAGCCGGTTGCCCAGAGCCACCACCGGCCGCGCCAGGGCTGCGGCCAGCCTGGGGACCAGCAGCGATACGCCGAAGACCGCCAGCAGGGCCAGCGCTGCATAGCGACCGTATTCATTCGCCCGCACGGCCCAGGCGCCGCCTACCGACGCCAGCGTGGCCACCGCGGCAAAGGTCAGCGCCATGCCGGCCAGCATTGGCAGCCGGCCGCGCATGAACGGCTGGCCGCTGCCGCTCAGCACAAACGGCAACACCGGCAGGATGCACGGGCTCAGGATGGTCAGGGCACCGCCCAGGTAGGCAAGGATCAGCAGGGTCATGATCGGGGCTCTTTCAGGAAAGCTTCGGGCCAGCAATCTGGCATGCCCCAATCAGACACCCGTGATCTACCGTTAATGTGTCGCCAACGGCCGAAGTTGTACCGCTTTGTGGGGCCGGCGGTGCCAGATACATTGCGATACACGCGAAGTTGGCGACGCCCATACAATCTCGCCAACAGGACGAATCGTCCACATTCTTACAATGCCAATTTGCCAGGGTGACTCTGATGGAATCGCACGTCGACCATGTACTGATTGTTGATGACGACCGGGAAATCCGCGAACTGGTCTCGACCTACCTGACCAAGAACGGCCTGCGCGTGACCATGGCGCCCGATGGCCGGCATATGCGGCAGTTCCTGGAAGCCAACACGGTGGACCTGATCGTGCTGGACATCATGATGCCCGGCGACGACGGACTGGTGCTGTGCCGCGAACTGCGTGCCAGCAAGCACAAGGCCACGCCGATCCTGATGCTGACCGCGCGCGACGACGAGACCGACCGCATCGTCGGCCTGGAAATGGGTGCCGACGATTACCTGACCAAGCCGTTTGCCGCGCGCGAACTGCTGGCCCGCATCAAGGCCGTGCTGCGCCGCACCCGGATGTTGCCACCCAACCTGCAGATCTCCGAGGCGGGCCAGATGCTGGCGTTCGGCGAATGGCAACTCGATACCACGGCGCGCCATCTGATCGACCGTGACGGCACCATCGTGGCGCTGAGCGGGGCCGAATATCGGTTGCTGCGCGTGTTTGTCGACCACCCGCAGCGCGTGCTCAATCGTGACCAGCTATTGAACCTGACGCAGGGACGCGAGGCAGACATGTTCGAACGTTCGGTCGATCTGCTGGTGAGCCGGTTGCGCCAACGGCTCAACGACGACGCGCGCGAACCGGGCTATATCAAGACCGTGCGCAGCGAAGGCTATGTGTTCGCGATGCCGGTCGAGATCAAGGAGGCGCGTCAGTGAACACTCACCGCTGGCGCTGGCCGCGCACTCTGGGGTCGCGCCTGTTCCTGATCCTGCTGGCGGGCCTGATCATCGCGCATCTCACGTCATTTGCGGTGCTGTTCTCCGAGCGCTATCTGTCGGCGCGGCAGGTGATGCTGGGCACGCTGGAAACCGACGTGGCCACGTCGGTGGCGATCCTGGACCGCATTCCTGCGGCGGAGCGCCCGCAATGGTTGCCACGGGTGAACCGCGGCAACTATCAGTACATCCTCGGGCCGGGTTTGCCCGGCGTGCCCGAAATGACCCAACGCGGCAAGGACATCGCGGAACGCATCATGGAAGCCACCGGGACCCACTACCCGGTCACGGTGGTGTCGATTCCCGGCGATGGCAAGCAGTTGCAGGCGCACCTGACGCTCAGTGACGGCAACCCGCTGACCATCGACGTGCATCCGCGCATGACGCCGATTGCCGACTGGTTGCCGTATGTGCTGGTACTGCAACTGGCGTTGTTGCTCTTCTGCTGCTGGTTTGCAGTGCGCCTGGCGATCCGTCCGCTGGTGGCGCTGGCCAAGGCCGCCGATTCGCTCAATCCCAACGCGAAATCGCCGCCACTCGACGAAGACGGCCCTACCGAGCTGGCACGCGCGGCGCGGGCCTTCAATGCCATGGGCGACCGGATCGCGCATTTCGTTGAGGAGCGCGTGCAGATCCTGGCTGCGATCTCGCACGACCTGCAGACGCCGATCACGCGCATGAAGCTGCGCGCCGAGATGGCCGAGGACTCCGAAGAAAAGCGCAAGATGGTGAACGACCTTGCAGAGATCCAGACGCTGGTGCAGGAAGGACTGGCCTACGCGCGCACCACCAGTGGCGAAGGCGAGAAGGCTTCGCGCATCGACCTTGGATCGTTCGTGGAAAGCCTGGTGTATGACTACCAGGACACCGGCAAGGCCGTGACAATCCTGCAGAACGCGGGCGGTGCCATCGTGACCCGTCCGCACGCGCTGCGACGCATCCTGACCAATCTGGTCGACAACGCCATCAAGTTTGGCGGGGCCGCCGAACTCATCGTGCGCCGCGAGCACGACACCGTGACGATCGAAGTGCTCGATCGTGGTACCGGTATCCCGGAAGACAAGCTCGAAGCGGTCTTGCAGCCTTTTGTGAGGCTGGAAGGCTCACGTAGCCGCGAGACCGGCGGCAGCGGCCTGGGCCTTGCCATCGCCCACCAGCTGGCGCTGGCAATCGGCGGCTCGCTGAAGCTGCGCAACCGCGAAGGCGGCGGCCTGGCCGCGGAAATCCGCCTGGGCTAACTGCACTGTAGGTTGTCTCCCCTCGCCCGCAACGCGGGAGAGGGGTGTATGGACCGGGGACATAGGTGACAGGTGTGCGAGGACATGGTTGACACTTCCGAGCAGATTTTTGCTCGGGAGAACAACCCATGTCATGGAGCACGCGAGACACCATGAGCCTTCGCCTCGAGTTCATTGCCTTGGCATCGCAGCCGGGATGCAATCGTCGGGAGTTGTGCCGACGCTTTTCGATCAGTCCGCAAACAGCGTATAAGTGGCTGGCCCGGCACCAGGCAGAAGGGGTTGCCGGGCTTGCGGATCGACCTCGACGACCGCTTAATAGCCCTGAGCGCACCTCAGAGGATCTCGAAGCACTGGTTGTGGCGCTACGGCGTGAACACCCCGCCTGGGGCGGGCGCAAGATCAGCCGCAGACTGTCCGATCTCGGCCATGTTGGTGCGCCTGCCCCCAGCACGGTGACCTCAATCCTGCATCGGCATGGCCTGATCGATCCGGAGGCCAGCGCCAAAGCCACGCCCTGGAAGCGATTCGAGCACGCGAGTCCCAATGAACTGCTTCAGATGGACTTCAAGGGGCAAGTGCCCAATGAGCATGGCGTCTGCTATCCACTGACGCTGATTGACGACTACTCACGCTTCAACCTGTGTCTGGCCGCCTGCGACGATCAGCGCAGACAGACCGTGCAACAGCAGCTCATTGCCGTATTTCGCCATTTCGGGCTGCCACAGCGGATCACCATGGATAACGGCTCGCCCTGGGGCTGTACGGATGACACCGGGCTGGGCTTTACTCGGCTGACAGTCTGGCTGATGCAGCTTGGCATCCGAGTGAGTCACTCGCGCCCCTATCATCCGCAGACACAAGGCAAGGATGAGCGCTTTCACCGCACTCTCAAGGCCGAAGTTCTGCAGCACCGGTGCTTCAGGGACAACGCCGAGGCGCAACAAGTCTTTGATCGATACCGGCACGTCTACAACCACGAGCGCCCCCATCAAGCCCTGGACATGAACGTGCCAGCGCAGCGCTATTGCATGAGTAGCGTCGCCTATCCGGAAAGGCTGGCAGCGGTGGAATATCTGCCCGGGGATCGTTGCTACAAGGTCGATAGCAGCGCCAGAATCATGGTGGGTAGTCGGCGCATCAAGATAGGCAAAGCCTTCATCGGTCAGCCGATAGCGTTGCGCGCGACCGACAATGACGGCGTATTTGCCATCTGGTTCAGTCGCTTCGAAATCGGCCAGATCGACTTACGCACCGGAATGGCAAATCGGACAAAAACACAAACTAAGCACCAGACTCCCGGCGCCTAGAATGTGTCAACCATGTCCTCGCACATGTGTCCACCATGTCCCCGGTCC
>NZ_DBHKYV010000027.1:9392-108661 GCF_057315035.1 Cupriavidus sp. | reverse complement strand
GCCCCTGGGTGACAGCGACTTCTCAATGCGCAACAACAAGGTTTCATTAGATAATTTTTGGGAAGGCTGCCAAAAGGTTGGCCCCGGCTGCGACCACTGCTACGCCGAGACGCGCAACGCCCGCTTCGGAGGTGGCGTGGCCACGAACTGGGGACCCGGGGCACCACGGCGCCGCACTTCGGCCGCCAACTGGAGAAAAATGTTCCGCTGGAACGCCGCGCACGCAGCTTTCGCCGCCGTACACGGCCGACGGCAGCGCGTCTTCTGCGCGAGCCTTGCCGACGTCTTCGACAACGAGGTGCCGATCGAGTGGTTCATCGACATGCTGGACGTCTGGCGCCAAACGCCAAACCTCGACAAGCTGGTGCTGACCAAACGTATCGGCAACGCCACGAAGCGGATGGGCGAGGCTTTTAACGCCTTGATGGCGCGCGAGGATTTCGCCGACAACCCTCTCGTACCTTGGCTGGCGACCTGGATCGCTGGTAACGCCCCCGCTGATATCTGGCTGGGTGCAACGATCGTGAACCAGGCCGAGGCCGACCGGGACATCCCGAAGCTACTCCGTACACCGGCAAAGATACGCTTTCTGTCGATGGAACCGTTGCTTGGCCACGTGGATGTCTTCTCCACGGCCACGAGCGAGCTGCTGCATACATCGGGCAACGAGTATGACCCGGGCGCCATCGACTGGATCATCGCCGGGGGCGAGTCCGGGCCCGGTGCTCGCTACATGCTGCCCGCGTGGCCCCGCAGCTTGCGCGACCAATGCGCGGCCGCCGGCGTACCTTTCCTCCTGAAGCAATGGGGGGAATGGCACACGAACGCTGCGCTGACGACCACCGGTGAAGCCACTTTCCGGACCTTCGAGACGTTCGACCAATGGGTGAACAAGGCCGATACCTGGATTGCTGGCGGAAACTGCCTCGACACGCTCGGCCAGCAACTGACCAACGGGAAGGATTTCATGCAAGCCAGGGATGAAGGTCGCTTCCCTGTGACCGTCATGCACCGTGTCGGCAAGAAGGCGGCTGGCCGCCTCCTCGATGGGATCCTGCACGACGCGTTCCCAAGCCCTGTCGCAAGATCTGCCCTGACTTCGAATAGGAGCTTCGCCTGATGCACACAGTGGCATGCGCTTGCCCGCCGACGCCAGCGAATCCCAACTGGCGGCCCCGACAGCCACCCTGATAGCGCGTGATAGGCTTTGGTCCAACGAAGAGTCCAACGGAACTGCCATGAAGTTATTTACCGATGTCACCGCAGCCAAGTACGGCACGGCCGTGGCCGAGGCCATCTTCCCTGGAGATGACTTCCACTCCCAGCAACTCCGGGCGACGATTTTCGAGCTGTTCGATACGATGATTGACCAGAACATCGACCTCACACTGGTCAACATTGGAGACCATCTCTCCCAATTTGTCCCGATCAGGATCGCACAAACGACCCCTGATTGGGCAGTGCACGATGCCAAGCAATGGGGCTTCGAACGGGCTCGCATCTTCGATGCCCTCTCCGGGTACTTTATCGATGGAGGCCATGACGAACGCGCCAAAAAGCAACAGGCACTACTGGACACCATTGAGCTGGCAGGCGTCCGGATCGAGGGGCGCGAAGTGCTGAACGCCAGGTTGCCGTGGGCCGGCGACTGGCCGGCACTTCTCCTCAAGTACGCCACGACCGGACGACCACATGGCGTCCGCTTCCAACGCGAACATGCCAGTGTTACTGCACTGAAGGAGATCCTCTCTTCAGCCGGATTCACGCATGAACAACTACAGGTTTTCCTCGCTTCCTCATGGACGAGCGAAATCAAACCACCACCACAATGCACGACGAAATAGCCCAAGAGTATCCCGAGCCCGAAACCATCCTCGCCATTCGCGGCGCCATCTTCACTGGCCAGACCGGCGGGCCCATGGGCGAACCGGGCCACTGGCTCAACGAGTTCTGGCAAATCGGTGCCGCGCTACGGGATCATGCTGGAATGCTCCAAGGTTTCCAGACCACCGCGTGCAGGGATCTGCTGGACACAACAACCCAGTACCTCGCCGACGCCAACCGGTGATCGAACAGTCAAACACCCGGATTGAGCGGGTGCAGGCCGCCAGCGGGCATAATGCTGGCATTTTCAGCACCGAACCTTTGCTATGCCCAGCGGCCTCCTCCAATGCGACCATTGCGACGGCGCTCCCCTTTACATTGCCGGCCGGCTGCAGGCGGTAATCGTTTGTGAGGAATGCGGCATATCCACGCCGCCAATCCGAACGGACACGGAGAATGCGGATACCGCCTTTGCCCAGCTCAGTGCTATTTGGAACAACCGCGTCGAACACCGGCCTGCGGATCAGCAAGCCATTGCGATGACGGCGCGGCGCACGCTCACTGCATCCGATATCCCGTACTTCCTGAACCTGGTCGCTTCTACGAACACCGACTGGGAAACGAACGGCCCCAAGTTTGCCGCGATGGCCGCGGCGCTCGCTCAACCTGGCTATGTCTTTAAGCACGTCGACCCACCAGAAACCGTCGTCTCGCAGGCGGCCCGCTATCAGAAGCTTCTGAAGCACGCCAAGATTATCTACATCGATGGCGCACCGATGATCCGCTTCGACCATGTGCCCGCAATGTGCGCAGAGATTGCCGAAGAGTCGCTAGTCGACAAGGTTTGGCCGCTGCTGGACCTTCAAGAGTTCATCGGCAAGGCCATCGATGGCCTGCCGGATCATTGGCAACCTTGACTTTGTCGTGGTGCGGGCAAGCTAGAAGTGTCTCCCCTTCTCAAGGTACTTCCAGCATGATCCGCCATCTCGCAGTTGCACTCGCCCTGGCGCTCGGCACGACAGCAGCGTCCGCAAAGGACACTGCTCAGTGCGCGCACGTTCTCGCCGCCGGCACACCCTCGGTTGCCCAGGCAGCAAGCAATACCCGACTACTTTGCTATCGGGCATACGCAGTTCTCTATTCGAACCAGACCCGCACTGCCGTGTGGTCGGCCGAGCGCCTCACAGCCGCAGCCGTGGACGCCGCCCGCAAGCTGCCGCGAGACAGCGACTTCTACGAAGAAGATCGTCTGCCTGCTGCTGATCGGGCACGGCTGGCGGATTTCGCACGATCTGGCTGGGACCGAGGCCACCTATCGCCAAGCGGTGACTTTGCGGACAAGGCATCGCAGGCCGAGAGCTTCAGCCTGGCCAACGTCGTGCCGCAGAACAGCGCCTCCAACCGTCGCACGTGGAGCCACATCGAAACCTCGACGCGTCGGCTAGCGCGTCAATATGGCGCTATCCAGGTTGTCACCGGCCCGGTTTTCTCGCGCGATAGCGGGACCCTCAACGGCCGTGTGCGAATCCCCGATTTCCTGTGGAAGGCCGTCTACGTGCCAGGCGTCGGGGCCGCCGCCTACGTTGTCCGCAACGACGCAACGCTGGCATACAGCGCGATCAGCATCGACGAGCTGGCGCACTTCACTGGCGTCGATCCCTTCCCTGCGCTAACCCGCGCGCAGCGCGCTTCGGCACTCGATCTGCCAGCGCCGACGCCGCATCCGGGCGAAAAGACTTCCCGCCGCGTGGCCTTCGCATGGCTCGTATCCGGCGAATCTCTGAGGGACAGAACCGCCACACCGTCACTCAACCGCCTTGTCGGCGATGCCAGTGCGCTGGCCACGTTGGTACTCGCCTACGCTCGATAGACACCCACCGGCCGGTCGGGAGGAACATGTTCCTCTCTAAAACGACGAAAGGCACGCCCAGAGACGTGCCTTTCGCGCTATTGCTCCCGGTTTCCCCTTCAGCGGCGGGGCCAGAGCCACGTCCCGAGGCCGAAGTAGAACGACAGCGGGATACAAGCCCCGGCCAGCGAAGCAAGGATAAAACGAAGCCGGGAAGGACGGATGCTCGCCCGGGCTAGCTCTACGGCGCGCCAGCGGACGCTGTCCACCATGTCCCGTACCGCCTGGTCCACCAACGCCTCGTCGAAGCCCGCCAGCCATACCATGTCCGAGTTGTGGATTTCACCCACAAACAGGGAAATCTCGCTGGCCCCGAGCACCCGCGCCCGCTCCACTGCAAATTCAAGCATGAAGACGCTTCGCAACGGAATGTTCAGTTCGGGCTCGATCATGGCGAGCCAGCGCCAGTCCGGATCGGGAAACACTGGCCCGCTTCGGTCGCCCACACCCGCCCGGCGACGACAGTTTTCAACGAGATAGGCGTAAGGCTCGGGAAATCCGGCGAGCCTGCGGCGTTCATCGGGCGACAGAGCATGGAAGGCCGCAGATCCACCAATATCCTGCAGACGACGAACGCCATTCGTCCCGAAGCGATCCGTGGCTGTTCGCCGCTCGCGCCGCATGCCGGCAGCCACCATAAACATGCGCATCGGCGTTAGGGCCGCTTTGAACTGCATCCGGAAGGCATCGCGCAACGGGATCTCGGTCCAATCGTCCATCTCAACCTGGATGCCGCGGTACAGCTTCCCGAACTTCGTCTCGCCAAAAACGAGTTCCCCGGGAGCATTCTCGATTGCCTGCTCCACCAGAGACCTGTACTGCCGGTTGGTACCACCGGTCAGACCATGGAGGACGCCATACACGTGACAGATCACGCCTCGATAAGTGAGCGCCGTGGCGTCGATGCGCTGCTCGACCTCCGCTGTTTCGTTCAGCAGCTGGGCAATCGGAACGTATCGGGGCAACGATTTCGCCGCCGCTTCACTGCTCACCGGCGCCACCATTGACTGCGGCCTTGAAGCGCTGGCCTGCCTTGAACTTCACGGTCTTCGCTGCCTCGACCCGAATTTCTTCGCCCGTACGCGGGTTGCGCGCCGTGCGCTCTCCACGCTCGCCCTTGCTGAAGGCGCCGAATCCCACCAAGGTAAGGGTGTCGCCCTTGGCCACCGCGTCCATAATGGCATTCAGTGTTGCATTGAGCGCCTGCTCGGCCTTGGTCTTCGACAAGCCTTCCACGCCGTTAGCAATCGCGTCGATCAGTTCAGATTTGGTCATGACAGTAACTCCTTAGGGGTTGGACATGCTCGATATTCAAGCACGCTGTCCTGTCGAATGACCGGCAAAACGAACCGCCATAACCGCGTGCTTTCTCACCCAGAGCCCGCTTGGTTCGGTATTGGCCGAGTGGGCGCCTCAGAAAAGTCCTTCAGCCCTTCCAAATATGCAATGCCTTGGCACGCAATACAGAGATGCTCAACGTTGGCGCGCAGAATGGCCGTGCCGAGAGCCTTTCCCAAGCGCACACTCTGCGCCTCGTCGAGCGTTGGCACGGCAGACGACACGCGAAAGATCCGACCGCCCTCCTTGTCGTGGTTGTCGAGACACCAACCTGCACGGGACAAGGCACCACGAGTGATCCGCGCAAAATGCATTGAGACCAGGTCACTCAGAAATGTCCCCACGGTCGAGTCGCTTCCCCACAGCTTTCCAAGATCAAAGAAGGGGTCCTCACTGATATAGCCTTCGACCCCAACTTCCAGCGTTTCAAATTCCTCGTAGGTATAGAGTAGAAGCTTGCCCCAAAGCGTGCGAAAGCCCCGTCGACGAACAATCGCATCACCCTGACAAGGCGGCGACAACCACGGCCACTCCGCAGTAGCGCATGAGCCGACACCATTTACCAGCACCCGGCGAATGACATCGTCGGGATACATCTTGTCTACATACATATGGGATTTGGATGCCTATCCTTAAAACACGCTACGGAAATAACGTGTTACCGCGGAAATAGGTTGAGCATGCTCACACTATTTGCATGTGCCCGCAATGGGCACTCAGCTGGACATACTGTCTGCAGCCTCAATGCGACGGTATAGGCTTTGCCGGCTGATTCCCAACTCGGCAGCAGCCCTTGCTTTATTGCCATCATGTTTTCGCAGTGCTGCTTCGACCATGTGCCATGTGACTGTTGGCCTGTTCTCACGAGCCATGGCGACGAACGTCGAAAGGTATGCACCGCTTTTCGAAGCTCTGCTATGCCCGGCAGCGAGCACAACGGCCTGTATCGCTTGACGATGCGCTTCCAGATCCGCAGGTAAGCCACCTTTCACGGGTGCCGGAGTGCCGGCCAAATCTTCGTACATCTGGTGTATCCAGCCGTGTCGGAGGCCGTGGCTCGTCACCCCCAGGCCCTTCTTGCAGACGCCATGCTTACGTAGAACGGCGTTGTAGTGGTCACGCCATCGTTGGATGCTGTATGAGCCAGGGGTTGTCGAGCCACTTAGGGGATCAATAAGCTTCGCCGCCTCCTCCAGCACCTCGAGCCGCAAGCGAATGGGTACCTCGCGCGCTCTGCCGCCTTTCGTCCCATCCACGATGCGCAACGTATCGAGATTTCTTAATGCAGTCGCAATCTTCAGCGACCAACTTTCCTCAATTCGTAGCCCGAACGCTGCCTGCAGCTTTAGCTGGACTGCAACATGGGGGGCTTCCTTAGCGATGTTCGCAATGACGGACACCGCGTCGACGCCATTTCCCTCCCACGACTTGTCCCGTGTCGTCACATACGATCGAACCAGTCCCTGCGCTTCCCGATCGGCGTACTCGCCCAGCGGCCGGATCAAATCATGCTTACCGAGCCACCTGCAGAGTGCCTTCAGGTGACTAAGCTTGTTCTCAATGGTCCCACCGGTCTGACCCTCCTCTATCCATCGGTCCACAAGAGTCTGGATGTGCTTATGCCGAAGCGAATACGGGCTTTCGATCATGAGCTTCTGCTCACGCAGCTCCACGAAGGATCTGCAAATTGTGTACATCCGACGCTCTTGCGTTTTTAGCGAGGAGTGCTTGAGACTCTTCCTTGTCTCGCTAAGGACCTTTCTTAGGTTCTCAGCCAGGACTGCCGCCAACTCGGCTTTCATACGTGTGGGTAGATCGTACTTTGCCAGCAGCTCTGTGATGTTGAACACCGCGCCTTGCCGCATTTACTTCTCCATTCTCGAACTCGTTTTGGCGGCACGTTGGCCTTGGCGTTCCCCGTAACGCCCATAGGCCGCGTCCCGCGCGATTCTTTGCCGTTTAGCCATCGGCGATGGTCTTTCCCTTCCGGGTCCGTAAGCGATTCCCTTGGCTGGTCAGCCCTCACGTGGAAGAAGACGTGCATGACTGTCCCGACAGAGCCGATGCGCATTCGCGCAATCCGACTAGCCGGGCTACCCGGTTGCTGGAGGAACCGCTCTCCCGCACGAACGCATCCCGGTGCAAGCACCGAACTACGCCACCCGCGTAACTCTTGTTGCGCTGTTCTTTTCTACGGCCGCGCACGCCGTTCGATATGGTGTTGGAGCGTCAGGTTGATTCGTTCAACCTACGTCCTGCCCGTCAGGTAGTGACATCTAAACCGCAGCGTGTCGGGTCTAGCGTTCACGTACCCCGCTCTTCGCAGCTGGGCAAGTGTGATGGATGGAGGAGTGCATGTGTCCGGGTGTCCGGCCTGCACATGTCCTCATTCTGTGTCATTCCCCAAAACCGACCGCAAAGCCAATTGGTATCGCAGTGTCCGGGGTCCTCAGTGTGGGCCAGTATGTACTTGAGCCAGTTGAAAAAAATGCCGCGACATTGTGCGGCGTGGACAGTAGGCAGTGACCTGGCACTTGAATCTGCGTGCCGGCCGCTCCGGAGGGGCCACGAAATGTGGCAAGTCGATGCGTCGGGGACGCGGTAGGAGTTCACAGAATAGCCCATCGCCACAAAAATCGACAACACAAACATGCTGGATTTTGCGAGCGTTTGCGGACTTGACTTCAAATTTCCGCCGGTAGAGTTGAAGGCATAGGGAGGCATTTAGAGGCCCTCACGGTGACCATCTGTTAGTTACTCACCGTGAGTTAGACCGCCGAGCTGATCCCCTCTATCAGATTTCGGACGAAAGTTACCGATTCTGTCAGTTTGGGTACTTGGCGGGCTATGGCATCAGCTCCCTGCGAACATCACATCAACCATCGCAACATAGTGTGGGAGCGACATCATGCAACAGCAATTCGGCGAATCGACAATCGTGAAGGCATCGACGCTGGCGGTCGACGTGGGCTATGGCAACACCAAGACGGCGTTCGCCATGGGATCGGAGATCAAGACAGACATGTTTCCGTCTCTTGCGCCGCAAGCGGCCACCTCGAACCTGACACCTGAAACTGGTACCCCATTTCAGGCACGCAGGGTGGTCAATGTAGTAGTGGATGGCGCACGATACGAAGTTGGTCCCGGCGTCTCGCTCAGCGGCGCCTACAACACCGGCCGTGCCCTGGCGGAGGACTATGTCACGACGCCGAACTATGCGGCGCTACTGGCAGGCGCGCTCTTCTATTCCGGCGCCTCCGAAATCGATCGCCTCGTGCTGGGCCTACCAGTACACAACACGCAAAAGTATGCGGGCTATCTACGCGAACGCTTCACTGGCCAACTGGACTTTGGTTGGGGCCCCATTGAGGTCAAATCGGTAATGCCGTTGCCGCAACCGCTCGGCACACTGCTTACCTACATGCAGCAGAGCGGAAAGCAATATGATCCCGATAACTCGTACCTCGTCATTGATGTAGGCTACTTCACCACGGACTGGATCGTGGCGCGTGGATACACGATGGACGACACCCGAAGTGGTGGTGTGCCGGGAGGCGCTGCGCGCGTGTACCAGCAGATCGCCAGCCTCATCTCATCCGAACAGGGACAGCCGTTTGACGCCATCGAACGCGTCGACCACGCACTGCGCACGACTGGCTCGCTGCTGTTCTATAAACAGGATCTTGATTTGAACCGCTACCTCCCTGAGGCCATGGCGGTCACCCATCAGTCCATCAAGGAACTGCAATCGAAGGTGGGACGCACCGACGATATCCGCGCCATCATTCTCACCGGCGGCGGTGCGGCGCTTTACGCGCCTACAATTCGCGCAGCGTTTCCGCTGAACGATATCCATATGATGGACTCGCCGTGCTTTGCGAACGTTCGTGGCTTCTACACCATTGGAGCCGCACGACACAAGAATAAAGCTGCCGCATAACACGGGGAAAAAATGGACAAGCTGGAGATCAAGCTGACGTTGACAGCCGATTCCACGCCGGAGTTGCTGCGGTACTTGCGCGGTATCTCCAGCGCCCGGGATCGGGCATTCATCCTGAAGCGGCTGGCAACGTCTGGCCTTTCTACCTTGAACAGCGGGATTGGGGGAGATGCGATATTGCTTCCATCGCCGACTTCCACCAAATCGACTTCCCCGTCTGCGGGCGATTCTGCCGCTAACTTAGCGCCGACACTCACGCCGGCGCCTGAGTCCGCACCGACCGTCGTGCCGCTCCCCCCCGCGCTGGGACCCACAGCGGTCGTGGCCAGCGTCCCGACAACACCGCCCCCGCTCCAACGGCGCCAGGACGTTGGCCCGACAGCGCAGGCCGCCCCGTCATCAGGGTTCGAGTTCCTAGATCTTGACGCCCTCAATGCGGCCACGGCTCAGTTTGTGTAGTTGGTGACCTTGATGTCATCTCTTTTAAGGCAAACTGGATCCATCACTAAACACTACTGAGGAGCAATCAATGTTCGAGTACCTCTCCACCCCCGACGATGTCAGGCGCTTCATGCTCTACGTCGGCATTGGCTTCTGCGTTGTGCAGGCTGCTATCGAGATCTACAAGGCGGTCGACAGACGTGCCTGAGATTCAATTGTGTCAAGTCCTGAGATAGGTTGACAGGTTTTGATGGCGCCTACGGGCGCCTAGCCCGTCAAGGCAACAGACGCCCGATGAAGTTCATCGGGCGTTTTGTATTTCAGGGACAGATGGGGTCGTTCCTGGTTATAGATCCTTACGGACTCCCTCACCATACGAGCTGCCTGCTGCAGATCCTGCGGACGGTTCAAGAGGAACTCCCCTTTGAGGATGCCATTGATGCGTTCGGCCATGGCGTTCTGGTAGCAGTCATAGCCGTCGGTCATGGAGCAGGTCAGACCATGCCGTTGATGGATGGCCTGGTAGTAGGTGGAGCAGTATTGAACTCCACGGTCCGAATGATGTATCAGCGCCTGCCGCGTGCGTCGCGAGCGCAGCGCCATTTTCAAGGCTTGACTCACCTGCTCGGTCTGCAGGCTGTCGTGGACGTGGTAGCCCACGATTTTTCGCGAGTAGGCATCCGTGACCAGGCTCAGGTAGACCGTCTGCTGGGCGGTGGGCAAGTAAGTAATGTCAGCGACCCAGACCTGCTCGGCTGCGCTGGGCACTACCTTCTGCGGCCCGTCCTTGAGCAGGTTGGGATGGCGCCGGAAGCGGTGATGGCTGTGGGTGGTCTTGTGATAGGCCCGATGCGGCTTCACCAGCAGCCTGGCCGCACGCAGGATGTCGAACAGCCGGTCACGACCCACCTGAATATCCGCCTTCTCCAGCGGAGCTCGCAAGACGTGCTGCAGCTTGCGAGTGCCCATGCGTGGCTGGCGCAGTCGCACCTCTGCCACCAATGCGCAGATCCGGGCATCCCGGGCCGCTTGTCGAAGCTCGCTGTTGCAGCGCTTGTAGTAAGCCTGGCGGCTGATGCCGATGTAACGGCAAGCCCTGCTAACGCTTAGCCCTTGGACGAGCTCTTGCGCGAGGACTTGCCCAAAGGCTTTTTTACAATGCGAACCCCGTGCTCCTTCTGGATCACGTCGATCACCGCCTCAAACAACCGCGCTTTCTCCTGCGCCTCGCGCAACTGGACTTCTAGTTCCTTGATACGCTGCTCCGGTGTGCTGGGCTTGGCCTTCTCTTGATTTTTCATCCTGGTGTACCGGGCGCCCTGTGGCAAGGAGCCGCTCCAGTCCTGTAGTCCGTGCTTGCGTAACCATACCAGCACGGTCGACTTTCCCTGGATTCCATACTTGTCTTGCGCCTGCTTGTACGTCAGTTCGCCTTTTTCCACGTCCTCCACGACCGCTAACTTAAAGGCAAGCGTGTAGTCCCGTTGCGTTCGCTTTCGATCCATCTCCAAGGCACTCTCCTCATGACTGCGGGGAAAAGTGTCAACCTTATTCAGGACGGGTCATTGTTAAAAAAAAAAGCCCAGCAGATGCTGGGCTTTTTTTTTCAACGGAATGGGCGCCCGTCAGTGAAGCGTGCCAGGTGCAAGGCAGAAATCCACCGCCGAATCGTACGAGAGATTTCGTTCGAGCAGCGTCAAGCTGTCGCGCCCATCCTTTCTATAGACGTGAAAGAACTGCGCATCGGACTTCCATGCCTGCACATCCTGGGTAGGCGTGCTACGCATGGCGTGAATATGCAGTTTGTTGACGATCATCGTGAATCCTTTCTGTGGCATTGCTTTCTCCGTTGAGGCTGCCACAAGGGAACCCGCCCCTGTGGGCGAACCCACAGGGCAGAGGTAAAGAATTGCCGCTACATGCGGCGATGAAGAAACTAGGCAGCGACCGCCTGCTGCGATATCTCGCGCAACTGAAAGACCGTGCGCCATTCGTCGCAGAAGTCGCTGCCCCGAACCTTCGGTCGATGCAGCACTACGTTGAAGCCTTCGTGCCGCAGACGCTTTTGCAGCGTGAGCGCGTCGGCCATGCCAGGAGACTTCCCAGTCATCGCATCGACCTTGTCAAAGTCGGCGAAGATATGCACCGTGTGAATCCCCAGGTCGGGCGGTACCACGAACTTGCTCATCAGCACTCGGTTCAGGCAAGACCACGTCGGCACACGAAACAGCATGTACGCGGCGTAGGCATTCTCGATGCCTTCGGCTACACCGATCTCGCCATGGCGCGGCGACATCAATCGGACAGCACCACCATCCAGCGGAAGCGCACCTGTGTAGTTACGCTTGCTAGGCAGAATCTCGCCATCCTCCGACACGACCATCGCTTTCTCCGGCTTGTCCGGATGCAACGACGTACGATGCACAGTGGCGAGTCTGCCGTCAGCCAGCCGGTACTCGGCGACGATGGTCGGAAACTTCCCAACCACTTTTCGCTCGTGCCAATAGTCCTGCGCGGCGATACGTAGCGACTGCGGGATAGGAGCACGCAGGCCCGGCACCCTTGCCGCGAGGTAGCGCATGACTGCATCGCCGGGTTGAACCGGCTTCGATTTGCTGATTTGCTTCATGACGCGCCTCATCAGCTCACTTGGCGGCACGACTTCGCGTGCCGGCACCCGTGCCGCAACCGGTGGAAGCGGCTCGCTGCACTGTCCATTGAGCCGGCGCTTCAACTCCGAGTAGGACATGTTGGTGTATCGACGGATCAATTCCAGACCGTCACCACCAGCGGGGCTACCGGCATTGCATTTGCGACATACCCAGTCGCCGCGGCCGCGATTTCTGGTGTAGGAAAACCGGTCCTTGCCTCCGCATATCGGGCACGGACCAGGGCGACCGCGCCAGAAGGAATCCGTGAGGATGCCGGCTGGCAGATACTGAGCAATGAGGGCGTCCCACTGCTCTGCCTTCCAGCTCTTCACAATCTCACTGATATCTTGCATGGGATGACTCCTGAGGGAGTGGTTGGTCGATGCCTGAAACAGGCGAAGGAACGCTTGCTCAAAAGACATCCCGGCTTAACCAGAAGGTCTTTTCAGCATGGCGTCATGCGTAGTTGGAAGTTGGTGGATCGCGGCGAGGGCCGCACAGACA
The DNA here is from genome assembly GCF_057315035.1 of Cupriavidus sp. NCBI lineage: Bacteria > Pseudomonadati > Pseudomonadota > Betaproteobacteria > Burkholderiales > Burkholderiaceae > Cupriavidus > Cupriavidus sp. Next base: position 96,054 of record NZ_DBHKYV010000027.1, on the reverse strand, counting down.
GGAGAGATGCCGCTACTTCTGCCGGATTCCGGCAGAAGTAGGGAAAAGATGTACAACGCAGCGTGAGCTGGAGGTCAAAGGGACTATCGCTCGCCCTTCGATCGGTGCGCCTTAGCGTCGGAAGGGAATTCCGTCGAGCGCCCTCCCCGAAAGGAACGGAATGTCGTCATCGAACCCGTCGAATCCATCACGCTGCGCGCCGCCACCGCCATAGCCGCCTTGTTGCGCATTGCGTGCACTAGCACCGCCGCTCGTCGAACGCTGCTGCTGACGTTGACCGTGCGACTGGTCTTCGCTAGCGCGACGGCCGGCGCCCTCGCTCGCGTCATCATCAGCAGATTGGCCGTTTTGGCGGCCGCCCAGCATCTGCATCTGATCAGCAACGATTTCGGTGCTGTACTTATCCTGGCCGGACTGGTCCTGCCACTTGCGAGTACGGATGCGGCCCTCGATGTAGACGGACGAGCCCTTCCTCAGATACTGGCCAGCGATTTCTGCCAGCTTGCCGAAAAATGCAATTCGATGCCATTCGGTTGCTTCCTTGAACTCGTTGGACTGCTTGTCCTTGTAGCGATCCGTGGTAGCGAGGCGAATGTTGGTGACAGCGTCACCACTGGGCATATAACGTGTTTCAGGATCGGCCCCGAGGTTACCTACGAGGATTACTTTGTTTACGGATGCCATGTTGCTTCCTTGTCAATGAATACGGTTGATCGACCAGACCCAACGGTCCCAGAGCTTTTGCTTACCGGTGTCTTTATCAATAATTTGACGACCGGTACTTTGGTCGAAAGCAGGAACTTTCTCTTTGTATAGGCGTTTGATGCCGACTCGTTCTCCGACCTCACAACGCGCTTCGGCCAGGACATCCTTGAGCCCTTCACCCTGCAGCGTCTTCATGCCGGAGTCCGTATCGAGCTTCACAGCAAACGACGTGTAGTTTGGTTTGCCGCCAGGCTTGCGGTTGGGGAACTGCATCTCACCCCATTCGACAAGCGTGCCTACAAGATAGGTTGACGATGAAGCTTCAGCCTGCGGTACCGCACGCGGAGTCGCCCTGTCATTACGCGCTACTGAATGTGCGCTCAGGTCCTGTGGATTGTGATCGACCCTTGACGCCTTGGGTGTTGCAGCAGCCGATTGTTGCCTGGCCTCGCGAACTACCTTTTCGGCAACAGACTGAGGCGTGTCGCCCTTGTCCTCATAAACGTTCACCTTGCTCCAACGCGGAACCACCTCAGGGAGGACCTTGTTGCCGAATGCCGTTTGCCGAATTTGCCGGTCAAACTCGGCTACGAAGTGGACGACGCGATCGCCTTCGTCTCGGAAAAGATGTGGGACGCCGTTGATGTAGATCTGAAACTCGTTGTCCGCGCCGGTGCCAACTTCGACCTTGTCTGCGCGTGAAGCGCGATCGTTGAGCCCGAATATGGAATCGGCCACGTGCTTGATGAAATTTAGCAGTGACATATGGAATTAGAGAAGAGAGCCGCAGCACTGCCGCCTGACCTCATAGAGATCGGCTTTCAAGCGGGCATTATTGAGGACCACGTCCTGCAGTACTTCGGGGCTGACCCCGCATACCGCACAAACGTATGTGTAGGGCAGTGCCCCATCCCAGTAACCGAATATCCAGCCGAGGGTCATGGAATACTCTTCCAGTTCAAGCGGCTTGTTTCGGATGCGGGCGCGCAGCAACTCTGCGCAGTCAATTAGCGATTCGGGCATGTTATCGCCACGACGGCTATCACAGGCCAGGCTGATGAGCGCATCAACCATCAACTCCCGAACCGACTCGCTCCATAGCGATGGGTCAGGCAGTGGTTCGACCTTTTGAGGAAGCACTACGATGGCGGCCGCTTCACCGAAGAAGTCCAGCTGCCATCCTGCTGTCTTTGTTTCCATGGTGGTCTCCGGAACGGATATCCGAAGACCCACCTGTCGGCGGGTATCGGATACCCGCGACAGGTGGAAGGAGCCGCCCGAGAAGTCGGGCGGCAATGGTTCAGGAACGATCGTACGTTCCTGATCGGCGAAAAGGCGTCACAACCGCGGAGCGTTCGTATTGCTGCTCGGGATGCTCTTCCGGTTGAGGCTCATGAGGCTTCGATTTAGACGTGTAGTCCGGCGTCGAGACCTTCGGTGCTGCAGGGACGGTGCGATTGAATGAGGCAACTTTTTGGTACAGAAATGAAGCTCCTACGATCGCTACGAACAGACCAACAACGAGGGACTTGCTCGCAAGATAGAGAACCATGCAGAGCAAAAGCAGTTTGATGGGACGCTTGATGAGGTCCGAAATGAATTCCACGGTTTCTCTCCAGAAACATTGCAAGGGGTTTCCCGGCGGATGCCAGGCGATTTTTCGATGCTCAAAGAGCAAGGAATCCGTGGAGGGCGCGCGAGAACGCGCTTGCGGCATGCCGATGCATGGCGCAAACACGCTGGCCTGAAGTGGGAATGAGAGATGGGCGGACAGCAAAGCCAATGGCTCTACTTCGCTGATCGATGCGCCTAGACGCGGGTGTATGTGGATCGTAACTGACGAAATATCCCACCGGCAGCCTGAAAGCTCATCAAAAATCTATGTCTTTTCGGGGAAATAGGCTGAGCATGCTCAGGCGGTTTCACGATATGGAAGCAGCGGAGAGATATAACTATTATCTACTTCTGACTTTACTTTTACTTAAATTGACCCCGTAGCGTAGGGGTAAGTACCTAAATTCCCTCCGGCCAGCCCCGATAACACGCACACAAGCAACCAGCTTTTCGCAGGGCCCGGCAAAAGCTACCCCAAAAAACGTAGCTTTCTGACCCCTCCAACCTTCGTGCGTTTCGTAATCTCCTGACTGAGACTTGACAACGCGTTCCGGTCGATACGCTGGTTGTTATGTCCTTGTTTGAGTGAGCGAAACATGCCTGAAAAGAAAAAGAAACAATCCAACGCACTGGTGCCTAACGCGGTGGCACCTAAAGCCGACATCGTCGACTTCCCTCTCCAGCCTGAAACGTCTCGCATGGAAGCGCGTCTGCGCGAAACCATGGGGTCCACCCTCAGTGAGGACCAGTTCAGCCGCCTCTGCGAGAACATCCGGAATATTCAGCGAACCCGCGAAAAGATCGAGCGGATGCTGCTGGACATGGGCGCCGATCTTCAGCATGTTCACGACCTGGCGATGGAATCAGCCATCAACGAGTTCGGCGAAACACGCGGGGCCCGCATGCGAGGCTGGGAGAGATTCAACCAGATGGCAGAGGAGCATCTCGGTCTGCATCCCAATCAAGCGAAGCTGTACCTCGGCCTTTATCGGCGTTTTCTCAGCCACAACGGCGCGCTCACTAAACTAAACATTGGCGAGTTGATGATTCTGCGGAGCAGCGACTACACCACTGAAGAGATCGATGCCGTCATCGAGTTCAAGGAAAACGATCCGTCTTACAGGAGGCAGAACATCCGGGACTACGTCGAACAGTTGCGAAAAAAGCAAGAGCAGGTGATTGACGTCTCCGCACGGCTCGATATGGCCACCTCTGAGCTCGCGACCACGGTCCAGGACAATGCGGACAAGGACATCGAGATTCGCCGGCTTACCGAAGAAGTGTCCAAGCTTTCGACAGAGCGCGACGCAGACCGAGAGGCACTGAGTCATACCCGGGAAGAGCTTACGCGGCATAACCACGCGCAAAGCATGCAACAGATGCGTATCCAGGATCTTGAACGCGAGACTCGCGAGTTGCAGGAACGTGTCGCTAACGCCCGAGCCAACGCCCGAACAGAAACGGTTGAAGTACCAACTATCCCACCCGGATACGCGACGTTGGAGGAAGCCCTCACAGCAAAGAACGTAGCACTCGACGCGGCCAGGGCCGAGCTGGCCGACATTGAAGGGCGACGCGCAGGCATCGAGCAGGAGATCGACGAACGGACGGCGGTCCTTGACCGACGCACTAAGGCCGGCGACGCCCTCTCAATGCTAGTTGACCAGTTCGAGAAAACGGTAGCCACGTTTGCGACTACGCAGATGGCGGTTCAGATGGACGGCAGCATCGAGCAATTCAAGTCAACTCTCACTGTCCTCGACAGCATTGTCGCGCGCCTGCATGCCGACATCCGAGCCGCCCTCCAATCTCGCTGATACCTATGACCATGCAACAACAATCCCTCACTGCTGAATTCGAACGCCTTCAACTGACCCGGATGACCTGCGACCGCATTCGGTCGGCCAATTATCACCTTACCGATCACCTTGCCGAAGCGCTCGGCGCCCACCCCCAGCTTGATGCAGTTCTGCAAATCGACCGAGCACACATCGACAAGATGCGCAAGGCTGTCGCCACACAACGCGATCTGATGGGCACGCCATTCCTCGTGGTCGTTCCCACACTTATGGACGTTCACGACTGGAAGTGCTTGACCGAGGGGACTACGACTACTGTCGCCGTGGACAAGCTTCGCGGCAAGCTGCCGGCATGGAGCAACGATGACAAGTTGCGACTGTTCTATAACAACCGTCACTACATCTGGCTGATGGTTGAACTACTGCATGTGAGCATTCTCGCTGCGCCCCTTCTTGGCATCAGCAAGGAGTTGGCGCTCTATCTACGTTCCCTCCCGCAGCACGTACTGGACATGGCCATCGCGAAGGTCGACTTCCCGATGTTCCGGTGGCGTTTGGATAGCAAACGGTTCTGGATCGACTTCGAGACTGCCCGCGTTTCTCCCGACGTTATTGGCCATCACTTCCTTGCAACCGTTCCAATGCGTGTGGATCGCATCGAGGCGAAGCAAAGCTGGTCCAACCTGCGCTTAGACCCACTCAAGAAAAAGGTCTACAGCGAGATGCTGATCCGGCAGTACTGCCGAGCATCGACCGTAACCTCACTGCTTGGTATCAACTCCACGAAGACTCGCCAGCTCTTCCAGGCAATCCACGGTTCGTCCTCGCCTACGGGCCAACTTCCGACATCGACGGTGTGGTACTTCGAGCAGCCTCTTCACCGGATGCAGGCAACGATGATGGTTACTCTCTATCGTGTCGGTCTAGCGTTCGGCGCGAATGTCCCCGAGGCGTTTATTGCTGCCTACGACATGTTTGAGAAGTTCTTTGGCCCGGACTCGCGCATTACAGCTGATCGGGCATGCCATCTCTGCAGGTCGATGTCGACGGACGCGCAACTGGATGTCGCGCCATGTCGAAGCTGCCGTACACCCTACCTCATCGCAAACACCGCGCCGAAGATCGAATTGAGCCAAAACTTCTCATGCCCTGGTTGCAGCGGCGCTCTGGGTAACGTCCAGCTCGGCCGGCGTCGCAAGCAGTAACGGAGGCCCACTCAATGTTGTTCGCTTTCAAGAAATTTTTGGAAATTGCCATCCTGCACGTACTGCCCTGCTACTTAGCCTTTCGCTGGGCCAACAAGGTGAACAAGAACCCGTGGAAGTGGGCCACGATTTGCTTCCTGCTTTCGTACTTTGGCTTGCTGATGTTTGGCTACTTTCTCAACCGGAAGGGCCTGGTCACATTCGAGCAATACGCTCGTGACAACCCTGCCCACGCCGGTCGAAATGGCGTCGCCTGCAACCAGTGTGGATCGCGCAGTATCCGTCTGTGGCGCCATCAGCCCTTCTTCCGGGTTCAACAGTGGCACATCTGCAACCATTGCGGAACCACGCTATACCGGTCGCTCTAGTCCCAACCCCACTACTAGGGGGTGCAGAACAACGATCCAACCGCCGTTGTATTGGCGGTCCGGATTCTTGTATCCTTGCGACTTTTGTCGGATTTGACACATTTATGCGCCTGATTCTCGCCATCCTGCTGCCCTGGTTCCAGTTTTTCACCATTGGTCGGCCCTTCGCCGGCGTCATCTGCCTGATCCTGCAATTGACGATCATCGGCTGGATTCCGGCTGCTATCTGGTCGACCTACGCCCTGAGTCAGTACAAGACCGACCAGAAGATCCAGGCAGCGCTGAACTCCCGTGACCGTTGACTTTTCCCGAAACAAAGGCATGAAGACCAAGTTCGCACATTCGATCATTGCAGGATGCGCATTGATCGCCCTCGTGGGGTGTGGAAGCAAGCAGGACGCCAACAAGGGCAACTTCAAGGCTGCCATTCAGGACTATTACGACAAGAGCAACGGCGTTTGTGTAATGGCTCCCGCAAAGGCATTCCCCTACAAGATTGAAAAGAAGGACGGGCTCCGTTCCTTGAGGAATCCCGAGAAGGCTGCAGCGCTCGTAAAAGCAGGACTGCTTTCAGAATCAGAGGCTGAGATGCCAAGCGAAAGCCAATGGAACAAAGAGCCCATTCCAGCGAATGAGTACGCCCTGACGGAACTTGGCAAGAGATACTTGGTAAAGGGTGCGGGCGGAAACATCAGCAATTGGGATGGCTTCTGTAGCGGCAAAGCGAAGGTGGTCGAGGTGGAAAGCTTCACGGAACCTGCTGACCGATTCGGCATGAAGATCTCTCAGGTGAACTACACCTACGAGATCCCGGATGCTCCAGACTGGGCAAAAGTTCCAGAGATGCGCGCTACGTACCCCCAACTTCAGGCCGCCAGCGAGAAGAAGCGTGACAAGACTGTCTTGATCGCAACGAGCGAAGGCTGGGTGCACGAGCAGCTCTTCAGAAACAGTATTAGTAAGTGAATACCGCGTCTAGATCGCAAGTGGCACCACAAGTAATCGGTCACGTATTTTTGGGCCGGCTTGACATGCGGATCAAGTCGGTAGGATGGATTTAGCGATTCGATTCAATCGCGGTCCGTCCTGAAAAACAGAGGAAGAAGAAAGAAAATGCAAAAGACCAAGTTCGCACTCTCCATCGTTTCTGCTGCTGCACTGCTGACCCTGGCCGCCTGCGGTGGTGGGGGCGGTGACAGCGGCACGTCGACGCAACAGCCGAGCAATCCGACGCCTCCGGCACCTGTGATCACTGTCCAAGGCAGTGCCCCTAACGTTTCCGCGGATCCCTTGGCTCTGATCTTTGTGCCCCAAGACGCGGTTTCACGCGGTGTATCGTCGCATGCGTATGTGACTGCGGCAGTCGCCGCCTCTGCGCAAGCCAAGACGACTGCTGGTGCGTACACGACGCTTGGTGCAAACGCGTCCGTTAATGTAGTGCTGACGAGCGGGACTGTCGCCGATCTGGCAGGCAATGGTGCCTTTGCACTAGGCCGATGGACGAATGGAGCAACGAGTCAAGGCAACGTCAGTGTCAATCAAGGCAGCCACTATGTGGTTGGCACCCCGCTCACGGTAACGCCGGATCTTACCGTCGGTGCGCCCGACGTGAAGGCTTCCTGCACTTTAGCCGCGGCGACTCAGCCGACTGCGGTTAGTGGGAACTTCCCCGTAGGCAAACTGAATGCTGCTACGGCAACTGTCGGTCTCACGTTCGCAACTCTTGACTCATTCTCACTTGACGTGGCTATCGGTTCTGACACCCACATCACGTCTTCCATCACCAGCGCACCGCTCAAGGGCGTAAGTCTCGGAACGGCCAGCACCCCTGGTACTTACCTCATCCAGACACTTGGTACGGATGCGAAGAAGCCATTCCTTGCCATCGGATATACGATCCCCACTCCTTCCAGTGGGGACGTTTCCGGTGTGGTTGTCCTCTCCTGCCAATAATGGCGCTTAGGCGGATGAAGACGGCCGGTTAGCCCGGCCGTTTTTCTATTTAGCCGCCGCCACTTCCCGACGTGTTGTACGTGCCGCCAATAAACCCGACTGAGCCGGCCGGACAAGGATAGTCTGAGCCAGGCATGTTGTTCGCGCCCGGCCACGTAATGCAAATCCCGTAGTCTGTAAACGAATTTGCGCTTCGCGACCAGAATGAAACGATCTGCCCCTGGGATGCCCCGCTGGCCGCCCTCCAGACGCCATTCTGACACGATAGAGTCTTACCATCAGGATCGCTTCGGATCGCTCCCTGCGGATCATTACATCCCCAGCCTGCCACCACCTTTTGGCTGGGGTCCACTGACGGAACTATAGCTCCGGATGTGTAAACGTACCCACTCGCGACCAAAGAGCCCGAAGCGTTCACGTTGCCATAGGATTGAATTCCAGACGCGTTCACCTGCGCTGCGCCTAGGGTGCCTGCAATTGACGCATTCCCGTAAGACTGCAGACCATTGCCAGCCAGCACGTTACCCGTAACGTTACCGCTCGCGGCCACGTTTCCCGACGCCGATACCGAGCCATTCGACTGCAAATTCCCCACGCGATTCATCGCCTGGTTATTGGCGTCCATCGCACCGGTCAGGTTCAGCGAACCATCTCGCTTGTAGAACTGGTTCATGGACTGGGCGAGCAACGAACTCGACCCTACGCGCATCGCCAAGACGCCTACGGGCTGTCCCATCACAGGGTTCGGCGCCTGCCAGGTTGCCGCCATCCCGGTAATGGTCGCCGGCGTTTCGGCAAATGTCACACCCGCGTCCTGACCAGCCTTGACCACTGCGGCACCCATCAGATCCGTGCGAATCCGCCCGAAAGCATCGCGATAGCCCTCGGTGGAGTAGACGAGCCCCGGGATCGAGCAGCCAGAGATATCGCCGGCGCAATTCGTGGGCGTGAGATCGATCCTGAACGACAAGCCAAGGGGACTAATGTCCGAGTACCCAATCGGCAGCAACCCGAAGTTGATGAAGTCCTGCACCGTTGGATGCAGCGGGTCGGCCACACCAATCGTCTTGCCACCCACCGTCAGGTTGGTCGAACCCGCCGGACTTTTCGCAAGCGCGGTGAACGCCTCAAACGTGTAGGTATTCGCCGCCTGTGCGATGTTGGACATGTAGTTGCCTGTCCCGATCGCGAGGTTCTCCTCCTGATCCGCATACGCCCAGGCCACCGATCCCACCAAGGCAATGCTGCCTACCAGCAGGCCCATCGAGTAATTGCTCAACAACATAATCCGCTCTCCTATGCCAAAGCCCGGCCATTAGGCCGGGCATGTCTATTCGACTCGCGTCTCATCAGGACATGAACAGATCGAGGGTATTGCTGTCGCCCGAACACTTCACCTTGCTGGGGTCAACCGAGCCGCCGACATCCTTGATAATCTTTCCGTTCACGAGGATCCGTCCCGCGCTGCTCTGAAAGGCCGCCACGATCGCCGGGCACGCCGCATCTGGCTGGTTGGGCACCGTGTACTGCACGCTGTCATTACCGCTCAGCAGCTTGCCCGGCGCCACGGTCAGAATGCCGCCGCCCGGTTGAACCGAGATCGTGCCGCCGGTGTCCGTCATCGTGGTCAGGTCACGGAATACGCCGTTATCGATCAGCGACGTGACAGACACCTTGCTGTACTGGCCACGATAGTTCGTCTTCACCTTGCCCATGACGTTGTTCAGCTCCGTCGTCAACTGCTGAACTTGCGTATCCACCGAGTTGTGCGAGAACAGCACCAGGATCGCAACGAGGGTCAGTGCCGCGAGCAGCAGGTAAAAGCCGTACTCGTCGAGAATGCCGCCATGCTGGCCGCGCATGCGCGGGTTGCTGCGAATGCGCTTCCATTGCTCGTCGCGGCTCAACTGGTTAAGCGGAACGGTGGAACCGAAGGCGTTGTCTTCGGTGGCCGCGGCGTTGTATTGCAGGTTGCGAGTGTCCATGTTTCGTTGTTCCTTATCAGTTGGATGGGAGGGCGGATGGGTTGATGCTTTTCTGATGCGTGCGGATGCTGTTGGTCTGCATGCTGGACTTCAGCTCACGCGCCATGAAGGCAGGCATGAAGGCTAGGCTGGTAATGAGGATGATCAGCAGGATGGAAGCCTTGCGATTGAACGACGACGCACGCTGTTCCAGTTCTCGTGGCGCCGTCTGAAGCAGCGTGTTCGAGACCGTCGACAGCATCTTCGACAAATCGTCTTCGTATTCCGCGACGTCCTGAATTCGGAAGGACGTGTCGCGGTCGAACAGTCCGGTATCGAAGATCTTCCCGCCAGCGTTGGGGCTCTCCTCGAGCGCTACCTGAATGCGGTCGATGTGCTGCGCCAAGTACGGGTAGGCGTGCTCGCGCATCAGGTCCAGCGCCGGCGACAGGTTCTTGGAATCCCCGCCAAACCGCTGCGTCACTGCCGACATGGCTGACAGAAACTGCGCCCCCTGGAAACGCCGGAAGAAGTCGAACAGGATGACCTTGTTATCCAGCCACTGCCGGTACTTTCCGGTGTAGCCTTTCAGCGCTTTGAGTACCCAGTAGCCCAGTGCGAGCTCACCGGCCAGCACAAGCCAACCCCAATTACGCAGGAACTGCGCCGCGTAGTGGAACGTCTTGGCGATCGGCCCATAGGCATCCACCGGCAGCAGACTGGCAAAGCTGCGGTCTAGCATCGGGGCCACGAGGAACGCCATGGCACCCACGTACACGTGCAGGATGATGAGCGTAAGTCCGACACTCGCCAGCATGATCACGATGTTCGCCTTGGCGTCGTGCATGGCGCGCAAGTTCTCCGCGAGCTTGAACAACCCCTCCTTCAGGTCGCCACCCTGCTCCGCAACGGCCAGGATCGCGAGATCCTCGTCCGGCACGGTCCCGCGCAGGATCTCGGCGAGGCGCGATTCCTGCGTTTCGCCGTCGAGCCCCTCGCTACGCGATAGCCACAACGCCGCGAGAATGCCAAGTGGCTCGCCGGCGCGGCGTGCCGCATCCTTGGCAAAGTGGTTCGAGATCGGCTCGCCAGGCATCTTCTCGATGCGCATGGCCAGGTCGTAGTAATAGTCCGCCCGCTTCGCACCAAACTCAAAACGCGCACGCCAGAGCTTGTCGGGGAACCGGCCCACAGCCGTGTTGGTTCTCGCGGCCACAGAGCCGGGCGAGCGCTGCCGACCAAGAAGCGCTTTGATTCGAGACATCATGATGCGGCTCCTTTGACGCGGTTCAACATGCGTTTGAGGCGTTGCTCATAGCCGTCCAGCGAGAGGATCCGCTCGGCCTCCCGAGGATCAACCGTGCCGGCATGGACGTGGTACATGGCGACTTCGAAGACCGACTTGCCAGTGCAGTCCGGAATGTCGAACCCTGTCTCCCGCTTCTCGCGCTGATGAGCCTGTAGCTCTATGGCCCGTGCATCGCGGATATACATGAGGTCCAACTCGTCCGGCTCGAACATCTCGGCGGCCATGACACGCCCGCGGATACCGTTCAGATCCGGAAGATTGGCGCGTCTGCACTTGTCGCAACCTTCGAGGCGGCGCAGGCGGATGCCGTCGACGTTGAACTGAAAGAGCTTCTCGATCTGGTGCAGCTTCGCCGCCCCCAGGATCTGTTTGGCCTCGTCGCCGTGGTGACCACAATCGCAGGTCTTGGGCAGCAGCGCCTGATAGACGTACAGGTTCACGAAGCCCGGCGTCGCCAGGACACTGCGCGGAATCCGCAACTCGCTGTCGGCAAGGCGGTCCGTCGCTGCGACGGCTGAAGGCGCGTGCACCGTCGTCAGCGCGCGCAGGCCAGCACCTGCCACGTCGCGGAAGAGGCCGGCAGATTCGAAGTCGCGCACCTCGCCAATCATGACGAAATGCGGGTTCATCCGCTTCAGTTGACGCTTCGCCACGATGAATGGATCGTCTTCGCGGTTTGCGCCGTCCAGTTGCCGCGACACCGAGAAGTGGTGCGTGCCACGAGCCATCAGTTCAACCGGGTCTTCGATCGACATCTTGTTCATCCAGCCTGGCAGGCGCTGCATCACGGCATGCGCCGTGGTCGTCTTGCCCGAGCCGACGGTACCGACCAGGACCACGCCGCCGCCCATCTGCATGGTGCAGCGGTCGATGACATCGGCCTGTTGCTGGAAGAAGCCAAGATCCTTGACGAACTCCACCTCGCATGTTGCCGCCTTCTCCCGGTTGACCCGCATGACGGTCACGTGGCCATCGGCGCTCTGCATCGAGGCCCACCGGAACACCAGCGGCACGCTGTCGACCTCCGCACGCACGCTAGTCTGCTGAGGAAGGATGCGGCTGAACAGGCCTTGTGAGCCGCCTTTGCCCTTTTGCCAGACGTACCCGAGCATATCCAGCAGGTCACCCGTCCGGATCTCGAACTCCGGGGGCGACACCAGGTGGCCGTCGATGGCAAATCGGATCTGCGAGAGATCGCTGTTGTCTTTCGCCTCGAAGTGGATATCCGATGCCTGCTCGCGCAAGGCGAACTGGGCCGCGGCAAGGAACGTTTGCCACAGAGCGTTGGCGTTGCGGGCGCCCGGGACGGCGGTCGCGGTGCGGCGGGCCTTTCCCTCTACGCCTCGCGACAGCGCGGTCATCACCTGCGGCGCCGCGGTATAGAAGAACGGGGTCGCGGCCTCGTAATGCAGGCGCGATTGCCGAAGGATTTCCTCCGTCACGTCCGAGTGCTGCATCTCCGCAAGCAGGATTAGCGCAAACTTGCCGCGGGAACCGGCGGCGCCCTCTTCCACCAACACCGGACAGAGCTGGTGCCGCAGGGATTGCGCCATGCCCAGTTCATCGTAGATGACCCGTACGAACGAAGGCAGATCGTCGGTCGTACGGATCTCCGTGGTGGGCGAGGACTGCGGCGCGGCTGAGGCGAGCACAGGCTCAACCGGGGCCGAAGGTTGAACAACGGAACCCGTCCCCGACAGCACGGTAATGCCACTACTCGACGCCGGCATGAGCGACTTGGATTTGCCTAGGAATCGCATGTTCGCCCTCAACCTTTGACCGGTGCTGCGGCCGGTGCAGGTATCGAGCCGACTTGCGCCGGTAGCGCTGGAGCGGCCGTGGGCGCGGGAAGCGGCATCACGCCCGGCTGCGTTGGCGGCATCATCAGAGGGAACGGAGCAACGCTGGAAGGGGCACCCGCAGCCGGCAGCGAGCCGGCAGGCAACGGGCCGGCAGGCTTTGGCGTCGTGCGCTCACCACCGGATTGCTCGCCCACCAGAATCACCGCATCGTCATCGGCCCTGGCTGCATTGAGTGTCTGCTTGCCGCGCGCGAGCTTCGTACCCGACTCGGTAATCGAGACCACTTTGTAGCCGCGCACGGACCCACCGATCTTGGCTGCATAGACCTGATCGCCCCACTTCACGTAGCTGCGCAACGTCAGCGACAGACCGGCGGCACGCCCATCCACGCCATAGAGCGCAATCGTCTTGGGCGATTCATCGCGTGCATGCTGTGACACCGGCACGGCGGCAATGGACGTCGGCGTAGGATTCCCCTTCGCGAGATCCTGGTCCAGCTTCTGCAGCGCCAACTGCGCATCCTTTTCCAGAAGCTGCTGCGTAACGGTCTTCACGCCGTCAGCATGCGCAGCGCCGGCGGCAAGGCAAACAAGAAGAGTGCTCGAGATTCGTTTCATTGGTTACTTTCTCCTAGTCCCGCGCGTACGCGTCGCCCTTGGCTTCAATTATGAATTTGGAGTCGTTGATGGACGGATCGGCGTCCAGCTTGACCGTGAGGGTCAGTTCACCCACCGACACATTTGAGGGGAAAGCCCCGACCATGCCGGCATTGCGCAACGGTCCATGGATCTCCCACGTCGCAATCCGATAGACCGCAGGTACCGATCCGAGTCCCTCAGGCGGGATGGCCCCAAACGGCACCATTTCGTTGAGCACTGCCTTCGTCGTGGCAGGCCGCATCAGTTGCAAGGTCGAACCCAGGTCGGTGCGCAGTGCCATGCTCGTGGGCAGCGATTCCAGCAGCTTGCCAAGCGGCGTCGGCGGGCCAAACGGCACCTTGGCGGTCACCGTCACGTCGTTGTCGTCTTTCCCGAACCGGGGATTGGCGAAAATGTCCGGCATCTCGGCCAGGAAGGTGGCGTTCGTCGCTCCGCGCGTGCCACCCCCGCTCTTGCTTGCGTCCAGGCTGTAGACCGCGTCGCACTCGGCCACCGGCGAAACAACCGTCTTGCACGTAATCGTGGCCAGCTTCCATCCGCCCACGACGTTCGGGACGAATTCGGTAAACCATCGGGCAAATTGCGGGATGGCCACCGCAGCCTTGGCAGACGGTGCGACGGATCGCGCCATGATGTCTTCGGCATAGCGCTCGGCCGGGCTCTTCTGTGGCGGCGGCGGATTCTTGCGAATCTGGTACGCCTTGTATTCGGCCATGCCGTACTTGCCGCCAACCGTCGCCAGCAGGCCGATGACCGCCAGCATCGCCAGACGTTTCTTCGTTGCTGCTGCACTCGGCTTGCGCAATGCCGCGTGAGCATCTGCCGCAGCAGCGATCGCATCGAGATGCAATTCAACAAAGCTGAGTGCCGACGCCCCCGAGACCAGTTGCGTCAATTCCGGCAGGTTTCCGGCCAGGCGAAACGAGCCTCCGGCTTTCTGCGCGAAATCCCTGACCACTTCCGAAAGCGTTGCCTCCTCTGTGATCACCCGATCGAAACCCACGCGCGGGCGACCTTTCAGGATGCCGCAAACGAAGTAGCCGACGTGCGCGCCAGCGTTCTCCAGCCGGTAGGCAAAGAGCACGTTCGGCAGCAGGTCCGGGATACGGGCGATCGCGACCGCCGCCGAGTAGATCTTGTCCTTGACCTTGGCCTGCGCGTCCTCCGGCGCGAGGTAGCCCATGTGCAGCGCTGCGCCGTCGTGCCAGATCCGTCCAGCCTTGACCTCTTTAGCCACTTTCGCGGCCAGGTCCAGTGCTGGCGCATTACCGGTGAGGGTCCGCCAGTTCATCCCGAAGGCCAGCGTCTTGCCGTGGATGTTGACGATCATCGTGCTCCCTCCCCCGCCCCGCTCGCGGCGTCGCCGGCCGCGGCGCGCCGTTGGCGCAGGAACGTCCGGAATGCCTTCCCCTCGTCCGCAAACACGACTTGATGATCTTCGATGCGAGAGAGCGTGATCTCACCGAGCGCATGCACATTCAGCCGACGACGCAGCTCGTGCTCCCATGCGGCACGAAACTCGCTGCGAATCCCAAGTTGGCGATGCATCAGCAGCAGGCCGATCATCGCTGACCAAACCAGCGTATAGGACAGCCATTGAGCGACGGCGACTGCAAGGTTCTCGGGCTGCAACTGTGCCGCAACCAGGATGGTCTTGATCGCAGCGACTGTTCCGGTCGCGTCAAGCAACAGTCCGACAAGTGCCATCCAGAAGAGAATCAGCGGCACATTGCGGATGAGCCAATGCACGAACGTCAGCCCCCCCGATACGAGGTTGACGGCCTGACGCAGGTAGGTGCTTACGGAGAACATGGCCCGTTCACGCATTGCAGCGTACTCAGCGTCGGAGATCGCCCCTTTATCCACGCCATGCACCTGAACGATCCATGCGTTGTCGTCCAGAACAATCATTCTGCAGCGCAGCGAGAGGCTATAGGCCGCAAGCAGGGCCTGCCCGAACACGGTCACGACAGCCATCACCAGCCCTACCCAGAGCATGTCGGCGCGAGGCTGCATGGCAACGATCACCACGAGCGGCAACCACATCACCATTGCGACAGGGCGGTGCCGTTGATACAGCAGCGCGATATCCGAAGCAAAATGTCGAAGTGCTCGCATGAGTTACCTCGCCTCGCCCTGGTCCTGCACCATCACGGTTGCCAATAGCAACGTGAACGTGCGCGTCTTGGATACCGTCTGCGAGCCACCAAGGATCATCGGCAGGGACTCCCCCAACGTGCGACGCGTGTTCTGCGTGTCATCCTGGTCCAGTGCGGTCATGAGGACCGTCTGGCCATTGCGCACTATCAGGTCCTGCTTGGGGATACCCTTGCCAACGAGATTGATCGTCTGCACGGACTGCTGGTTGTCACCCGAGCCGGATGTGAACTTTTCAAGCGGGCCGTCCTGTTTGGACTGGTCCAGTGCAATCGTCAGGTTCACGTCGTCGCGCGACGTCGCGTCGGCATAGACGGCCAGCTTGAAGCCGACGGTTGCCGTCGACGTCGTGATACCGGGAACGCCACCCGTGCCGCCCACGCTCGATGCGGCCGGCGTGGTACCGGAAACGTACGAGAACGTGCGGCGATTGTTGTACTGGAACCCGTGCCGGTTGCGCATCGAGACGGGAATCGTCATGTTCGATGTCACCGTGCCGTATTGCTTGAGCGCGCTCACAATCGCTTGCGTTCCGCTAAAACCGCCCGAGGTCAGGGTCATCCCGAAGCTGCCCGCTGACGACGACACGAGCGTGGCGGGAGAGAGAGCGGTCGCGGTAAATCCCGGCAGATTCTGCAGAGCTTTGGTTAGCACGACGTTCCAGTCGACCCCTGCTTCGCCGCTGTCCGAAACGGTCAGGTCGATCATCTGGAACTTCAATGTCACCATGCGCGAGTAGATTGCCACCTGACGACGAACAATCTCGTCGGCGGCATCGACCGCTTCCTTGGTGTCACGCATCGTCAAGAGACCCGTCGCAGGGTTAAGCTCGGCGTTACCGACCAGCGTCATGGCCGGCTCGATGCTCTTCTTCACGCCGGCCAGATCGTCCTGATCCTTGATCTCTGACTTGGCCACCGCGTCCACCTGATTGCTCTGGCCGCCACCCGTGGTGCCGGAACTGGAGCCTTGTGCGGATTGCTTGAACTCGGTGGTGAAAGAGTTGGTTCCTGCCTGCATCGGCAGTTGCCAGGTCTTCGTGACCAGACGGTAGAAGCGGATGATGCCCTTCTCGCTATTGAACTCCCAATTGATACCAAGTCGAGTGGCAACGGTATCCAGCATGGTGGCCAGGGGCATCTTCTCGCTGTTCTTGAACTCCACGTTCAAGGCGTTATCCAGCAACGGCGTGGCTTGCGACGCGGCCGACATGCTTCCACAGGCGGTGAGAGCGCCGGGCAGCGGACCGTTCAACGCCGGTGCGGGTCCCAGGCCCTGAGCGAGCGGGTTTACAGCACCTTGGCCCTGTGTGGAGCGAAGCTGCTGAGCGGCTTGTTGCCCAAGGCTACGCGGCAGCAGCAAGTTCGGCGGCAGGTAGACATCCGATTCGATCTTGACTGGGATGTTGGTCGACATCTGGATGCGCTGCGCCACCACTGCGAGCGACATCGACCGCTCGGGGAACATCACCAACGTGTCGACATTGGCACGCAACGCAACGGGAAGCGTCACGTTCCGTGCGACGGGTACGCGCTTGCCGGCGAGATAGGGGCGTGCCACATCTTGTTCGGCCTCGACTGCGGCCCGGTCGCGGCGAATGCGCGCGTACAGTTCGTCCGTCGTCTGCATGGACTGCGCGGTGGTCGCGTCGGTCGCCTGCCGAACGTCTTTGAGGAGGGTTGGCGACACGCAGCCCGCCAGGGTGGAGCAGACGAGTGCGGCGCCGGTTGCCGGTCGAAGAATTCGGGTCAACTTCATTTTTTGCTGCCTCACTTGGACGGGTCGCACTTCGTGGTGAGCTTCACCACGCGCACATAGTTGTTGGAGTAGAAGCAAGGCTTCAGGCTGTAGTCGGTCATTTCCGTGGCAGAGAGCACGCGGCGCACCGCACTCTTGAAGTCGCCCGAAAACGCATCCGACGCATCGATGGGCACGTCCTGGTCCACTTCCCATTGCGCCGCAGTCCAGCCCGCCTCGCGCGCCCATTTCTCAATCAGGACGCGATAGTTCGCGTCTGCCGGGGACACGGACCAGCTGCGTTCCAGCGGCGCCGACGGCACGATAGTTGCCAAGGCTGCCGGCCCCGCAATTGCGGGAGTGCCCGGAGCAGCCGCCACAGCTACCGGCACGGCAGTCGCCTGTGCGGTGGCCGCCGTACTCGCCACAGACGGGATATTCGCGGCCAGCGTTGTCGGCTTCGCGCGCTCGCCAGCCAGCACCTGCCACCCACTGCCGGCAAGCGGCTTCGACGGTTCAAAGTTACCGAACGGCTCCGCGCCAAACGGGCCTGCCGCCGGAACGGCTGCATGGGCACATACCCCGAAGGCTGCGGCACCGGACAAAAGGATCCGGCAGAACCGGGCGGACATTCGAGACTGGTACATGGCTGATTTCCGTTTGAATTCGGATGGGTTACTTGGTAGTGGATTGCAGCTTCTGGTAGACACGGTTGGCGTACCGCAATCGCTTGTCAGGTGCGCCGGCGTTATAGCAACCGACCGCCGTCCAGGTGTTGCCGTAGCGGCTCAGGCAATCGGCGAGGATCCACGTCCCGACGTAGGCATTGGTACAGGGATCGAACAGGCTCTGCCGCGTAATGCCAAACTTCGCCAGGCGCGGCAGGTGCACCGAGTTAATCTGCATGAGTCCAATGTCCTCGCTGCCATTCGTGTTGGTATTCGTTACCCACGAACGCATGCCGGACTCGACCTGCGCGATGCCCCGCACGAGCATCGGGCTCACACGATGGAAGGCGGCAGCTTCGTCAAGGCAGTCGGCCCGCGCAGCATTGGCGAGAGACATGCCGGCAACGAGACAGGGCAAGAGAACGCGGCGCATCACGGTCATTGGACGCTCGCCGGACGTTCGTAGAACCGAACCTCCGGCAAGCGATCCACGCGGACGACGTTCCCGTCGGCAATGACCGTCAGATGGTCGGAGACGCCGTTGTATTTGTAGTAACGGTCCTTCTGCTCGCCGCCGCCCTGATGGTTGTCGCCGAACACCGAGATGCTGGCCATCGACTTCGCAAAGCTCAGGTAGGTCACGCCATCCTTCTCGAAGACGCGCTCCAGCCCTGCGCCGTTCTCGCGGGGGAACAGAAAGTTGATGCCGGCGACGCGTGCGACTTCCACGCGCTTGCCGCTGCCCGATGCCGTGAACTGGTCGACCGTCGGGAACGACAGCACCTTCTCGGTGTCGTCCCATTTCGTACGCAGCTTGTCGCCGGCCGTATCGCGCAGCTCCAACTCTTTCGGCTCGGCGTCAAATCGGACTTCGATACGACCATTCTTCGCATCACGAATCGCCAGGGCGTTGAAAGCCGACGCCAATGTCGGACCTTCGGGCAAGGCGGTGCCGGTAGGCGACGCTGCCTCGGCGACGGGCAAACTGGCCACGGCTGCGGACGTACGGATCATCCCCGGCGCCGACACCTTCTCGGTCTCAACCGCGAATGCCTTTGGCGGCGTAGCACGCAGCGCGATGTTCCGGCGGCCGAAGTCGATTTCTGCGTACAGGTTGCGTTGCTCCAGGACACGCGCCAGCGCCTGCAGCCAGTTTTCGCCGCCGCGCACGTCGAGCGAGACATCGTCTGTGAGCGGAATGTCTTTTGCTGCGGTACCGCTCCAGCCAGCCGGTGCGATCGACTTCACCATCTGTGCAAGCGGCAAAGACGAGCGTCCGGCACGCATGAGCGGCAAGTCCGCATAGCTGCCGATCAAGGCCAGCCGCCCTGACACTACCGCAAGACTGCGTGGCATGTCGCCGGCCGGATTCGCGGGTTCGGACGTGAAGCCATTGGCGCGCTTCCAGCGGGCAACAACTGGCTGGCCGTTGACCGAGTAACGTACGACGTCGGGCACCCCGTCGAGCACCCAGTACGGCCCGCTCTGGATCGCGCCATCCGCCTGTACCATTTGGCCGAAGCGCGGCTGGATGTAGGTCGACAAGCCATCGTTAAATACCATGGCCGGTCGATCTGCCGCGCGCGCTACCACCTGGTAATCGAAGTCGAGCGGATCGGTGTCAGCCGCGAATGCGTGTGTCGCTATCAGCGCGAGAGCAGAAAGGATGAGCGGCCTGATCATTGGAATGTCGCGACGTGTTTCATGAATCGGGTGAAGTAGGGTCCGCCGCGTTCGGGATTGGCGCTGTGGTACCAGGCCACAGCCTTCATCGGCGAGCCGCTGCGTTGCAGGTTCTCTGCAAGGATGTCTTCGGCGACACGGATGTTGGTCGCAGGCGCAAGCGCTTCCCACGGCGAGGCAAAGCGTTTGCCGTGATAGCACCAGTTCACCTGCATAAGGCCCACGTCAAAATCGCAACGATCGTTCGCCAGCAGCCGACTAACAGCCGCATAGGCTTCTTCGCGCGTGGCGAAGAACATGCCACGTCCTGCAACGTTCAGTGTCCACGGCCACGGACGACCGCGGTACGACGATTCATTCATGGCGATGCCCGCCGTGATCTTGGGATCGACACGATTGCCCATCTGCACGAACGGTTCAGTCTTCGGAGCACAGGCCCAACCACCGCGGCGCTCGGCCAGAGCCTCCTGTGCCCCATCATTCAACACGACGGGTCGCAACCAGCCTTCACGCACAAGGAGTCGCGAGATCGGTTGTGTCTTGCCGGCCAACGTGACCACCGGCCCCTCTTCGGCACCCGGTTCGATCTGGGCGCCGAGCAGGCGAGCCGACCAACCAAGAAAAGCGTCCAGTCCACAAAAGAGAACGGGCTTGCCGTCCAGGGTATGTACTCGGGCCTGCCCATCTGCCTTGACGACGATGGCGTTAGGACTGATGACGGCCTCGATCGTCGCCGCCTGCGCCGCCAGTGAGGCTGCGCCAACAATCAGGAACATCGCGAGGTACTTAGTCACGATAGGGCTCCAGGACGATGTCGTGCTTGACCTGCACCATCATCTTTTGCCCCGGCTCAGTCGTGATCGTCGGGCGAATGTTCTGATTGCGGTTCAGGATTGTCTGCGCCGTTTGCGTCGCCACCTGCCCTGCCGCATTGCCGTAGGCGACAAGGCCTGCCGGGCCGACCGTAGTGGTCGTCGGGTTGTCGTTGAAGCGCAACGACAGTGCACCGATCACCAGCGCACCGCCGAAGATCTTAAGGAAGTGGTTGTTGACGTCGCCAGTGTTGCCTGCGGTACCGTCGGGGTCAGCGCCCTGCATACCCATGAGCGGCACAGTTTTCCCGTTCGGCAGTTGCATGCGAACGAATGCGGTCAGAAGGCGCTCCTGGCCCACGGCGATATCGGCGCTATACATGCCCACCAGCGTGGTTCCTGCCGGGATGATCTTGCAGGTACCCTTTACGGTGTCGTAGACATCCTGCGAGACGGTTGCACGGAACTCTCCCGGCTTGTCCGAGTTGAGGCCACCAGCAAAGTTGGCAGGAATGATGAAGCCGCGGCTCAGTGTGCATCGCGGCAGCTTGCCGTCGAAACTCGTGCGCAGCGTAGCCGTGGCGCCGGCGTCCCGAAGGAATTGCTTGTCAGATGAAACTGCCTGCGTGCCCGCGTCCTGACCTTGTGCCGCCGCAGCAGCGGCACTAGCACGAGCGGCGGCGGCTTGCTGCAGCGCACGCATCTGCGCAGGGTCAGTCACGTCCGCCACACCCGCCCCGCCCTTATTCTCGATTTGGGATTTGCGTAGGCCGCTCTTGTAGACAGGCGCGGTGAAAATTGAGTCCTGCTCGTTCTTCTTGGCGTCCGGCGCTACCGGCTTGCTCCCTGAGGTGAGATCGTTCGCCGTCAGCAGCGGTGTCTTCCCCGTGTCCGCCGGTGTAGCAACCTTGCGCTGACGCTCAGCTTCCTGCCTGGCCTTCTCCGCTTGGTCGCGAATTGTCTGTTCGAGATTCTGCGCACCTTCTGATGAACCAGCACGCGCTCGGATTTGTTCAGCACGCTCCTGCTCCGCCTTCTCGTCGTGCTGCGCCTCGCTGATCGACTGGAAGTAGTAGCCCAGTGCGCCAACCAACACGGCAGCGACACTGCCAAGTGCTACCACGATGTTGCGCGGCAGCTTTCCTTTGACCGCCCGCTGCTGCGCTTCAGTCACGTCAGTAACATTGGGATCCTTCTTGGATTTTCGCATCAGAACAGTCCCAGAATGCGACTGCGGCCCCGCTCGATCCGGACCTCATCGGAACCGGAACGCAGAACGACTGTATCGGCCAATCGTTGAACCACTAGGTACCCGCCGCGGCGGATAGCATTGACCACCACGAAGTCGCTGCCGTCCTTGACCAGCGCAACGGGCCAGTTCTGTGAGGCACCCGAAGGTAAGCGCAGCCATAGCGCCTTACCGTCATCAAATGCCGTCTCCGGCTTGAAGTTGGCGCTGCCAGAGATCGAATACTCGAAATTCAGCTTATCGGGCGAAACACCAACCGTATCGACGTTGCGCTCATCGCCGCCAGCGGGCCGTGCTTCATCGCCAGCCTCCGCCCGCGCTTCGTTCCGCGCCTTCACTTTCGCCGCGATAGAGGTCGGGATACGGAATCGCACCTTCTGATAGAAGATGCCTCCTAGTGGGGAAGAAACCAGGGTGAACTCGTAGCTCCGCTTGTTCGTATTCACGGACAGCGTATTGACGAGGCCTGCAGCTTGCGGCTTCACATACAGGTGATTCGCGCCATCTGTCTCATAGTCCCAACGCACGCTTTCGCCCCAGGCGGGCTCGCCGACGATCTGCTCATCGTCCGGGAACTCGATCGTGGTCATCTTCAACGGCGCGCTCAAGACACGGAAGATCTGGTCGCGACTGTAGTTGAAGACTACAAGCCTGGAGTCGCCGGGCAGCGCCACGGGATCAACGCCGCCATTGAACGGGTTGGACGGGTTCATTGCGTCGCTGATGTCGCCAACGGCCAACCCCGCGAGGCCGGCTCCAATGCGGTGCGCCGTCTTCTCGGCTGCATGGCCTTCGGGGGCAGAGAGGATCAATGCCAGCGCAGCAGCGATGGCGAACGGGAAAAACCGGGAGGGCTTACTGGCTTCCATGGGCACTTAGCGCGGCATTACGCCTGCGACTTTTGGATGCTGAAGAACACGGGATAGATACCGAACGGGTTGGTGCCAAGGATGGCGTCGCTGTTCGGCGGCTTGACTTGGTATCGGACAGTAATGGCGTAGCGCTGCTTACGCGGCTTGTATCCGTCCTCGCTAGTCGCCGTTATGAACTCCACGGCAACGGTGCTGTCAGGCAACACAGCGATATTTAGGATCTTTGGCTCACGGACGAGGGTGGGCGACGAGATGACCTGACGAACGGGTTGATCTTCATCGACCCAGTCCTGGAACTGTGCACGGCTTGAGCCGACCATTTGCTCGCGCACGGAGCGCAGGTTCTGTGCCAGGCGGGAGCGCTCCACGTCGGTACTCAGAATCGGCTCGATCGTGAACCAACGAGTGATCAGATCCTTGATGGCCCATTTGAGGGCCATGTCGTCAGGCCGGTAGTCCACTAGTTCGCGGACGTACGGCTTGCCTGTCGCATCTGCCGATACGCCAACTGTCTTGACCATCGGAGGAGGCGCCTCACGGGTCATGATCGCCGCCAGCGCAATGAACCCGATACCGAGGCTTGCGATCTTCCAGTGGTTTCGCTCGACACTCAGACGTGTCGTGCGATCGAAAATCAACTGCTCGGGACTTTCATTGCCATACATCCCCGGCGCTACTGTCAAAGGATTGGCATTCTCGGATTTTTTGGGAAAAAGACGCATGCGGCGTTCCTGTTGGATGCCGCCAATTGAAACAGCTATCCGCGCTTCATAGAGGCTGAAAAGCTATGCGATTTTGCAGAGCTTTCCGCTGAACGCACGTTCTCGTCAGTATTCTTCGTTTCCCGTCATCGCGGACTTTCTGCCGCGCTTTGCAATGGCATTTCCCCGAAAAGCTCATATAAATAGGTAAGCTTTCTGGGGAAATAGGATGAGCATGCTCACGCCTTCTGGCGACAAAAGCGAGCACTGCCGAACATCGTTCGATTTAGAGGTGGAGACCAGAAACGGCTGAATCGACATGTAGAGCCCCCTCTCTCCGCCGCTAGATGTCTTCACCGTGTCCCGTTGGATCGGAACATCCCAGAAAGCTCACGAAAATCGCATAGCTTTCTGCCCTCCACTGCCGCCCGCCGCCGCCAACAATAGCGGGCATGGATTCCTCCGCCAATCACCCCCTCCTGCAGCTCAGTCAGCTCGAAGAAAGCGCTGTCGGGATGTTCTTCGAATCGCTGGCTCCGATCCGCGGCTTCATGGACGCCCCGGACGTGGCCGAAGTGATGATCAACCGCTACGACAATGTATGGGTCGAACGACGGGGAGTCATGACGCGGTTAGACGTGGTCATAGAGCCCGCGAAGCTGGAAGGCGCCATCCGTTCGCTGGCCTCCTCTGTACAGAAATCGGCCGTCCGCGGCACCTCACAGGGGATCATCAATGCTGGCCACAAGGGGTTGCGTATCGCCGCAGTGATGCAGCCAACGGCTATCGGAGGCCACGCGCTTAGCATCCGCCGGCACCAGGAACGAAATCTATCCCTCAGTGATTACGTCAAGGCTGGTGCGTTCTCCGCCAAGCATGCTCGTAACGTGGACGCGGAACGACCCATCTTTACGGGGCCAGTTGAAGATGAGTCTCTGATGGAAGCGCTGTCACAACTCGTGCGCCAGCGCAAAAACATCCTAGTCGCCGGCGGCACGTCGTCCGGCAAGACGACGCTTTTGAACGCGCTAGTTGAGGTCATTCCCGATGAAGACCGGGTCCTTACTATTGAAGACACGATGGAACTCAAGCCGCGTGTTCCTAACGTCGTCCGATTGCTATCCAACACAGACAAAGGTGTCAGCACCC
This sequence comes from Cupriavidus sp., assembly GCF_057315035.1. Taxonomy (NCBI): domain Bacteria; kingdom Pseudomonadati; phylum Pseudomonadota; class Betaproteobacteria; order Burkholderiales; family Burkholderiaceae; genus Cupriavidus; species Cupriavidus sp. The sequence continues at coordinate 71,648 of NZ_DBHKYV010000027.1, read as the reverse complement.
AACACCTGGTCGCGCTGTCGTTGCGTTTCCGACCGGACCGAATCCTTGTTGGTGAGGTACGCGCGGGCGAGGCCTACGACATGCTCCAGGCGTTCAATACCGGTCACGACGGAGGCATGGGCTCTCTGCACGCGCCGAACGCACGCGCTGGTCTCTCCCGTCTCGAAAGTATGGCTCTTCTCGGTATTCCTCCCGGCTCAGGCTGGAAAGTCGAAGACATGCGCAAGCTCATTGCCGACTGCATCCACTACGTCATCCACATGAAGCGTACGGGCGAAATGCGGCACGTCTCCGAAATCATCGAGGTCAAGGGCGTCAAAAACAACGACTACGTCGTTCAACGCGTTTTCTAACAGCCGGAGCTCCTCCAATGTCATTCTCGTCAGCAGTTCGCATCGCCCTCGCTCGAAAGAAGCAACTACCAAAAGCACTGACCATGATCGGCCTGATGGCCGTTGCAAGTTCGGCTGCCGCCGCCGAGATCGCAGCATTCTCTGCGCTTGGCGAGTTCATTTGCGGAATCGCCACGTTCATCAACACGAAGTACCTCTTTGTCGCCGGCCTAATTCTTATCGTGCTGGGTGCCGTCGGTATCGCGAACTCCGAATCGACCATCATGAAGTTTGTCTCTGTCATCTGTATCGGGGTGGGCCTAGCTGCGGCCGCACCGTCGATCATGACGATTCTGGGCGTCGCAAAGGCCTGCACGGGATTCTGATATGCGTGAACACCACGTAAGCATCGGACTTTCCCGACCCCGCCAGATTGGCGGCGCGGTCCGCGGACTCGCGATCGCCAACGGGACGATAGTTGCACTGCTGGTCTATGTGACGTTCCGAAGCGGTTGGAAGATTCCCGTCGTCGTCGTGCTAATGGGAATGGCTTCTCATGCCCTGTTGCGCTGGCTTACGTCCCGAGACCCGTGGTGGAACCAGATCCTCAGCGTCTACAACCACTACGGCGACGTGTATGAAGCGCGGCCATGGCACGGCAAGCTCCACGCGCTCTTTCGCCGCCCCTACGGCTTCGACAGCGATCTTCCATGCTGAAACTCAACCGCCGCCCGCTCTATGAAGTGGCGCCATGGCTCACGTCCATTACACCCGAGTTGATCCTGAACAAGGATGGATCCCTCCTTGCGAACTTCGAGTTCCTCGGCGTAGACGCTGACAGCCCCAATAGCGGCGATATCGAGTCCGCACGCAACCAGTTGGACCAGGCCTGCAAGTCGTTCGACAACCGGATCACCGCATGGTGGAAGCTTAGCCATCGCCGCACCCATGGATATGTGGGCGGCGATTTCTCGGAAGCAGCCGATGCGCGTCTCGACGCTCTAAACAAGGCAAATATTTCGTCGGGCAAGTACTTCCTGAACTCCCATTCGCTTGCCGTTGCCTACACGCCAGAGACCGGCGTCGCAAGATTCTTTGACAAGGTAGGCCACCACATGACGGTCGGCGGACGATCTGTCTATGCATCCATCTTCGAGGCAACGAAGGACACGGTGTTCGCACGCAGTGCCTTCGCGTTCGACTTGGAGAAGCTGCAGGCAGACAGCCGGCGATTCGAAGCAATGCTTGACGCCTTCAGTGGCGGCGTTCCTCGGCTAAAGCTGAACCGATTGGTGATGCAGGATAGCTATGCTGCGTTACACCAGGCAGCGAATCCCAGCGTCCCTGCACGGAGGATCCGCTACCCCGTCACGCTCCTGGACACGCATCTTACCGAGTCAGAAGTGACAGTTGGGGCCGAACGGTTGCTTTTCGAATCGGCCCACGGCAAGAGGTACGCAGGAATCGTCTCGGTCAAGGAATGGCTGAGCTTTCAAGAGGCCGCGCTGGACGGCCTGATGCAAGTCGATGCGGAGCTCGATGTTTGCATCATGTTCCGATTTCTCGACACCGCGCGAGCCGCTGCATACATCGAGAAGGTGCGACGCTTCTACAAGATGGCAGCGCTTAACGTTCGCGCCATACTGAAACAGTATTTCGGCAAAGAAGAGGCAGAAAACGACGAGGGACGCGAGGAACTCGCCAAGGAAGCCGGCGTGGCACTCAAGCGCCTGACCGCCGACGGCACACAGCATGGCTTTGCCAACATCTCCATTCTCGTCTACGGAGATACAGAAGCCGCCTGCGAGGACTCGATCAGTGAGGTCGTCGGTGCACTTACCAACGCAGGATTTGGGGCCATCCGCGAGAAGGCCAACCTCATGGCCGCGTGGAACAGCACCCTCCCTGGCCGGTGGGACAAGCAACGGCGTCTGCAGTTCGTCGAGACGCCCGCAGTATCGGATATTGCCCCCGTATGCTCTGTGATGCCTGGCCCGACACGCAACAACTGGCTGTCCGAAAAAGCTGGCCGTGACGTTCCGCCACTTACTTGCCTGCCCACGCGCCACAAGACAGCACAGCGTGTAGACCTCCACCAGCCGGGCGGCAACGGCCACCTCCTCGTAATCGGCCCGATTGGCGCTGGTAAGTCGGTGTTTCTGAATTTCCTCGTCTCTCAGGCCGGGCGACATGGCGCGCGCCGGATTCGCTTCGATAAGGACCGTTCGACTCGAATACCGACTCTCCTGAGCGGAGGCGCATTCGTAGATGTGACCGGAAAGTTTCAGTCCGCCACACATGCGAACCCACTGTCGCTATTGGGCGACTCGTCAAACTTTACCTACGTGACACAGTGGGTCTCTCTCGCACTCGAAGACGAGCATTTCGCTCTCTCTCCGCAACAGACCCAAGACGTCTTCGAGGCCGTCAAGATCCTCTCGACCTATGGCCCCGATCGCTGGACGCTCAGCAACTTGTCGACGCAGCTTCATGACGAGCTACGCGAGCGCCTTCAGATATGGCTCACGGGCGGTCAATATGGGCACTTCTTTGACCATGCCGAGGACGCCTTCTCAGTCAGCGATAACTTGTCTATCGAGATGGGTGACCTGTTCGAGAAGTATCCACGAGCAGCGGCACTCTTCGTCGACTACGCGTTCTACCGCATCAGCCAATCCATGGATGGCCTGCGGTACACAATTATCGAAGTTGAAGAAGCAGGCTTCTTCTTCCAGCACCCTCGCTTCTATAAGCGACTCGAGACGTGGATTACGACCATCCGGAAGCTGAACGGTGCAATCTGGATGGCCACCCAGTCGCTTCGTCAGATCGAACGCATCCCTGATTTCGAGATTCTCAAGGACAACGTCGGCAACTTGATCTATCTGCCGAACAGCCAGGCCAACACGAGTAAGGACCTCTACAAGGACAAATTTGGTCTGACCGATGACCAGATACAGATGATCAACGACGCGGTGCCAAACCGTGACTACCTCTGGATCACCCGCTCTCAGACACGAATGCTCCAAAGCACCTTCTCCGACGAGATGGTCGCAATGCTGCGCTCCGATGGTGTCGCCCAATCGATTCTCGATCGCCACCACGCTTCAGGTGCGGCCGACTGGCAGCAATCCTACGTGCGCGAGATGCTCGCGCGAACCGCTTAATTAAGGAGAGATGACATGAAGAATTTTTTCCTCAAGGCCGCTGCGGCTAGCGTTTTCGCGTTCGCCGCGAATGCGCATGCCGCGGGCCTACCGGTAATCGACGTCACGAACTTGATTCAGAACACGATGACCGCGCTTCAGTCGGTCAAGGACGAGGTTTATCAGAATACCAACATCACCTATCAGTACAAGATGATGGCAAACCAGTTGCTTCAGTCGACTGGTCTGGACGCGACTCAGCTCACCGAGCAACTCGGTTCACTACAGAGCGAGATCAGTAACAACGAAGTCTATGGGGGCGTCCTCAAGGATCTCTACGGCAGCATTTCAGGCAATGCCGATTATCTGAACCGCGTTCAGAGCATGATGGTGTCGTCCGGCAAGACACAGACTCAGTGGTTCGATGATCAGCGCACATTGCTAACCAACGGCGATAAGACGGCAAAGAACTTGTTTAGTCTCGGTACAAATGTGTTCAACAATACTGACGCCCTCGCCAAAAGGAGGGAGAAGATCCAGAAGCAGATGAGGCTGTCCCCTACCGCCCAGGCAACTGCGCAAACAACGAACCAGATGCTCGATGTTCTGGCTAGTCAGAACTCGGACATGCTGCAACTGATGAGTGCCAAGGTCCAATCAGACGCTGACAAGGACCAGAAAGCGGTTGCAGTCGAAACAGAATCGATGGAGCTTTCCCGAAAGCTGCAAGCGGACCGTGACGCACAACGCCAAAAGCTCTTGAACCTCAAATGACGGCGTCTCGATCCTTGGTCCATCGCGTATTAAATGTCATGGCCGGCGCGCTGCTTGCCTGTGTCATGCTGACAAGTCCTATAGCGCGCGCCGACGACTCAAACACCGGTGGCCAGACTTCGGCATCCGCCGTGGCGGGGCTGGCGACGTCCGCAGGTAAGCCGGGAGACCTAGCCGCCGGTGTCCAGAAGACGCTCAACAAGCTGGATGGACTTACACGCGGTCTGATCCAGGGCGCAACAGCCATCAGCGACCGCGTGCGCAATGATTCGGACAAGGTTGCCTTTGGCCTGGGCGTCATCGCCCTTGTGCTTGCGGGCTTGCGATGGGCAGCGACCAGTGACGCCGTTTCGGCATGGACGGACTTTATAGAGGCCATACTGATTCTGGGGATTTTCGCGTCGCTATACGTCAGCTACACGAGCTTTGCGCCCTCAATCTTCATCTGGTTCCAGAAGATTGCTACCGCAATCAACAGTGGCGACGACATCTATAGCTTGCCGTCTACACTCGCCACGACCGCGGGAAAATTCTTCGAATCCATTGGAAGAATGCTGATGGCGGTCTTCACGAGCAATGTCAGCCTCATCGAGGCCATTGGTGGTGTCGCCCTTCTTTTTCTAGCGTTCCTGTGCGTACTTGCAGCGGCACTGATCTATTCCTGGTTCATCATGGTCGGGCAGTTGATGGTCGCCATTGGCATCGTCCTTGGCCCACTCGCCGTTGCCTTCGGAATGCTGGACCTTACTCGCAAGTACTTCACCGCGTGGCTGGACTACATGGTCACCGGATCGATGTACATGGTCGTCTCGGCCACCATCGCACAGCTGGTCAGTGCGCCGCTGCTGACCGCAGTCTCGGACATCGGGGCCATCGGCACCGATACCGTCATGGCTGCGGGTTATGCCCTATCTATCTCGATCGTTCTGATCTTCATAGCACTTGAGATTCCCAAGATCGCCGGCTCCATCTTCGGCACCGGTGGAGGCATCAGTGGTACTGGCGGCTTCAAGGGACTTGGCCGCGGCGCATGGAGCATTGGCAAGAAGATGGCAGGAAAGTAATGATTCATCATTCAACGAATACTATGGAACTGATGCAAGGCCATATCAAGCGCATCGACCTCATTCGCCAGTATGCCAACGAGTCCGACCCGGCGGTTTTCGAGGCAAAGTGGTTGTCAGTACTCGAAGCTTGCGCAAACTGGTTTGGCTCGATGCCATTGCGGCCTTCGGAGCACGCAGAGCCGGGCGGCGCCATGCGCGCGACCGTGGAGGCCGCCTACTTCGCCATGCGGCTCTCGGGAGCACAGAAGTTCGGCGCGGATCAACCGTCCGAGCGACGACGGTTATTGGAACCCCAGTATCTGTACGCGCTCTTCCTAGCTGCATGCTGCTCGCGACTGGACGAGCCATGCCGCCATTTCAAATTCCACCGCGATAGCGATGGGACCGAATGGATCCCGGCCGCCCACGGTGCGTTTGGTACGTGGCTCGGCGAGGGTACATACCAGGTCACGCGCCGGGAAGAGGCCACTCCGGTAGAACGCATGAGAACCGCCCTGCTCACTCGGGAGATACTAGGCGCCGAGCGCCTGGCCAGCTTCGATCCGGTAGTGCTGTCGGATCTCTTCGGCGCCATCAACCCTGATCCACGCCCTGCCGGCATGGAAACGTTGCTGCACAAAGTAGCTCGTCAGGCCATCGAAACCGCGACCGAGTTTGAGGTGAAAGCACGCCGCGCCTCGTTCGCGCCCGACACCACGCCGGTACCCTCCGCGAGCGAACTCGCCGCTTCCGGCAGCACAGCTGCAAACTCGCGCGGGGTTGTTGATGGCCCGACGCTAGCCACCACTGCTTCGGATCCCGCAACTGCAGCAGTCGCGCCCATGAATGCGTCGACGCCTGCATCGGCAACGGAATCCGCGTCGGCCGTCCCTATGGAAGCACCGGAGGGCGCCAATCGCGCTAGCACCGCTACAGCATTGCCAGTCAATGCCGTTCGTACGACGCTCAAAGACAAGAAAGCTGACCCTTTTGCCGAAGTCCTTGCAGACACATCCAACCTGATGCGGGACTTCTTTCGCGCGCTCTCCCAAGACGTTGCAGCCGGCAAGGCCAAAGTAACGTGGGTCGACAACAAGCTTGCCATCAGTAAGCGGATGATCGGCAATTACGGCATGGCATCCGATTCACTAGTGGACAATTTGCGCAAGTTCAACCTGCTCTACAAGGTAATCGGCCAGGAGATCCTGCTTATCGATAAGGTAGCTGCGTTGATTTCGGAGCGACCGCCTGCCGGGGAGACACTGTGATGCGAAATTACGTCAATCACTTCCGGCCGATTTTCGAGTTTCGCGCTGTAGTTGGATGGGCTATTGCCTTTGTACTGTTACTCGTCAGCGGCATGCCGAACGCTGGATACTTTGCATTGTTTGCCGTTGCAATGTTTGTATTTAGGTCGTCTCAGGTTCTGCGTGCACTGAAGTTCAGAATGGCCATATCTACCAAATGGCTGACCGTCATTAAGATTGACGATCTATTATCGATCAGTGCGACCATGCGCAAAAAGCTTGATTCAATGTATCTCGGTTTGGGATACGAATGGACTCAGCGACATTGTCAGATATCCCATGATATTCTCCGAATGCCGTCCAGCGATATTCCTGGACTTCCAAAATGGCTCCCCCAGCCTATCGTAGAACGCATTGAGAAGGCATTTTCACCTGCAGACAGCATCGCAGATACGATGCCACAAGGTCGATCGTGGATTCATGGCATGGAACCTAAGAAAGATTGGGTACCATTTCACTATAAGGCAATGCCGGGTCATACCTCGGTTAGTGGTACAACTGGATCTGGTAAAACACGGACCTACGAAGTAATTTCTACTCAGGTTATCCATAATCCAAATGATATTTTGATAATCATTGATCCGAAGAACGACGGAGACTGGGTAAAACGCGTCAGGAAAGAATGTGAACGCACTGGCCGTAAATTTCTTTATTGGAAACAGGCTTCCCCGTCGCAATCAATCCGACTGAATCCTATTGAAAATTGGTCACAGCCTTCTGAAATTCCTAGCCGCATTGCGCAGCTTATGGAAGAAGGTCCGTTTCGCCAGTTCGCATTTCTGTTTATCGACCGAGCCGTTAAGGGTGAGCTTTATGTAGGCGACAAGCCGAACCTGCGCTCCATCCTCCAGTACGCCCAGAACGGCATCAACAAGCTCCTCGATCGTGCGCTGCGGCGCTTCTTCCCGGAAGCGGGAATGTCGGACTGGGAGGATGAAGCAAGCACATATATGCAGAGCGCAGGTCAACGTCCTGGCGGCACACTGCTGGACGGCATGGTGCAGCTATACATGGCCCGGTTTGCCAACAAAGACCAGGGTCACGAGGCCATTGATGGTCTGGTTGCTACCTTCCATCACGATCGGGATCACTACGGCCGGATCATTGCCTCTGCGCTGCCTCTGCTACAGATGCTGGCGACGGGCGAAACCGGCTTGATGCTGGCCCCAAAAGCAGACGACTTTGACGACAACCGCGAGATCTGGGATATCGACAAAGTCATCAAGCAGAAGGCCGTGCTGTACGTGGGAGCAGACTCGCTTTCGAATGCGCTTGTTGCGCAGGCCATCATGTCCATGCTGCTGGCCGACATCGCATCGGTCGCAGGCGCAATCTACAACTTCTACGAGAAGCCGCCAGAGGTAGTCCTCATCATCGATGAGGTGGCGGAAGCAATCAACGAGCAGGTCATCCAGGTCCTGAACAAGGGACGCGGCGCAGGGTTCAAAGCCTTCGTTGCTTATCAAACTCGCTCGGATCTGACTGCGAAACTCGGAAACATCGCAAAGATGCAGCAGGTTTTGGGCAATCTGAACAACCAGATCGTTCTACGCTTGGAAGACATCGACACAGCGAACTGGTTCTCCGAGAAAGTCGGCACCACCGCCATTCATAACGTTGTGGTTTCCAGCAGCACGAGCACCGGGACGGAAGCCCATGTGGGTGAGTTCAGTGGCTCGGTTTCGCGCTCAACCCAGCTCGAGAAGGCTCCGCTGATTCCGCCCGAACTGATCATGCAATTGCCGAATCTGCAGTACTTCCTGCGCATTTCTGGCGGGTCGGTCTACCAGGGTCGTGTCCCAATTATTCAAGGTTAATTGTCAATGCGCACCCCTACTCTGTTTCGGCAGATCGTTAAGCAGTACCGGATGTCGGCCAAGCTCACGCCGATTTTCACCCTGTCTCCGGATCTGGACGACGTGTGCACGCGCGTGGTCGACTACATCGGTGTCAACTTTCGCGTGCGCGACGATCCGCTTGTCGCAGAGATGCTCGGTGACGCTATTCAGGCGTGGAGACTGGCGCGCAAACACGGCGACGCTAACGTCGCGTTCATGAAAGGTCTGTTCAGTCGCGCCCACGATCTCTACGTCAATCGCTACGCAGCGTTCAAAGGCGAGCGTTATCACGTCTGGTATCCGTACAACGAGTCCATTCCCGCATTCGAGCAACGCCAGCCGGCTGGATACATTTGCCAAATGGTTGACGAGCCCACGCCAGGCAACGTATCCCAGCGATGCGCCGCGTTCCAGCTCGCCGCGCGGGTGCTTACCGGCTATAGCTTCACCCGATACTTCGAGGACTACGATGTCGCTGGCAACTTTACACACTGACGCGCGCAAGCTGCTCGCAGCTGCGAGCGTCTATCCGACGCGAATGGCGGCACGCGCCGCAATTGGCATTGCGGTTCATTTCTTTCGGACTGAACCTGCACTGGCGTACGCGATGCAATCCTGGCACATGGGCGCCAACAGCACAGCATCGGAACCCCCTCCGGCGCTCAGCGAGGGAAGCCGTGCGCCCGCCTTTGCGCTCATTGGCGTCGCCACACATAAACCGCAGCTGCTCATCGGCGCTCTTGCCGCCTTTGCTCCTCTGCCGATCCTGATCATCTGTAGGTTCATCTGACCATGGCCAGCCGATTCGCCTCGCATGTCCGCCTTTGGCTTCTGGTAGCGCCGCTCATGATCTGCGCGACCGCACCGCTTTTCCCTGACTTGAGCGACTTCGAAGTCAGTGAAGCGGAACAAACCTCGGTCTCCCAGGTACTTGGAGATAGGCGCGCAGACCGTGCAACGAGCATTGCCAACGAGCGGTTCGTTCGCTGGTTTGTCCAGACGGGTGCCGTCAAGGCGTCGTTCTCAGGATCCGATGCTGACACGATGCTATCGGATGGAGGCGCTGCCACGTTTGGGCGCCACTGGATGCGCAATTTCTGGCTAACCATATATCGCGGGATCTACCGCGCCTGCGTTGCGCAGTACTGGGCATTCGGCGGCACTGTCTTTCTCATCGCGCTTCTCAACGATGGGGCCGTGTCCCGGAAGATCCGCGCGGCATCTGCCGGCTTTGCCAATCCGGTGGCCTTCCATGTGGCGGCGCATGGTCTTCTCGTTAGTTTCGGCTTCGGGGCCTCCGCCCTACTGCTACCGCTACCGCTTGTCGCTTACTGGTGGACCGCCGGCGTCGTCATCGTCGGCCTGCTGAGCTGGCGTCTGGCTTCTGCGTTCCATGTGGGGCGTTAAGCCGCCCTACCCGAAAACCAACAAATTTACGGCCTTCATTGGCCATCCTTCGGAGAATCAAATCATGACTACGACCGCTGACATCGCCAACTCTGCCGACGATCTGGCCGAAGTTCTGGCGCCGGAAGATGCCGGTTCCACGGCTCTCGAATCCGGGAACCTCACCGTCTCCGCACCGGAGGACGTCGAGACCGAACTGACGCAGATGGCTGCGTCGGCCGACGCCCTGCACAAGGAGGGTCTTATCACCTCCGCAGACGCGGAGCAGAAGAAGGCAGAAGTGGAAAGCACGCGCAAACGCTTTCGCGAGCTCTCGCCGGAGGACCGCCAGGCAATCGTGCGCCGTCGCCGTGAACTGGGCATGCAGATCCTCAACCGCCAGCTCGCCGGCGCGGCTGTTGTCGTTGTCGGCCTCAAGATCAACCACACACGCCTGCGACCGCTATTTGAACAATGGTGGCCCTACATGAACCGCATGTCGGTCAACCTCCAGAGGTTTGGACAAACCACGTTCTCGCGTACAGAACTGGTTACCGTCGAAAAGTACCTGGAGGGTGAGATGGTGAAGCTTGAGGAGTACGTCGACGAGCAGTTGCGTGTTGCGACCGCCTATCGCGAACAGCGTGAAAAAACCATGCAGGAACAAGGAGACTTTGTCTTTCGCCCCGAGATCGTGCGGCCAGCCATCCAGCTGGAAGTCCAGGCGTTTTCCCGCTTCGCCGTCCGCGCTCTCCAGGTCCTCATCAAGTTCGACAAGACAATGGATGAATTCGACTTCATGGTGTGGAACGGCATTCGGGATCAGACCGATGTGAACGAGGAGGTGACTCGCTTCCTGCGTAAGTTCCAGCCGCTGGGCCTGCGCAGCTTTACCACCCATTTGAAATTGATGGAGACCGTGAAGTCAGTCTGACAACACGGTACCCGGAGTGGAACCTGCAGGTAACTGGGCGACGAAAGTCCACCCAACTGTCAGCAAGTTCCACACTCTCTCCATGCACTGACCGCCCAATTCGTCCTGCTGGGACCAGAGACTCCCCGTCGTGGGGAGTTGCTGGCCATAAGTGTCAGATGCCCCGAACGGCTGCATTCGCATTTCACTCGAGTAACACGAACCGCCATGTCCCTCGCAGATGTACTCGCCAGTTTGAATCCGTCGCAACGGGAAGTCGTCGACTGCCTTGGGCATTGCGTAGCAGTGGCGGTACCCGGAGCTGGAAAAACCGCCACCATTGCGGCCAAGGCCGCAGCACTATTGGCTGATCCTCTGGTTACGGTCGGCGCGGTCACGTTCAGCAAGGATGCGGCCGTGGAGTTGCGTGACCGGATTCTCGCCCTGGCCGGCACGGCGGCAAAGAAGCGGCTGGTCGCTGGTACGTTTCACTCTCTCGCCTACAAGCAGCTTGGGAAGACAGGAGGAAAGTTGACGGATATCGTTACAGACGGCGTCCGTGCTGCGATCGTCGGCCAGATCCTTCAGGAGCGTGGCATTGACTGGAAAATCGAGGACGCTCTCGCTTCCATCGAACGCTCAAAACTTCAATTGAGTGATCCGACGCCGGGCACTGTAGATGCGCAGATTTTCGAGGCGTACCAGGCTGCGTTGGCACGAAATGGAAAGATCGACTTCCAAGACATGCTTCGCATGGCAGTAGCAGGAATGCTGAAGGGCGAGATTCGACCGTATTCAGTGAACTATTTATTGGTCGATGAGTACCAGGATTGTGACGGCCTTCAGTCACGTTGGACTTCTTTGCATGCTGCCGCTGGATCCGTGGTTTCCGTTGTCGGCGACGACGATCAGACTATCTTTGGCTTTCGCGATGCCCTCGGCTACCAAGGCATGGAAGCCTTTATCAAGAACTTTGGAGCGCGAGCAATCGTACTTGGGAAGAACTATCGATCTAACTCCGAGATACTAGCGGCGGCCGACAAGATCATCCGAAACAACACTCAGCGCATCTCAAAGGAACTGGTTTCTCATCGCGGCGGCGGCGGCTCTATCGAATTCAAACGATTCGATGACGAGTACAAAGAAGCCGTTGCCGCGGTCGAGACGCTCACAACCGCCTTGCGAACTGGGAAGACTGCAGCAGTGCTGGCGCGGACAAATCGCATCCTTGACCCTGTCGAGGCTGTATGCCGATCACATGGCGTGAAGTACTACCGTGCCGCGGGCAAGTCCATTCTTGATCGTCCCGAAGCAGCGTTGATGGGCAACATGTTGGAGTTGATCCAAAGGTCGAAGACCACCGGTGTGGATGCCCTGCTTGGATACTCGGGCATCGGATCGTATGAACTTCAACAACTTCACGCCCAGGAGGCGTCGGACGGCAAGACCGCCGCCCCCCGCAAAAAAGACCTGGTTGACTCCGGCATCTCCGAGCACACAGCGGACAAGTACCGAGACTTCTTGAAGCGGCTGGCCGAGTGGCGCGCCCTTTGCGACCGCGAGTTCTATGCGTTGACCCTAGATGGGGTTCGCGAATGGATGCTTAGGTACGTATCTGAGGATGCCGGGAAGCGGGCCATCAACACCTGCTACGACGTTCTCAACCAGCTCACTGGCTCCTTCGTAGATCGGTTGGAGTTTCTGCGACGAAAGAACAATGAGCCGGCGCCCGATGCACTCGTCCTGACTACGATGCACGCATCGAAGGGACGTGAGTGGCATAGCGTCGCCATAGTTAGAGCCGAAGAAACCATCGCACCCGATAGCGATAGCCCTGAGAGTGAAGAGCGGCGCCTATTCTATGTAGCCGTAACTAGGGCGCGCGACTCGCTACTTATCTCGACCGCCAAGAAGAATCCAACCTCTCGGTTCGTTCTCGAGGCCGGGCTGGCCTAGATGTCGGTCATAAAATGCCTTATAAGATACTTATTATGTGATGGAGTTTTGCCAAAGCAAGCGGCTTACACCATCTAAAGTGAAAGAACGATCTAACAGCGTAGTTTCGCTGTGCAGCGCAACAATGCTGCGGATTGAATTTTTCGTGTGCTATTGTCCATTTTTGCTATGATAGGGAAATCGTGCTGGTTTGCCGAAAAACCCTTTCAGGATTGCCAAGTGCCAATCAAGACTAACAAGTACCGTCTTGCAGACATCGTCCCAATGCTGGACGTCAGCGAGGCAACCGTCCGCAGAATGATCGAAGAACAAGGGATTGTCCCTGATCGGGTTCCGGCAGGCAGCACTACACGTCCTGTCTATTCCCTCGAACAGATCCTCCAATTGGCGAAGTCCAAACGCCATCGCGGCAAGGTCAAATTCAAGCGCCCTCTTGTCATCGCCGTCTACGTCCCGAAGGGCGGCGTTGGCAAGAGCACCCTGTCGAATGAGTTCACTGCTGAGCTCACGCTGCAGGGCTATAACGTGATGGCGATCGACCTGGACGACCAAGCGTCGCTGACCGTTATGAACGGATTCCAGCCAGACGAAGTCCCGGACGCCGGCAAGCCCAATCAATGGCTCGTGAAGCATACCTTCCTGAACGCTTTGTATCCGGCCAATGGGGAAAAGAACATTCTGCCGTTGTCCGAGATCATCGTGAAGCCGTATGGCGAACATGGGCCGAAGCTGGTACCTGCTGACATTACGCTTGGCGAGTTGGGCTATCGACTGTCGATACAACCCAACCGCGAGCAGTTTCTGCGGAATTGGATTTCAGCGCACGCCGACAGTGACCTCAAGGATATTGACATCATCCTGATCGACAACGCGCCGTCTACGTCTGTCGTGTCTCGCGCATCAATCGTTGCAGCCGATTTGCTGTTGATTCCGGTTCGCCTCGATGCACTGACCGTGAAGTCACTGAGTTTCCTGGCCAACGAGCTGACGGGTCTGTCGGAGTCGCAACTGCCGATTCCTCAGGTCGTCGCTGTTCCCAATTTCTTCAAGGCGAACAACAGCCGTAGCGCCCGTGTCATGAGCGCCCTGCAGCGGTCCTTCGGTGACGATGTTCCGATCGCCCCGCACGTCGGAGAATCCGAACGCTTCCCGCGTTCGCTGATGCATGACATCGGACACGAGCTCGAAGAAGTGCTGCCCGTTACGTTTGAAGGTTGGACACGCGCGTTGGAACGGCAGCACGAAGAGATTCGAAACGTGTGCAAGTTTGTGATGAACATCGCCGAAGAAGCGTTCGCACGTGGCGAAACGCCGGGCTTGTTCGACGACGCTCCCGAGTCGAGGAGGGCGACTAACTAATGACTGAAAGAAAGCGTTCCTTCCAGCCACCGCCCGTTGCCGAAGCAGCTACGCCAGGTGGCGATACACCGGCCGGAGCACCTGTGCCTGGCGGCGGGTTCAAGATCGCCGCGTTTCCCAAGCGATCGGCCGGCAGCGTCGCGGCCCCTGCAAGTGCTGTTGCGACGGTTCAACCTGCGCAACCCGCCGCTCTCGAAGCGGACGGTAATGTGACGGCATCGGTTTCCGCGACGTCGGTTCCGTTGGAAGACGGTGCCGCTAGAGGTTTCACTGTCGCCATGGAGCGACTAGAGACGCATCCATGGAATGCCCGGCTTCATCGTACGGCTGCTCGCATCAAGGAGCTAAGCCTCCAGATGTCGACCGACGGTCAAGAGTCACCAATTCTTATCACGAAGAATCCTGCAAAAGCGGGATTCTGGTTCATCGTCGATGGCGAAACTCGTTACAAGAGTGCGCAGAAGCTGGGATGGGATCAGCTCTGGGCGCTTGAACGGGACGTCGATCCCAACGATTCGAAAGAATTCTATGCGGTATCGTTTGAGCGCACTGCCGCCACTGAGCCGATTTCTCAGATCGACCAAGGTCTGCGCTGGGCCGAGCTAGTCAACGGTGGCCATGCCACGTTGGACTGGTTGGCAGATCGCCTCGATAAGAGCAAGGCAACGATTAGCAATATGTTGTCCTATGGAAAGTTTCCCCAAAAGGTCACCGATCGGATGGCGGAGCACAGCGAGGCGTTCCCCTACACGGTTGCGGCTGAGTTGTCGCGGCAGATTGGGGATATGTCTCTGCTCGATGACGATCAGTTGCTTGCACTCGTAGACAAGGTCATCGACGAGAACGTCTCGCGCCGAGGAATCGAGGCGCTTGTTCGTCAGTTCGTTCGTGAGCCAGGTGCGAAACGGGAGCGCAAGGCGGCGCTGACGAATCGCCCCATTATGGTTGGGTCGGCGAAGACAGGGTCGCTGCGTGAGTACGCCAACGGCGGGATCGAGTTGAAGCTCCAGCCGTCCGCAGCACTATCGGGCGAAGCGAAGCAGGAATTGCTGGAGATTCTTGGTGCCGCTGTGGATGCGCTAAACAGCGGTAGTGGTGAGGGCATCAAAGAAGCGCTTCTTGAGCGCCTCTCCGCCGCAAAAAGAGCCTCATAATGCACCTAATCGGGGCCGATGTTGATTTACTTTCCATGCAATGCATGGGGAAGTCATTCGCCCTCGTTTTTGCTACACCGTTTAGCCGGCTAGATGTCAACGTCCAGCAGGACGATCAGGCGTTTAGCCGGCTAAACGCCGCCACCCTTCCCGCCTTCCTCGTAGCGCCATTTAGCCGGCTAAACGCCGGCGACCTGCTGGCCGTGCCCTCGTTTAGCCGGCTAAACGCTTTTCTCGCAAGCCTCCCGTTTAGCCGGCTAAACGGCCCGCTCAAACATCCGCTCGGTAAGCGATACCGGTCTCCCTGGCCCGGCTCATTTAGCCGGCTAAACGGACCTCGATCCCAGACACCAAAAGAAAACGCCCCAGTAACCCTGGGGCGTTTTCTTTTGTGGCTTTTGAATCAACAGGAGCGCTTATGAGCCCCTAATTGCAAAAGACAAATGAAAAAGCCCGGAGCGGAAACTCCAGGCTTTCTCGGTGATGCATTGACTTCGGTCTTACTTCCAAACTCAAGCTCGCAACTGGAGTGTAGGAAGCCCAGATCATCGTGTCAATGCTCTTCACGAATAAAAACTAAATGAGCAAACGATGACGACCAATACAGCAGTCGGTGGGAAGCTTATTTTCTCTGCAAATAGTGCGCACGTTAATGAAGCACATTTTGCGATTAATAAGCAAACATACCTCGCATCATCTGATGCAGTAATTCACGAAGCTTCTAATAGCTTTGAGAGTCCTGATTTTCTTCCTTCGCGAATAATGAAGGCGATCGCGCTCGCGTATGAGTCCCGATTCTTTAATGAACTTTCAATCACGACGCGTCAGGTATTAGCAGCGCTGATTCGTTTCTCTCTCAACGACAAGAACATGCATCAATTGGCTTACGTTAAGAAGGAAACATTGGCCCGTCATGTCGGAGTTAGCGAAGCGACTGTCTATCGTGCGTTGTCGACCCTGGAAGGGCAGGGCCTTATCGAACGCGAGAAGCAGCTCCGTACAAGAATCAAACTTCAAAACATCGGAAGAATTCGATTTACTTCGAAACTGTTAGCAGCCCTGGGATTCATGAAGCTCTCCACAGAGGCGGCGGGAGATGATCGGGCGGTGGTAGGTGATGCCTCCAAAAACGCCTCGTACGTCACTTATAGTGAAGGGCGATCCGAGCGGAAAGTTTCCTTTAAGACGATCAATGGTAAGGCGGTGCCCGCGGATCTGGCCTGGCTGGCTGAGCAGAACGCACTGGCGGTGACTGCCATTTTCAAACTCATGAAGGTTGCCCGGGCAGCAGGTAAGCGGTTGTCCGATGTGGTCGCCGTGACCAAGCACGGCCTTCAAAAGCTGCAGGGCAAGGAGCTTTACGCCTACTTGAACTCCCTGTTGTCCAAGGACGTCGATTTCACCTTCATCGCGAAAGAGCAGGCGGATATGGCCGACCAGGAACAGCAGCGAGAAAGGCAGCTTGCCGAATCGAAGGCGCGGATCAGCCAGTTGGCAGTAAGCCTGCGTGGCAGGAAGTTTGAGTTGCAGGACGGATCGACCATTTCGGTCGACGAGGCGTCTGTGGTCATCAAACGAGGCGGCTTCACGTCATCCACCCCGTTGCACGCTGCTCTGCGTCAGCTCGAGGCGTTGGCATCTGGTCAGATTGGATTCCTCATCCCGATGGAGACGCGTGAGCCCGATCGACGCAGCGGAGAGGACGTCACCCGCCAGCTCGCCCAGTCCCTGGCCCTCCTGCGCCAGCAGTCGCCGGCATTGATACGTGGCCACGAACGGCGGGCGCTTTGAAGTCGGCCAATGCTAACCATCTCGCACGGGTGCGTGACGTTAACCCCGTGGGTAAACAACCAGTCTTCTACGAAGAAACAGTCCTGCCGGGAATCTTCTTGCAGACTAGGCACGGCAAAACCGAACGGCCAACCTGAATTTATATACTGAACGTGCAACAAAATGACTGTCGGCTCCGACACTCCGCCGTGACCAATCTTTGCCGTAGTGGCAGCCAAAGGCTAGCAAGAAGGGGGGATCCCCCCCCAAAAAATTACGTCATCTAGCGCCAAAAACAGCGCCGCTCGCCGCGACCACAGACCATAGCGCGAGAACACTGGGGAGGGCCTCAGGGTGACCGATAGCCGAGACCGTGGCCATTGTTGGAACAGCTGTACCGACACAGGTAGCTGCAACTGCTATCGCCACTGACCACTGCTTTTGCGACCAACCATGAACGCCGCCAAAAGGAAGCCCGAAGGCAAGGAGGGCGCCGCCGATGACGACGTCCGCGAATTCTGGCCAGTTGGAAAAGAGAGAGAAGATTGTCATTTCAAGCCTTGTCGAAGTGCGCCACTCGGGATTGAACGACGCTCTACGTATAGCTCGACTGACCTTATATTCGAGGCAACAAACTCACCCCTCTGAAGTGGGGAATTCCATAGTTTCGCTACGGTCGGAGTTCCAAACCGCAAGCATCGCCGCCATGCGCCGTGCTTCTTCGGTGGTGACGTACTTCGTCGTTGTATCCAAGGAAGCGTGCCCAGCGTTCTGCTGGACCACTTCCAGTGGTGCGCCTGCAGCAAGGGCGTGCGAAATGTGAGTGTGACGGAGCCAATGGGTGCTGGCAGCGGCCAAGCGTTCGGCGCCGCGCTCGTCGTGGGCTTGCAGGGCAGCCGCACACCTGGTGAAAAACGCCTTCATTTGCTTATACAAGGCGTCGGGCGTGATTCCTCGGGCGGCATCCGGCTGACGCTGCATCATCCACGGCGTCAGTTGGTCGGCGTCAGTGGCCTCGCCTAGGAGATAGACGCTCCGAGGCAAATGCCCTTGGTCAGGCTCCGCCTGGAAGCCACGGTGAGCGAGGTACGTGGCGAGTTCGCTAATCACGACGGGCGCCATCGGCACACGCCGGAGCTTTCGTCCCTTTCCTAGAACTTCCAGACGCCAGCCTTCCACAGGCTCGCCGCCGAGGGCGCGGGGGAAACTGACCCACTCCAGGTGATCTGTGGTCACGCTTACCGCTTCGGACAGCCGCATGCCGGTGGTGTACAGCAACGACAAGGCGAAACGAAGGCGCAAGTTGGCGGACGTCGAGGGGAGGGCGGTGGCCTCTGATTGGACAAAACTCCACTGGGCCTCGGTGAAACTGCGGCCCACATCAAGCTTGGGCGCTGCGGCGCGGGGTACATGCACGCCGTTCCAAGGATTCCCCATCAAATAGTTCTGGTCGACGAGGAACCGGTACAGATTGTTGAGCACGCCGAGGGCGTAGGCGCGCGCGCGGTCCGATAGTGGTCCTTCGAAAGGACGCCAAATAGGGCTCCATCGTTCGCGGGAACGCGGCGCGCACCAGTCCGCCGGCGGTGAGGCGAGGAAATCGCGATACGCCACGCAGTCTTCATGTGACATCGAGGAGAGGGGCTTGCCGCGGACCAGGATGGCCCACAACAGAAAGCGCTCGGCTTCCTTGCGGTAGGCCCGCTGGGTGTGGGAGAGCGTTTGCAACCAGTCCAGCGGCCCCGGCACTGTACTGACGTCGCGGCGCTTTTCCCGGAGGAGGGCGATTTCCTCCTGCGGCAGGCCAGGTTTTGCCCGCAGCCAGGCCAGTACCGCTTCGTAGTCGTTGTGGGCGGACAGCAGGCATTGCCCCTGCGGCCTCCGGTAGGTTCCGTTACGACCATCGAGCGCTTCGGGCACCACCAGCTTGTCGAGTGGCACCAGACCCGTCGATCGCGGAACGACGCGGGCGAGTTCGTGGGCATACCGCTGCCGGCGCGGCACAGCCACATGCTGACCAACCCTTCGCGCGAGCGTGTCCCCGTGGGCGTCAAGAAACCGTTCCACGGCGCGCGCCTTGCCGGCGCCAATGCCGGGAAGCGCAGATGACCAGCCAGTTCCAAGGCCGTTGATGCGGTCGACAAGTTGCCCGATCGTTTCGACGCCGGCAGCCTCCAGACGGCTGGCCAGCGTGTCGGCGAGCCAGGCCCGGCAGCCATCGTCCACCAGCACCGGGCGCGCATATTGCGTTTCCAGCCAGTCCATCGCCTCTAGCTGCTTTCGCATGAGGGCGACGCGTTTTTTCTCCCGCTCGAGGGCAGTGCCGTGCCGCTGCTGGTAGGCGGCCAACTGCTCGGCCTCACTGAAGCCGTCCAGTCCTTCGGCCGCCGAAAAATCCTCCAACGAGGGGAGTGAGGCGCCCGGCCGACCGATCTGGCGCAGGTCCACGCGCACCAGGCGGGCCATGCTGGGGCGCTGGGTGCGCCGCGCCGCCGCTGCCAGTTCGTCGCGCAGCCACGCCGTGACGCGCTTGACCTTGGGGTGGCGCGAAAAGGCATCAGCTTCCCCGCCATGGGCCGCGGCACGTGCGTCAGCTTCGGCCTCGATCTCGCCTTCCTCTGCCAGATAGCGATCCCACATACCCCGGGCGTGCAGGCCTTGGATGATGGCCCGCAGGAACCCGAAATGCCCGCGATGCAGCTGCCGACGCGTGACGGAGCGCCGCCGCCGGCGCGGACTTGGCTCAGACGGGGCCGATTCTAGGTCCTGCATGGAGACGGCGACCATGGCAGGTTCAGGCTGATGCGGCATCGTCGTAGCTGTACTTGGCCCGGTGCAGGGCCAAGAATGCGGCACGCCGGGCGGCATCCCCCTTGACGTCATCCCGCAGGCGCAGTTGTGCCAGGCCGAGCTCGCGTACGGCATCGTTTGGCAGACTTTTGCCGACCAGCAACGTGCCGTCGTCAGCGAAACTGATCAGCCCACGGTCGAACAGCGCATCGAGGTTGGCCACCAGCAGCAGTCCGTTGTGCGGGTCCAGACGGTCGTCATTGTTGCTGGCGGCCCACGGCTGGATGTGACTGGCCCGCAGAACGGCGCGGACACGAACGCCAGTCACGGCGCACGCTGCATCCCAATGACCCTCAAGCTGGCTGCGGAAGCGCCCCTGGCCCAGCCGTGCGTCCACCAGGCGCTGTTTCGTGGTGGCATCGAGCGCCTGGTCAGCCTTGAGCGCCTCGATATCTGCGGCGGCTCGGGTTTCCCGATCCCCGTCGCCATCCGGCGTCTCGCCCTTGCGCAGGACCGGAAAGCCGAGCGCAACCAGCTTCCGATACCACGGCCCGTTCATGGTGCCGTAGCCGTACCCAGTCGGCGGTGCCAGGCCCAGCAATTCGGCGGCCAGCAGCCCTATCGCCTTGGGCGGATAGCGCTCGCCGTCGATCCAGACGTCGTAGCCTGTGGAGGCATGCGCCTGCTGGAAACTGGTGTCCTTGGCATCCCAGGCTGCGGCGGCGGCGCGCACGGCGTCCACTGTCAGGTCGTCGGCCGTGGCTTCTGCGCGGGGCACGATCGCCGGCCCTTCGCGCTCGTCGCTGCTGAGGCGAAAGCCCAGCTCGCGCAGTCGATCGCGCCAGAGGCCACCCTGTGGTTCGGTGAGGTTCGTATCACGGATCTCCGGCAGGCCAGCCCGATGGGCCGCCCGACGCACCAGATTCCGGTATCCGTACCAGTGGTCTCCTACCTGCACGAGCCACCGGTTGCCGCGAAATTCGTAGGCTTCGGTTTGACCGGCGGCAAGCAGGTCGCGGGCGGCGGCTTCGACGTGGTCAGCTTTCACGGCACCCTTGGACAGGCGGCGCTCGAGCTCGAACCCGAGCGCCTGCAACCGGCGGCGGGCGGCATCCCCGGCGAGCGTTTCGCGGGTCAGTTCGCCAAAGCCCGCCAGTTCATGGGCGACGCCGGTGATCGCCTTGGTGGGGTACCAGTCCCCGTTGATCTCGACGTTCCAGTTGGTGGTGGATCGGAGCGAGGCCGCTCGCCGCCCCGCCTGCCACGCGGCAGCGGCGGCGTGAAAGTGGGCACGGGTCAGCTGCTGCAGCGTTTGAGGGTCGCGGAAGGCCATGAGGTGGAGTGGTTTGGCTCGCGGCGGGACCCGCCAGCCCAGCGCTGGCGCGGTACACACACGAATGGGTCACATTATAGGCCGGGGCGTGTGCGGGATGCTAGGTGACCCGTACCTTATTTTCATGGTTCTTGATAAGAAAGGTTATCAAGAACCGTAAAAAAGGTGATTCCGGCGTGACCGCCAGGGGTGGGGTGGTAAAATGGGCGCATTCGACCACTTTTGAGACGTCTCAAAGTGGTTGGATTCTGTCTCACAGTTAGTGGGTCGGATTCTCAGGATAATTGGGTAAAGGAACGCGCTATGACGTCCGTGACGTCTGCCACCTCCCGGATGGCCGCCAGTCGTGCCGAATGGCAGGATGCCGAGGTTCGCTGCGAACTGCGTCGGGAACTGGCTGGCCAATCGGCCAGCGAAGCCCTGTCGTTCGAATTGGGTATTCGCGTGGCTTTTCGACCGATTTCCCGGCGCGATGTCGCGGACGCCGATAAGTGGATTGTGGGTGGCTTCATCCCCGGCTGGTCGTGGGAGCGCGAACTCACGCGTGCGCGACGTCGCCCGCGCCGCGTCGAAGCGGCGGTCTATGCAGAAGGGACTGAGGGACCTCCAGTCCTTTGCGCGCTCATCCTGGGTCGCATCAGCAATGGCCATGTTGTTGCCTCGATCCACCTGCTTAGCCGGGCGCCCGAACCCAACCCCCTGCAAGGGCAGGTAGCAAAAGTGGCGATTCGGTATCTGGAATTTTGCGCTGCGGCGTTCGGCTGCACGGTGGCTTCGCTGCAACGCCCGATACCGGAACTGGTTGCCTATTACAAGGAACTTGGCTTTCACCGCGAAGTCAAGAAAAAAGGTAAAATTGAGAGACTTGAACGGGACCTGCGCGACGAATTGTCCGCAGCCCAGGGAGCGGAACCATGAAAGCCAATACCACACGTCGCGTTCGGAAGAACGGGCAGTTTGAATCGCCGGAAGTCATTCGTGCGCGATTGGCGGCGTTCGCCCTGGTGACACGCACTACGGCGGCTCGGCGCGGCACGATTGAAGAGCCGACGGTGCGCGGGTCTGTGCTGACCGGCAGGCGCATTCGCGTTGCTAGTTAAGTTCAAACCAATTTGTCGGAAGCCTCCTTCGGGAGGCTTTTCTTTTGGGTGCTAGAAAGAGAATGTATGCAAACCTTCGATCCCGATAAGCTCAAGGAAAATGCTGTGACATCGATCCGTCTGGGGATCGAAGATTTTGAGAAGTCTCAAGCGCCTGGCGAGCAGGGTGGCGATCCGGCGCGTGCA
Organism: Cupriavidus sp.; assembly: GCF_057315035.1. NCBI lineage: Bacteria > Pseudomonadati > Pseudomonadota > Betaproteobacteria > Burkholderiales > Burkholderiaceae > Cupriavidus > Cupriavidus sp. Next base: position 49,258 of record NZ_DBHKYV010000027.1, on the reverse strand, counting down.
CTCTCCGCGGCGCGCAACCTTTTCTCGGGAGTGCTACTCCTCTTCAAGTACAAGATCGCGATCTGTGTGGAGGATCCCGACGATGCCTTGCAGCTGATCTTCGATACGAATGAAGTCCTACCGCATCGCAACGACGCCGGCGGGGTCGAATGGCGTCCAGGCAAACTCCGCAAGACCACCATTGATGTGGGAACGATCCGAAAGCGCTTCGAGACGTTCGAGATCGAGATGGACTGGACGGCGATCGACAAGCTTCAGGCCTGTCGAAACCATCTGGAGCACCTTCACCCGGCCAACTCCCTCGGCGAAATTGCAGAGTTCGTGGCAGAACTCTTTCCTGTGCTCGGAGATTTCATTGAGAAGCAACTGAACGCTCAGCCAGCGGACCTGTTGGGTACGGCATGGCCCATCATGCTCAGACACCACGCCTTCTTTTCTCGGACCTTGGCAGAGGGTGATTCGCAATGGGAAGGCGCTGGTGTGCCTACGGGCATGAAACCATGGCGCAAGGCCTGCAAATGCGAGCAGTGTGGTTCGTCGCTACTGCGCCCCAATGCTGAAGACTTGGATGAGAGGCAAACGGTCGAGTCCAACGACGAGACTTTTCGCTATCAATGCTTCTCTTGCGGGTACGTGGACCTGATTGGTCCGCTGATGATTGATGCTCTCGACACTGCCAACACACCCTATCGGCACTACAAAGACGGCGGCGATCCTACCGTAGAAACTTGCCTTGAGTGTGGACATGACACTTTTGTGGTCGGTGAGCAGCAATGCTATTGGTGCGGCACCGAACTTGACTACAAAAAATGCACCATTTGCGAAGAGGCACTCGGCCAAGACGACCAAGACAACGGTGGATTGTGCGGATACCACGCGCATGCCTACGAGAAGCATATGCGGGACGACTGACGGCAGACTCATATGATGAAGCGCAAGCTGGTGCGAGCTTTTGTTCGATGGTCGGACGGGTGGAACCGCGAGTTCCACGAGGCAATTGAGGCAAAGGTGCATGCCGAGTACAAGAACTCCTTTCCTGCAGACCGTGACATCGAAGAGGTCGCAAAAACCATAGAAGGGATGCGGAGCTTCTACTATTCGAGGATGTCGGCGACAGCGGGACTTCTTGTTGCCATCGTATCTCTGGTCGTCTCGCTCGCTTCACTGTTGGTCTCTCTCATTGCTCTTGCGGCTGCTTTCAAGTAACCAATTTCCTGCACGCGCGACACCAGGAACATTGTTCAACCTTGCCGGAGGCAGATTTGCCGACAAAAATCGCTCCATTCAATTCGCAGCATCTCGAAGCTGCCTGTCGCGTTTTGGCCGATACCACGCACGGTTTGCGCGGCAGTCAGATCGGACGACTGCTGCAAGAGATCGGTGTCGGGGACCCCTCGCCTGGCACGACCAAGTGGAAGCGGCTGTTCAACGCGCTGGCCACTGCCCAGAACGAGCACCAGGTGGGCAACCATCTCATCATGTTTGTCAACCGCGCGATGGACCCCGTGAACTATGCCCAGGATCCGGAAACCTTTGCATGGCGGCGCAATGAGCTCAATGTCGTTTTGGCATTTTCTGGATACTTCGTGCGTGATGACGGCAGGGTGGGGCACGCCGATAAGGCAACCACACTAGACGCGGCACGTGCACGTGCTGGTCGGCTTAGGTCAGCGTTGGAAAGCCGGGCTGTTCACGACGAAGTTTTCAACTACTGTCGAGCCGAGTTGGTGGACGAAAACTATTTCCACGCGGTATTCGAGGCTACGAAAGGCGTGGCGGAACGCATTCGCCAGATGTCTGGCCTGACCGGTGATGGAGCGGATCTGGTAACGAAGGCATTTGCCGGCCAACAGCCGATTCTAGTTCTCGGATCATTGACGACCGAATCCGAAAAAAGCGAGCAACGGGGATTCGCGAATTTGCTGATCGGGCTGTTTGGGGCCGTACGTAATCCCCTTGCCCATGCCCCCAAAACGAACTGGCCCATGACAGAACTGGATGCGCTGGACATTCTCACGATGGTTTCACTTATTCACCGCAAGCTGGACAGGGCGAAGATTGCTGGCCCAGCTGCCTTCGGGCTAGGGGCAAAGGTATGAGTTACCTGGATTGGAGGCATTATCAGGAAGCCACTGCGGAAGTCTTCCGGCGATTGGGCTGCAATGCCCAAGTGGACTATCAAGCTAAAGGTGCGCGTGCGACGCATGACGTCGACGTCTACGCAACGTTCGTTCGTTCTGGCATTCCCTGCACCTGGGTCATCGAATGCAAGCTTTGGAAGCATCGAGTGCCGAAGGAAAAAGTGATGGCCCTCCGAGGCATCATTGATGACCTTGGCGCCGATCGGGGCATCCTGATCAGTGAAGCGGGGTTCCAGCCCGGTGCGCATGACGCAGCGCGAGGAACGAATATCACTCTCATAACCTCCTTGGAAGATTTTGAGAGGACCGCGTTGGCAGCGACGACTGAGGTTCCGCTCGAATTGAGCGGGCGCGACGGTGGCGACGTCTATGCGTTCCCGGTAGGCACAGGGCCCCATGATCTGCTTCGTTACGGCGACTTCATCATCACCGCAAACTGGGCAGGCTGCAGCGTTTCCATTGTCAATCCGGTAACCAAATCCATCGTGCGCACCATCGACTTGGACAAGTATGATGTGCTCACGGACGGCAAGAGAGAAATTAGAGGCCATCCTCCTGGCAGTCTGGTTGTGGCCGATGGACGCCTCTTTGTTGGCCAGGTTTTCTCCGACGTAATCCTGGTTATTGATTTGGCAACGCAGGCGATTGTCAGAAGGATTCCTGTGCCAGGTGGCGGCGAAGGTCAGCTCGCGGTCTCCAAGGACGAGAAGGAAGTCTATTTTGCGAGCAATCGGCTAAATCAATTCCACGTCATTGACACGGCCACCTACGCACTGGAGACGGTGCCCTATCCGGAGGGCGGCCGAGGTTGTCTTTCGATTCTGCGGCATCCATCGTCTCCGCTACTCTACTTGGGCATCCAACGCGGTGGTCGTATCGATGCTAAGGGATATCCACACGCGAACTCCTATTTGGCGATCTACGACCTTGCTCGTCGGACATACGTAGCCGAATCGCAGCTCGCGGAGGTGGTAGATGGCCGCGCGGACGACGCCATGCCCGTTTGCATCACCTACGATGAACGGCACGATCGTGTGTATGTCGGCATGATGCAGTCAAACCGCGGCATCTGTGTTTTGGATGGTCAAACGGGGACAGCGCTCCCGGACATTAGATTCAAGCCAAATGCTTCGAGCATGCCATTCCGGTGGGTTGACCCCCTGTCGCAGGCCATCGATGGGGAATTGTTGCTGTCCGTCAATCGCAATAGTCGAGAACTGGTAGCACTCGATCGAGCTACATATGAACCCAGGGGTACCGTCTTTCTCGGTGATGCGCCCGATGGCCCGAGAACCCTGATTACTTGGGACGGTCACGCTGTTGTGAGCTATCCGGGAAGGAATGCCCTCATATTCGTGCCTCTCGATAACTTCGGCGCGCCTCCCGTAGGCTCCCCTTCACTGCTAAGGTAAGCGAGCATGGCAAGAAAGATCTCGTCTCTCAGAATAGCCGTTGCCGTAGGGTTACACATAGGCATGTCTGGAGCGTCAGCGCAGGAATATGGCCCTGATTATCGCTGTACTGTGGAGCGATTTGACGAAGCCGACCAAAATGACCGGACCCGCGCTGATTTTTACAAGGGGAAGACGTTTTCCGTGCACCGGCGGACAGGTCTCATGGCTGGCGGGATTGGGGAGCTTAAGAATTCTTACGCCGCGAGCCAGCAGCCGCAGGTTGTGGATTACGGGCGACTTGAAATGAACTCGTTCAAAGCCGTTACCATTCAACCGTTCAGCGGCAGTGGTGGCTCAAACGTGTATCTACTGGTGATAGACGAGTATGTGGAGCGCCCGTCGAAGCCATTCATGTTCTCGGCCAACGATCGCATATGGTTCGGCCACTGCATTCACGCCAGCTAGGGATGAACTGGCGCCAAGTTGTTGCCGGTGGATTGGCATCAAACGTTTGGGTCCTTTAAGGAGCGTGAGGATGTCGAACGCGTAGTAGAGATCGAAATTCGAAACAGCTGCGAAACGGCGCCGTCTCTTGAGTGCCAAATGCGCTCACTTTGCCGGGTTTTCGGCTGACCGAGAGGCGACTCTCAGCAGTTCCTCGTTGATAGCATTTTTGTTCGGGGAGTAGTGTGCGGCTCGATGACAGTTTGGGCAGACCGCTACGCAGTTCCACACTCGGTCGCTAGTTTCGACGCCGAATATGTGATGCACGTCCAGAAAGCTAGGGAAGGGCGCATTGATGCGGCACGCCGGATTCTCGCAGACGCCATCTGCGCGCTCCAGTACCTGCCGGCGAACGCGGTCATCGCGTTTCGCGAACGAGCGCTCTGCAACTGTTCTCTCAGGGCTATCGCTTCCGGCTGCAGCAGGCGGCGGCGCCTGCAGGTCGTCCAGGGTGTCATCAATCAAGCCGAGAGCCGACTCCCCCGCAATTTCTGGCAACGAGCACAAGTCGCTTACACCCGGCCACGACCAGAGGACGTCGGGCACCGCGTGGGCGTCCGGCGTCCTCGCGTCCATCAGGTACAGCGTTGGGCTGCCGCCATTCTTCGCATGGTTTTTCCGAATACGCCCGAGCTTTCCGGCAGCAATCAGGGATTCGCTCATTTCGCATTGTGCTCTCCAGATCCGAGGAACTTCGGCAACGGGCAGAAGGGCGGCAAAATCGAAGCCATCGTCTCGTGGCTGTAGCAAGAGAAAATGGGTCACGCCAGATTCCATTGCTCTGTCTCGGATTTCAGAAAGCGTGAGATCCCAGTCATCGTCCGTAAGGCGTGCGCGCAGTTGGGCGGCTGAAATGGTCTCCGGCTTTCCGCGCTGATATCGCCAGCACAATCGAACTCGGGCCGAGACGCGTATCCCTGTGGGGCTAGTCGCGCTGACGGTCTGTGATTCGGCCTCGCCTACCGGACGTCTGTTGTCGTCAACGGCAGCAAAGCCCCTCGATTCGAGGAAGGGCTTGACGAAATTCCGGCTACGTCTTTCTGCCTGGAGGCTTTCTTCGGTACGAAACTGTCGTGGCTTTGTTTTGGCGTCCATTGCGCTTCTCCCCATTCCATTGCAAGGTACATATCAACCGGAGGATTGCTCCGTACCCTCAACCTTTTCTTGACTTGAGCCGATAGTGAATAGACTGCGTAAAGCAGTACCTGTCAACTAAGAAAAAGGAAGAACGATTATGAAGAAGACTCTCCTGTTTGCGGGCATCCTGTCTGCAGCGGCAACGGTGATGGCGGCAAACGTGGGTGCACCGTCCATGACACTCTCGATCGAGACCCCGTCGGGGAAGCAAGAAGCGTTGGTGTCGACCCTCGCGCCTTCGGTTACCTCTAACGGCAGGACGATTAGCTACGCACGATCCTGCAAGATGGATGAAAGCGGTAAGCCGAGCATCGAGCGTGCCACGATTTTCGAAGGAACGACCGTCACCGTGCACCCCAAGCAGATCAACGATGGAACGCGCGTGATTGCGAACGTTGTCGCGGTCGACACGCGCCTTCGCAAGATGGACAAGGTGGAGCAGGGTGGCTGCTACATCGAACTGCCGGACGTTGACAGCGCCAGTGCCGAGAGCCATTTCAACCTGGCCAGCGGCAAGTCGGAATCGATGTCGCTTAGCGGATCGAACGGAGCGTCCCTGAAGGTGACCGTTCAATTGCGGTAACGCAGTCGAAAGAGATGGCCGCGGAAGCGGCCATCAACCGGATTTGCATCAAACAATTATGCGCGGTGGATTAAACACCAACCGTGCGCGTTCCATAAGCGCCAGGATCCACGATTCTCTATGACAGATCTATCAGTTGTCGTACCGCAGCAGCTCAGTCTTGGCGTGTCGTCAGGCATGCTGGAAGCATCAGCGGCACTCTGCGAATTGAAGATCAGCCTTGACAGACATGCGCGTCGCTTCGTTGGGCAGGCATACCTGAATGATTGGATGGGAGGGCCGGGGACGTGCGCCTTCTGGGGTGACGAGTTCCTGGAAGTTGTCATCCCGTTCTTGAGGTGGGAGGAGGGCCATAGCCGCCCATTCCAGGCCTTTGTCGATCCCAGGTTCGTGTTGGGGGCGAGTATCAAGGGAAAACCGGAAGACATAGCTGCTGCTGAAGTCCCTAGCCGTATCAAGAAATATGCGGAAACGTTCGGTTCGATAGATAACGTTCACTACATCTGGTATCGCGCTTTGGGAATTCTCTGCGCGCATGAGGGCAAACACCGTGTCGCGTTCATGCGTGCCCACGACCAGCCTGCAATCGCTGCGTGGGTGAGTGAAGCGATGTACCCTGACGCAGACCGCATTACCATCGTCAAGCCAGATGCGGGGGAGGAATGGCTGGCGATTTTGGATGGGCGATACGTGCAGGTCCTCAGGCGGCCGGAGGTATCGAGCGCGATGATGCGCGCTTATGGCGTGGAAGAAACGCGCTGGCGTAACCTTGGCGACATGCCGGACAAAAATCTAGTCATACAAGCCGTTCGTCAACGGAATTTCCATAATCAGCCCCGCAGTTCGGCGGAGGAAGACAGGACTCTTGACCTCGAGGATCTCGCACGTAAGGAACAATCAGACGCGGAGTTGATCTCCCGAACTATCCACGATCTCGAACCCTTCAGGCTTGACTGGAAGCGCTACTGGTTTGCCGTCATTGCCTGCATGGCGGTGGGAATTCTTCTGAGGCTCTTTGATAGTCCAAGGACCAACGAGCCAGCTCTAATATTGCTCGGTGTAGCCTGTGGATTGGCTGCGAGCATGTCGCTACTCAGGTTTTGGGGGCCACGTTCGGTGGCAGGGATAAGCCGTGCATTCTGGCGACCATAGGTTAGTCAAACCGCGCGGTCCTGAGACTTTTGGGGAGCTCGTCCGGTAATCACCCAATGAAATGCTTCCCGTTCGACCCAGCGCTCCTCGTGAAGCGCGACGAGGTCGATGTTCAATGGCCCATTGTGCAACACGGACATCGTCTTCCCCGTTTGTGGTGACTTGAGAAGTGTGCCAGACCGACGCACGCACAGACAAGCCCGCTCGTTAGGCGCCGAAAGCCGTTCGTCGATAAAAAGTTGCGCGCTTGGTCGAAGCGATGCACTGTGCATGACAATGACCCGAAGGGCCATTGTCATAGCCGTGGTCTCTCAGAGCGCAACGAAGACGCGTTGCCGTGCTGCGGCTCTCTCCGCTACGCTGGGCGTGTCGCGCCGCGTGCTGCGGAACTGCATTGGCCTACGCGAACGGGTGGCAGATAGGTTCGACGCGAACGGATGAGATGGTGGTGGCTTGTCACCTGTGGTGCCGGTTCTGGCAAGATATCGTTTCCTTCTACATGCCTTGAATCTCATGCGCTTCGACCTGAGCGACCGCCTGATCCACCTGTCGAAAGCCAAAACCAAAGAATCAACCGCGCCGCGGATGGACGCCCTCGAAAACCTAATCAGCATCTTGCAGCAGAAGCGGCTACGGGGTGCCAGCGGCATGATTAAGGGCTCGTACAATTGCGTTTGCTTTTCCGAAGCTCCGATCGCCACGCTGACGCACCTTCTGGCGCGGCCTGGCCAGAGCGGCTACAAGTACCAGCCGTACGGCATCATGGTCGAGAAGCACTGGTTGTTCGCGAAGGGTGGACGCCCCGTGATCTATGCGACGGATTCCGAGTATGTTGACTTGGCCAAGGCGCTTCAATATCGGTTTGTGAAGTTCGACCCGTGCGGCCTCGTCCCCGTCGATTTCACGTGGGAGAGGGAGTGGCGGATCCTCACCGAGGGGCTGCCCATCACGCCAGAAGAGGTGACGGTAGTCGTGCCGACGCGCGAGGCGAAGGAGGCGATCGAGAGCCGTCTCAGCGAACTTGGTCATGCCGCGCCGTGGCACTTCCTCGTCCTAAGCGATCTCGGCGTTCCGATCGAGTCGCTTTGATCTGAATTGACCGGTTCATGCCCGTTGCCGCCAGTCCAGATGTCGCAGCTTCGCGGGCAGGTATCAGGGTACTTCAGACACTCGATTGTTTTGCAGACGCGAAAGCTAACGTCCCAAGTTGGCCGCTTTCTGCCTTCGAGAGATCCCGTCGGACGCCACCTATTCCTCTGCAGCGCTCTCTGCAGGCCTGTGGGTTCGCGGAGGCATCGGTGCCGGCTCGGCTACAAGGGATTCGGCAGGGCAGAGGCGAAGGAACGTGCGAGCCTGCTCTGGATCTCTGCAGCTAAGCCAATCGTCCCATTCGGCATGAGGAATCAGGACGACGCTGCGCTTCTCGTCTCCGGGCTTGTGGAACCGGCGCATCAGCGGATGGCTGTCGGCATTGAGGGTCGGCATCGTGAAGGAGATGGCGCCATCGGGCCACGCCCGCCACAAGCCGGCAATCGCGAACGGTTCGTCGTCAGGCAGTCCGATTTTCCACCGTACGGCTTTTCCTGTCTCCCAGTTGGGTTCGTAAAACGCCCGCGCTGGGATCAAGCAAAGTTGCCCCGCATTCCAGTGCTTGCCGAAAGAACTGAGCTTCCCGATAGTCTCGGTACGAGCATTGGCGGTCGGGTAGTAGCGGACGCCAGGTGGCATTTTTCCTCTCGGGACCATGCTAAATGAACCCAAAATGGCCTCGCGTGCGCCGTCACTTGCTGCACGGATGATTGGTGCCGGATAGTCGGGCCAGGCGTCCAACCGCCACTCTGCATCCGGGGGCTCAACTCCAAACACATCGCGCAAGAGTTGTCGTTGGACAGGGGAGTAGTTCACACACATTGCCTAGCTCCGTGGAGGGGGTTTCAATGGTACCCGGGCTTGTTCAAGTGCGGCCGCCCAGACCGCTTCCGCAACGCCGCGAAAGCCATAGTCGCGACCGGCGCGCTGAACCGCTTCAGACCGCCATACGCTTTCAAATGCGTCAGCGTCAAAGTCGGCACCTGTTAGAAGCTGAACAGCGTGGGGTGTTTCAGCCAGCAGAACCTCCAGTTCTCGTCGCGCCTCTTCGATGGCGTCGCCAACAGGCTCGCCATCGCCGTTTTCCCACCCGTGAAAGCCAGCAGCTTCCGTGCCGGCAGTGAGGCACGTGAGCGCGTCTAGCAGACGGCGAGCAGCCTGGCGAACAGTGGGGCGATCGGCGGGGGAGGGGGTCGCAAACTGACAACCGGCAGCAGACTTTGTGTTTCCCATGGTCGAATCTCCAGTACTGTATAAACATACAGTACTGGAGGGTTGGTGGGAAGTCCGTGCTTCGGTGCTATTCACCGAGTGACACAAAAGGCCACCGCACGAGGTGCTTGACGCTCTGGCCGCGTACGGTGTGATTCCAGTCTAAGAATGACGGTTTTGCTTTTTTCTGGCATTTGACATTCCGGTGGAACCGCTAGAATGGGTGGCATTCATCCGCTTCGCCATACCTATGCTCAAGTCATTTCGAATAGTCCTCTTGCCGCTGATCGCGCTGGTCCTCGCAGCGGCCGTATCCTGGGTCTTGGTCTTCAAAGCGGGATGGAGATATGGGGACCATCTTGCGAATGAGAGCTTTATGGGATTCGTAGTCGTCGGCGGCGTCTTCATGGTGACGCTAGCTGGCATCGTGGCTGGGGTGCGCAAATGAAGCAAATCATGCGCGTCGCGGTCATCGCAGTGCTGGCAACGGCGATTAATCTCGGGTGGCACGCGTTTTCTGAGGCCACGTGGAGTGCTTGGGGCTGGTTCCTTGTTGCGGTGCTATCGTTGCCTGCGGCGCTGGCAGCAGCAGGCGAAAATGGCGCGTAACTCGCTGGAAGCAACTCGTTCGTGGGCGAGAAGGCGGTCGCGGAGTTGAGATCGGTAACCGTGCGCCGGACTGGCCGTGGAACTCAGCTTCTTTTCGCAGTTCGCCGCAGGTTGGGACATACGCGAAGACTATGACAATACTTTCCCTAAATTTTGTGATGGCAGGCGAGGGCCTGCAGATGGTGACTGAACCGGTGACCCTTGATGAAGGGAAGCGACTGGTGGATGCAGCCATGTCCGATACACGGGCTGTGCCGCGATTGGGCCGGAGTATGGAGGACGGTGAGGTAAGGGTGTTTTTGCTAGAAGACGACTCAGATAGCGTGGTGCTCGGAGGCCCTGCCTGCTTCTTGCCTCAGGACGCCGTTTCAGCGCTAGAGCAATATTTTGAGGTACCAGCTGAAATTACTGAGCGGTGTATCGCCATGGCTGTCACCCTGGCCGAGATGAAGCGTGAAGGAAAATCTCGTGAAGTCATCGATGCAATGATCGAGCGCGTCAATGCGGATGCAGCGCGGAGCCGTTAGGTCAGCTGATGGGCGGCCAAATTCATAGCAACGTTGGCGCCACGCCTCGTTTAAATGCCCCGTGCTCGTGTACTCCAGGCACCTTCACTTTAATCCAATCAGGTGACCGAACCCCCGACTGATAAGTCGAACCGGCGCGCTTACAAACAACCCCCTCTAAGCCGAGCGCGATACATTGCCGGTAGAGCCATTCGCCTTGGTCGGGGATGGCCTGGACGTAGAGCATGCTTAAGGACTCGCCGCTGACGCTCAGCAGCGACTCCAGCCGTTGCTTGCGCTCTTCAATGGGAGTTTGCCTGATGTCGCTTCCCTTAATAACCAAGAGGTCGAAGGCGCAGAACACCACGGGGTCCGCACCTTTGTACCATCGTTTGCGCTGCGCACGCGCGTGCAAACGTTCAAAGTCGGCGCGGCCGAGTGAGTCCAGGACGCAGATTTCGCCATCGAGCACGCAGCCGCCGGCAAGGGCGCGAAGACCCTGTTTCAGTTCGGGAAACCAGTCGGTGCAGTCCGCACCATTCTTCGTTCGCACAGAAGGGGCCGATCCGGTCGACGCCAATGCGCGGTATCCGTCGAACTTTTATGTGCACCTTTGAAGGTGTTGCCATTGACCGACCTCACGGATCTGGCGTCGCCTCCCAAGAACCGCAGCTCAACCCAGTCGCACCTACTACGCGTTGCCGACCTTGAGCCAAGTCTGGCGAGAGAATCGATTGCGCGGCATCGGGCCTTGCGGGGCCTCGCACAAGCGGCGCCAATCGGGTAGCATTTTCTGTAATGTGAGGAAAAAGCGTGGGGAGACGAGCATGCATGCAAAAGCCATGGCGAATATTCGGCGCCTGATAGCGGCCAGCATTGATTGCTGTGAGATTGAAAACGGATGGCCGATATACAGTTCATGGGCGACCGCTGTAAACGCGCTTGCTGTTGAGGTTGTGAAACAAAAACGCGAGTGGATATCTTCACAAGATGTCTATTTTATTTTTTTAGACCATATACGCGAGATATTAGAAGATCAGAAAGATACGCCTGCAACAAGGCTTTCCGAAGTCCTTATCCAGGGTCAGCTGGAGCAGCTTGAGCGTGCTTTGGCTGAATACTTTGATAGCATACCTAGGCAATATGACGTCTACCTAGTAATGCCAAATTTTGGAGACGAAATTAGCGAGATTGAAATCTCTAAAGAATTTGGAATCAAAGTCTTTGATAAGTATGATGAGCTTCCGGAGTTCTTCTCAGGCACTGGCAGTTTATTGTCGGCTTTCTCTAAGACGGAAAAAAGGACGGTATTTCTTCAAACGGTTGTAGCTGGATATTGCGGGAGGGGTCTGCAGACAAGCGGCGTCAAGACGGCTTACGGATCATTTAAGACTGCTTTGCAGCAATTGATCTCCAAGCGCGTCTTGAAAGTGGAGGACGTTCCAGGGAGTCTGGGATTCTTTCTTTCTAGCCAGCATGCTGTTCAGAAGTTTGATCTTGTTTACGTGGATCGGCTTTCGAAGAAGGGCGCGAAAGCCCCCTTACCAATGGATGTTTGCCGTCTACTCGAAAAGGCAAGGCCAGATACCGATAGTGAGAATTGGAAAAAGGCAGTTGCGGCAGAGAGTGCGCATTCAGCACTGAAAAGCGTACTTCGCTTGCCGTCGCTCTTGATGATTAGTGATTCGCCGGAGGCAAAACGGGTTCGAGCCGCAACGGAGTGGTGTTTCGATTCTTATGTTAGTGAGAATCAGACGCTCGCGTTTTTACAGACCTGCATTGGATTGGAAGCTCTGTTTGGCGATGATACTAGTAATGGTAGTCTTACTCACACATTAGCGGACCGCTGCGCTTATCTAATTGGTAACAATATAAAAGGTCGTAATACAATCCGCGAACGATTCAAAGAATTGTATGTGATGCGCTCGAAATTAGTTCATGGGAATGCGACATCACTCGATGAGAGCGATGAGGACTTCCTGGGGTGGGGCAGAACGGCGTTGGAGCTGTCTATTATTTCAGAGATAAAGCATCTCGGTTTGGATAGCACGCAGCCGTTGGGATTGGCATGAACCCTGCTGTCACAGATTCGAATCGCTGCGCTTCCCGGCGCTCGCGAGAATTGCAATCTGACCCCAATCGCAACGCCTGTCTTCGGCAAACGCAACGGGTTACTCTCTGGCAAGAGTGTTGGGAAAAGCAACGGAACGGGGTACGTATTTGAACTTGAGCTCGACGAGCCAGCCGGCGTCGCGCGGCACAGCCTTTCGCGGCGTGAGCAGCATCGGTTTCAGGGTGTCCAGCACCGCTGGAGTAGCGCGGACCATGGGCCTTAGCCCTTAACCCTTAACCCTTAACGTCTCGCGGGTCATTGCCGAAAGAATTGCGCTCACGGAGCTGGCCATCGCGGCCGCGTTTTCCGGCGCCCGCCGCCTCAACCACCCACCCTTCGCCCGCGGGAACCACGTGAATGTCCTTGATGGTCATCATCGTCTCCATTGTGCTGATAATGCAGAGTGTTGGCGAGGACGTAGAGGCCTGCTATCGGTTGCGGTCCTACGTCGCTGGTGGTGACAGCGGCGACGCTTGTGCAACTGCCAGCTTCTAGTCAGCGGAGAGGACCTTGCTCAACTCGTGCTCGACGATATGTCTAATTTCGTTGGCAATCTGCGCAACCTGCGATGCCTTGCCGGCAACCGTGATGGGCTGGTTCTCTTCCAGGGTCTGCAGCACGCCCTGAACATCGCCTGCCGCCTCGCTGCTATTGACGAAGCGGGTGACTACCTTGACGGCGGCGGCTTCACGCCCCCACCCCTGGATCACCAGCGTTGCTGCCTGCTTAGAAAGCTCCGTAAGGGTAGCTTCAAAGTACTTTTCCTGCGAATCGTCGTAAGACATGCCCAAGCCCTTCGATTAAAAATGGGGTATCGATTATGAGGCACGTCGTGCACGTTTGCTAGGTGAAGCTCCAGCCATATGAAAGAACGTGGATTTGGAATGTTGGCGGTTAAATGTGGCTAAAAGTGATCTAAAAGGCATAATATAGATTATGTTAAGCGATTCAAATTTGCCGTTTAGCCGGCTAAACGCCTCCGCATAGTTTTCATTAGTAGAAATACATAGTGAATAAAATTGCAAAAATCACCTATATACTGTATGTATATACAGTATGCCGCCTCATCTATCGCAAACTCCTTGCTCGGGAATTTCTGCCCATCAACTTTCCCTCTTGGGTGACGCTGAGGCTGTGTTGATAGCGACTACCGATGTCGACGCGTCGTCGCCGCCTCCTTCGATCGCTCCTTCGCAAAAGGTCAATCCGCTCAGCGACCCGAGCGCGATCCACCCTTCTCTATGGAGGGCGAGTCAATTGGCGCAGCCCGTGGGCAGAGTTATCGCCAGCGGCATCGAGGCTTTGGATGGGCAACTGCCGGGTGGAGGTTGGGCGGAAGGTGCCGTCACTGAATTGATCGTCAAGCAGCCGGGCATCGGCGAACTATCAATGCTCCACGGTGCGCTAGATGCGGCGGCGCAGCGCAATCGCCCGATATGGCTAGTGAGCTGCCCGTATGCTCCAAACGCGCCAGAACTTGCGCGTATCGGCTTGGCCAAGCATGTTCGCTGGGTGAAGGCAGAATCGGCGGCAGATGCACAGTGGGCGTGCGAGACGATCTTGCGCTCGAATGCACTAGGCGCGCTCGTGGCGTGGTTGCCGCGCACTCGGCCCGAGTCTATCCGGCGCCTGCAGGCCCTTGCCGCTGCAACGGACGCACTGGTGTTCGCCATTCGTTCGGCCTCGGCCGCCAACGATGCCTCCGCATCTCCACTGCGCATTGCACTCGAGCCAGCGCCAGGTGGCTGTGTACGCGCACAGATACTAAAGCGTCGAGGGCCTGCAGCTTCTAGCGCTTTGCTTTTGCCGCTTCAGAGTCTGGTCTATCTGGCGGGCATCGGCGGGGCCCACCGCCGCGGTCGGATTCTATCGAGCCCGGAGCAGCGTCAGGACCGCGAGGACCGTGTTGCGGCCGCTTCAGAAATGTCCAGCGCAGATGCTTGAATGGCTTGGGGCGCTTGAAGCTGCATGCCGATAACGAACAGTTATCGGCATGGACCACTGGCGTAAAAAAGCCGCCCGGAGGCGGCTTTTGCCAAAGTTGCTTAGGGCAGCGCTACAGCCACAAGTGCACTCATACCCAGCCCGTGAATCGTTTCCAACACAGACAACACAGACAGCTTCACGAAATCCAGAGAGTTTTTGCCCATACCTTCACCTTCGGCCTTTCCGACATCAGTTGATGTCGAGTTAATATTTGTCATACCGCGCAGCTTGGCGAAACCAAGCACCATCAGCAATAGAACATAAAAGACCAGGTATGAGGCACCCAGCAGGGTCGAACTGCCCGCAACCGCCCCTGACCTAAGCAACCTTGCCGTGGATTATGCCAGATCGGCCCATGTTCCACACTCGGGCATGGCGCTTCACTAGGTCACCGCGGCGTTTTCCTTCAGCGGCCGGATCGCGCCTTGCGGATAGCGCCATCTGCAACCGCTCCGGCTGCACGCTCGCCCATCCGGTCGACGTCGTTGCGAACGCGCTTCTGCTCCTCGGGAGACAAATCATCGAATGCCTGCCGTTGTCGGTTGCGCATCGCTCGGAATTACTCGATGGTCATATCCGGAAACAGCTGAGCACGTATCGCGTCGTCTTCGGCGTCATCTTCCGGATGCTGGGGAGTGTTTTGATCGTCGGTCGGCATGTTCAGAGTTCTCTCCAGCAACCGGCCGGTGCGGGACGCTTTGGGGCGCCGGGTTGTTCCCCTACCGGGGCGTTTTCAGAGGTCCCGGTTCGTGTCGTAGTCGCAGGCGTCGCACTCATAGTCAGCGACGGCATCCGGCGCACAAGGGAGCGTCTTGCCGCAGCCGGCGCAGGGTTGCCAAACGATCCACGCGCCGAAGTATTCCTCGCACTCGCAGTTTTCCAGCGCCCGCACGCTGGCCAGCGCATCAATGTCCCGATCTGGCCAGCTGCATTCCTCGCGCATGAAGCGGCGCGCAGCTTGTTCATCAATGAAAAACTGTTGCATTACCGCCTCCTGCGACACCGGCGCCCGGCCGGTGCGGGGCCGCGTAAAGCGCCGGATATCCCCGGATGGGGCGTTTTCGCTGGCGCTAGAACGGAATCAATCCTTGGTGTTCGCGTTGGTGATCGCTTGCTTGACGAGTGCATGAGTGTCGATGGCCTTCGCAAAGGGCATCTCCAGATCCCCCGGCACGTGAATGTGCCACCCATCGGTTTCGGGCCTGGCGAGCGCCATCAGATGCCGGTAGCGTCGAGCGTCCTCGCGAAAACTGTCCAGGAGCATCGCCAACTGCTCGGCCCTCGCTTTCCAATCCGTCTTATCTCCGCTGCGATCGGCCATCTTCCTGCCTCATCCGGGCTTCCGGCCGGTGCGGAGCGCTTGGGCGCCTGGTTGTTGATTCGTGGGGCGTTCTCGCTCAAAGGTCGGCATCCCCGTCCTGCCGCCCCACAACTTCTATCTGCCAGTCGCTCGCGATCCTGCCGACCCGAGGGAGATCGCCTCGGGCAATGACTCGACGCACATCGCCCAGGAGGGCGGCCGGCACCCCTTTATCGTTCGCCCGTGTCAATGCCGCCGTGCCAATGCTGTAGCGGCCACCGCAGACCGGGCAGTTATACATATGGCCGTCCGACCTCTGCTGCAAAGCCCACCGCGATGCCGGCATATGACACAGCGCGCAATTGACAGCTTCAGTGATCCTCTGCAATTGACTCTCCTCTCGCCTCGGGGCGTTTCCTTGATCGCTCACTGGTGCCCGTTGAGCGGTCCGCATAAGGAACTGCTTTGGTGATGCGTCTAAAGGCGCACCGCTAGCCCTGGATCGCGTGTGGCGGCCTGCCAAGGCAAAGCGACTTGAGCGTGCATTTCGCCGGCGCTTGTACGACGGACGCGCACCGAACCACCGGCCGGAACCCCGCACCATGTCTCGGTGCTGATCATGCCCAGGTCTCGAAGCGTGCTCGCACTGACGACCAACACGTCATCCTTGAAATCGGAAGGGCTCATGGCCGCATAGCGCAGCGCTGCAGCTTCCAACTCTTCGTGCAAGTGTGCTGGTGTCGTGATCAGGTGTTGTTGGTGTCTCGGGATCAAAACATCGACCTCTCATTTGAGATTGCTGCAACTTTCATCGGCCCTGATGGCGCGCTGAAACCAAAGGACCTACGTCGCACGACGTTGACTCAGCTCCTACTCGCGCATTCGGCTGGTGGGAGGAGGAAATTATTTGGTATCTCCCGCTGGCCGCCGGCGGCGAGAAGCTTGCACAAGGTCGACGGGCGTACGCGCGTCCTTCCGTACACGCACGAGCCTACCATCTGCCATGCGCGCGGTCAGGTCCTTCACTTGATCTGACGTCTTCTCTTCGCGCGCCAACACGCTGGACAGTTCGGCCTCAATCCGCTCGCGTGCCCGGACTTCGCCCTCCCACTTGGCGTTCGCTACAGCAGCAGCTTGGTCGGCTGCAACACGCGCCGCACGCTCGCGGTCCAAATCCGCCCGTACCGCGGCCAACTCCGTCTCCAACCGAGGCAAGGCTTCCAGGCGCAATAGTGCCTTGGCCAGATCTGTCCGAACCCTTTCCGCCGCGCCACGCTCCTGCTCGGCCTCGCCGCGTGCCACCTCTAGGTCCGCTTCCAGCTGCTGGACCCGACCGGCCAGCGCGGCGCGGTCCGATTGGCAAGCGGCCAACTCGGCCTGCAGCTCGCCGATGTTATTGGTCTGGTGCTCGTTCTCCAGTCCCAAATCCGCATTGACCTGTCGTAGTTCGGCCAGCTCCGAGGATAGCTCCAACTTCTCTTGCGCCACAGTCTGCGCCAGAAAATCTGTAAGCATCCGTTGCAACGGAACGGGCAGTGTCAACGGCGTCTCAGCCGCCTGGATCTGATTGGCCTTCCACACGTCCAGCATGCGCAACACTGTCGCCGGCGAGCCTGTGCCCAGCTCTTCGCGGACGGCACGAACCGTTGGCTTTTTGCCAGTAGCTGCGCGCAGCGCGTCGGCCGCCGCGTTGACCTGATTCTGCGTAATGTTTGCTTCCCGCACCATAACGGCGTCCTCTGTTATGTTTCGTTATGTTATGAATGATATGTGATGAAAATGGCTGACGCAAGGCGTTTCCTGCACCTTGACTTCACTTTTCAAGGCGTAGTCTTGGAGATATCACTTTCCTTCCCCAAGTCATGCGCCAACTGCAACTCGACCTCCCGCCAAAAGCTGCACAGATCCGCTTCGATCCATGTGCGGCACCACTCCTGCTGCTTTCGTGCTCAGGGAAGAAGGCCACACGGGGCGCGCCGGCCATGGAGATCTACCAGGGCGTCATGTACCAGACGTACCGTGCGCATGTTCGCAATGGGGTTGAACCTCAGATCGCAATCTTGTCGGCGCGACATAGCTTCGTTGGCCCAAGCGAATGGATCGATCCATACGATCAGCGGATGACGGCCGAGCGTGCTGAGGAAATGCTCGATCGCCTGCCCCACTACACGGGCGCCGTGCGCTGGCCTAGCCGTGTCGGCGGTGTGTTTCTCGTGGGTGGCAAGGACTATCGGCGCGTCATGCATGCTGCTATCGATTCAATGGCTACCGCGGACCTGCCAGTGCGGGAGGTTTGCGGCGGCATCGGGCTGCAACGCTCGCAGCTCGCACAATTTCTCGGTGCGCTGGCACCAGCCTTTGCTGAGCAGGTTGGCTGTCATCCCAACGGCACGGCGTTGTTCAGGCGTCATGGCCAGTTCGCCGTCGGCGATACCGTCGCGCTAACCGAGCCCAGCCGCCCTCACCTCGCCCCAAAGCGCGCCGTGCTGAAAGAGTTGTTTGTCGGGCCAGCAGGGGTGCTACGGCGTGCGCCGATGTTGATGACGTTCTGGCGGGGCGACCGAAAGTCGTCAGCCGTTGGATCTCCCTTTGCAAAGGTGCGTGACGCCAGTGCGCTGGCGGAGGTACCCCCCGCGTTTGCAAGCAATAGCCACATCGGAGATGTGGCAAGGTTGTCGGGGGAAGCAACTTTCAGTATATAAATGCACTATGCAGAGACTCTGGCTAACCGATCCCCGACGTGCCTACGCTGAGTGGCAATCCCTGAAGGCAGCCGGCGCTGATCGCCGCCCGTTCTCGCAGCGGTCGATCGTGCAGCACCGCGCCATGTTTGATCGCTTCCATCGCCACCTGGTTAGTCGTGGTGCGACATTGGCCAGCTTCGGCCCTGATCTCATCGAAGCTTTCTGGCTCGATCCAGAGGCGGCTGACTACACGCCCGCGACCAGGATGCGCTATCTCAAGCTGGTCGAACGTCTGTGCCGACACCTGGTCCACATCGGCGTGCGAGCATCCAACCCAGCCGCAGAGTTGGTCCTTGCGGGCCGCTGGCCACAGGACGAACCCGAGCCTCTGTACCTTTCTCCAGCCGTCGACGCACGCCTACATGACTTCGTGCAGCCCTTGCGAGACGACGATCCCGCGCAACTGCGATGCCGCGCCATCGTTGCGTTCTTTCTCGGTACCGGTGTGACCGCCGTCGAGGGGCGCATGGCCCGTCTGCCTGACCTCCACCCCAATGCCTCGCCCCCATACCTTCACGTGCCGGCGAAAAGCCCGAAAATCGCCCGCACCGTCCACCTAGAACCATTCGCCGTGGCGCCCCTGTCTGCGTGGGTGGACCATCGCCGCAATGCTCCCGTCTACGGCAACTTTCTGTTCACCATGCTGAGCGCCGGCACGGCAATTACCGACATGAGTCTCGGCAATATCGTGCACGAGGCCTTTGATTTGATCGGCTCGGACACAGAGAATATGAGTCCGCGGATTCTTCGCAATACGTACTGTCGGCGTGCCCTCCTCCAGGGCGTGCCTCGCAATGAAATCACGCTGCGTCTCGGCCTTTCCAGCAACCGGACGGTGGACCGCATGGCAAAAACGATCGAGGCGTGACTTGGAATTGCTACGCTTCTGGCCTGTTGACCGCCCTCCTCATTGGGTTGCGCTGGCTCGTCAGGAACGATCCGAGCTACCGCAGTTTTAAGAAACCGAGGCTTGATCCGCTTTCGCCCGGACACCCATTCACAACAAATGCCAATAGAGATGGTTAGCAAGGCGGAAACCCGCCCGCAGCCGCATAAAGACAACCGGCCATCGTCGTCCCGCGCAACAGCGGCCCTTGGCCGCCTCCATGCCGCCGCAAAGAGCCAGGGATTTTTCATGCGGCGGCATGGCTGGGGGTCGGCGCAAAGCGCGTGTTCGAGTGTGCCGAAGGTCATCGTTGTGAGCGCGCCGCCTATGGCGTCTTGTACAAAGCGTCCGGATGCCCCGAATGTATCGGCGCCATACCCGCCGCAAAATTCGCCAAGATTGTGGCCGAGCGCGAAGCGCAGTCTCTGGACGGCGGCTATCGAGGCGGAGCAGCACTTCACAGGATGCGGTGCGAAGAGGGCCATGAGTGGTCCCCCGAGGGGCACAGCGTCCTTAATGGCTATTGGTGTCCCCAATGCGCCGGCAAGGGAGAGCGCCCAGTCTCTTGGCCAGCGCCCATGGTCAGCATCCTTTCCTGCATGAAGGCCATGTGTTGGCCCATCATGTCCCGACACATTTGTGGTGCGGCTTGGGCCTTGCCCTTGGCGCTGCCTTTACCCGAAGCCATGCCGCGCGGGGCCGCCCATGGCCGTCATGTCCTTGTGCATGATGGCCATTGCTTCCTGGATGGCTTTATTGCGTTCAGTCATCAAGGCTTGACGCTCTTCCGGGGTATTGGCTCGCGAAAGCCGCTCTCTGATTGCACGAAGGTGGGCAACTTGGGCGTCGAGCTCAGGCGTTGCCGCTGGCATCGGGGGCTGCTACAGGCCGATTCTCCGTCTCCTGAGGGGTGGTGCTTCTCGTGGTCCGCGTCCGTGCTCGGCGAGGCGGAGAAGGCTGCGGGAACCTATGCGAGCACCATGGCAGATGCGATAAGGGCTGGGAGGCGGCGAATCTTGACCATACTGAACTCCTCATATCAATAGGTGACAGTTCTCTATGGGCTATACGGCCCCAGCGTGTGGTCGTGGCCGTCGTCGATGACCAGCTCACGATAGAGATCACGGACGCCGGCGCAGGCTTCGACCCGACAGTGGCGTCGCAAAAGGGAGGCCTCGGGATCATGGGCATGCGCGAACGCACGGAGATCCTAGGCGGTTCGTTTGACATTGTCAGTTCGCCTCGGCAAGGTACCGTTATCCGCGTTTGGCTGCGGATTCCCGTCTCGGCCAGGACGTCTCCTACCTGCTGAACAAAGTCGTGCTGTGCGAACTGACGCGCCGAGACATTGACGCTGACGGTCAGCGCCGGCGTTCTCGGGAACTCCCTGTGCCAGCGCGCCACCGTCGCGCAAGCTTCGCGCAAGACCCACAGGCCAAGGAACAAAATGAGGCCGGTATCCTCTGCTACCTGGATGAAGTCGGCGGGGGGAGCAGCTCTAGTTCGGATTTTCGCCAGCGTACCAGCGCTTCGACGCCGACCATCTCAACCTTGTCCAAGGTGACGATGGGCTGGTAGTGCAGGACGAATTCATTGTTCTGCAGCGCGCGGCGCAGACTCGTTTCTAGCGCGAGGCGACCCACGGCCTGCTCATGCATGCTGTCGTCATAGATTTCGTAGCGCCGCTTGCCCAGCGTCTTGGCCCGGTACATCGCCAGGTCCGCATGCCGCAGGATTGCCTCGGCGGACGCGATGCCCACGGAACTGGCCGCGATACCGATGCTGGCGCTCACGTAAAGCTGCTCTCCCTCGATGTGGAAGGGAGGCTCCAGTGCACGCATGAGACGTTCGGCAATATGTACCGCGTCATTGACGTCGGCAATGCTGTCCAGCAGAACCGTGAATTCGTCGCCGCCCATTCGTGCCAGCGTATCCTCTTCGCGCAGGCAGCTTGTCAATCGGCGAGCCACCTGGACGATGAGGGTGTCGCCGGCGAGATGCCCAAGACTATCGTTGACCAGCTTGAAGCGGTCCAGGTCGATGAACAGCACCGCAAACAGTATCTCGGGATGGCGGCTGCCGCGTGCGACCGCGTGCGCCAGTCGGTCTGCAAACAGGGCCCGGTTGGGCAGGCCGGTGAGTGGATCGTGGAGGGCATCGTGAATTAACTGGTCTTCAGCACGTTTGCGTTCCGCCACCCGGCCCAGTTGCGTCCCCACCTGCGCCATCAGGTGCAGCAGCGTTTGGTCAGGCTCCAGCACGCGGCTGGCAAAGAACTCCAGGACGGCCGTCACCCGATTGCCGAGCAGCACCGGAAAGCAATGGCTGCCTTCAGGCCGGCCCGTTGCGCAACGCCGGCCCGAATAAAATTGACGTCCTGCGCGATATCTCTCACCCATGCCGGCTCCGCGCTGGCCAGCACACGGCCGGGCAGTCCGTCGCCGACATGGAAGTCGAGGGGCTCGGTGACCTGGTAGAAATCATGGAACTGCGCCTCCTCGATGCCGTGCCAGATGGAGGTCGCGAGCAGACGTGGTGCCTTGCCGGCACCTTCAGCCAAATAGGCATGCCCAACCTGCCAGCCCGCGAACTGGCAAACAGTCTGCACCGCGAATTGCAAGGCTTCCGCCACGGAAATGGCATGGTTGGCGGCATTCGCGATCGACTCCAGCAATTGGAGTTGCTGCTGCTTGTCGTAAAGTTCGCGCAGTCCCTTCTCCGCGATGCTCTCCGCTTCCACGCGCGCCTGGCGCTCGCGCTGCAATCGTCGCTGCAGCTTCCCGATCTGCGCCTCGAGCTGCTGAACCTTGTCCATGGTCGCTCAGACCGGCTTCGGGCCGACGAAGGTAATGCGACACAGGCAGCTCGGGTCACCCTGGTGCATGCACTGAAGATGGTCAAAGCGCAGCCATTCGCCAAAATGGTCGGCCGCGCCTTCAACGAAGCCTTGCGCCAGGGCGCACAGCCGCCGCGCCGAGCGGTAGGTCATCAGTAGCGAGCCGTCCGGTTCATCGCGAAAGCCAAATGTCGGAACGTCCGCGCCCGGATAGACCTTGCGGACCTCGGGGTGGATGATGTGGTTGACGCTGAGTATGAAGGGGCGCGTCGAGGCGTGGGCGTCGAAATACGCCGGATAGCGCGTGGCAAGGGATGGCATCGCTTCGCGTCCAAACCAGCACAAGACGTCGCGGGCGGGCATGCCCAGCCTCTCGGCCGCGGCGCCAACCAGCTTGTAGATGTCATCGTCGGCATAGCTGCCCAGCGAGGTGTACGCGCCAGCCAAATCCGCACGCGCCAGCAAGGCATCCCAAGCATCCTCCCCATGATGGCGGACCACCACCTCTTCCAGCAAATTGACATTGATCGATGCCGTTGAATGGACATTCGAACGTCGGCTTCAATGGGCAGCGGCCATCCGTCAGCCGCTGCCATTGCTCGTGAAGCGAGCGCTCGGGATCTATCCGGCGACAACGACCCTTAGTGACAAGGGAACCCTGGTCTCATTGGCGTCACGAAACGCCCATGGCAAGGTATGTGGTAAGCGCATCATCGAAGGACGGGACGAACACGCCTGCACCCGGGATCAAACCCGCGAAACCGCCCAAATTGCTCCCGTCGAGTTTGCTGCACATCACGCGACCGCCCTCCCGATCGCATCAGCAGATGCCTTCCGCCGAGTGAATTTATTCCCTAGTTATTTACATAGCCCTACTCGACTTGGCACATCGCTTGCCCCGCCAAGCTCTTGTCGTTGCCGACATCAACAAACGGCTTGACCTTCCAACGATGGGAAGGTGCAGCCTTACAGGCATCCCAACGTGAAAGGAGTTTTCCATGCAATTCCATCTCGACAACATGACCTGCGGCGGCTGTGCGCGTACCGTGACCAAGGCGATCAAGATGATCGATCCTGACGCCAATGTCGTCACGGATCCGCCGGTCCGTCTGGTTCAGGTGCAGACCTCAGCGTCCCAGGAACAGATTGTCACCGCGTTGCGTGAAGCAGGTTTTCCCCCGCGCGAAGACTAACGTCCTGCTTGACGGCCAACCACGGTACATCGGTTGGCCGGTGTGACCGCAGTCGCGGCCACGCAGTCCTCGCGGATCAAAGCCGGCGGACCCGATCGATCACCGAATGCATAAAAGGGGCGCGAGGCGCCCCTTTCGTCTTGCCTGAAGACTACCGAATCCTGCACGCGCTAGCGCGGATCGGGGCAGGGTCAGTGAATCTCCTTCGCGTGGTTGATCGTGTACCTTGGGATTTCAACCGTCAGATCTTCCCCGGCAACGATCGCCTGACAACTCAGGCGCGATAGCGGCTCCAGTCCCCACGCTCGATCAAGCAGGTCATCCTCGCACTCCTCGACCTCATTGAGGGAGTCGAAGCCGTTGCGCACGACACAGTGGCAGGTGGTACATGCACGGCTTTGGTCGCAGGCATGCTCGATCTCGATGCCGTTGTCCAGTAGCGCCGTGCAGATTGAGGTGCCCGCCTCCGCCTCGATCACGGCGCCCATAGGCGCCAATTCGGCATGGGGAAGGACGGTGATCTTGGGCATTATGTCTCCCTGCTATTCAATGTGGCCGTGAGCCGTCTCGACCCGGCGCCCCCTGATCGACGTCGCACGGCGCCGGGCCGCGCCTCTGGCTCCCCGACGGGGCCCTCCGGCTGCTCCAGCGTGCGCAGGATCGGGCAATCGGGCCGTTCGTCCCCTGCGCAGCAATGGATCAGGGCCTTGAGCGTTTCTCCCATTTGCCGCATGGTCTCCATGCGCCGATCCAGCTCGGCGATATGCGCCTGGGCCAGGCGCTTGACGTCCGCGCTCTGGCGCGACTTGTCGTTCCACAGTCCCAGCAGATCGGAGATTTCGGCCACCGAGAACCCAAGGTCGCGGGCGCGGCGGATGAAGTGAAGCCGATGGACATCCGCCTGGGTGTAGGCGCGGTAGCCGGAATCGGTCCGGTCCGGGGGTGGAATCAGGCCAATCTGCTCGTAGTAGCGGATCATCTTGGCGGTGACCTTGGACGCCTTGGATGCCTCACCGATATTCATGATTGCCCTCCTCGATCAATGCGAGACATCGGATGTCGATGCCAACGGCGGCAGGAAGCGGCGCAGGCGCAATGCGTTGCCAAGCACAAACACGCTTGACATGGCCATGGCACCTGCGGCGAACACCGGCGACAGCAACAGGCCCCACGACGGATACAACGCACCCGCGGCCACAGGAATCAATGCCGTGTTGTAAGCGAAGGCCCAGAACAGGTTTTGGCGAATGTTGCCGATGGTGGCTTTCGACAGCGCGATGGCGTTGGGCACGCCCTGGAGATTGCCGGACATCAATACCACATCGGCGGATTCGACCGCCACATCGGTTCCCGTGCCAATCGCCAGACCCACATCGGCTTCGGCCAGCGCCGGCGCGTCATTGATCCCATCGCCAACGAAGGCGATCCGGCCGTAAGCCGCTTTCAGTCGGCGCACCGCCTCGACCTTGCCCTCGGGCAGTACTTCTGCCACGACCTCGTCGATACCCAGTTGCCTGGCAATGGCATGCGCGGTGCGGGCGTTGTCGCCCGTGATCATGGCGACTTTCAGGCCGAGCTGATGCAGCGCGGCAATCGCCGCGGGTGTGCTGGGCTTGACCGGATCTGCGACGGCGATAATGGCGGCCAGCCGGCCGTCAATCGCGGCATACAACGGCGACTTGCCTTCGCCGCCCAGGCGTTCAGCGGTGCGCGCGAATGCGCCGACGTCCAGGCCCAGCTCACGCATGTAGCGGTCAGCGCCGACTTCGACACGGAAACCGTCCACGGCGGCCCGCACGCCCATACCGGTCACCGAGTCGAAATCAGTCAGCGCTGGCAGCACAATGCCCCCCGCCACCGCAGATTCGACGATGGCCCGAGCGATCGGGTGCTCCGAGCGCGCTTCCGCCGCCGCCACCTTCGCCAGCACCTGCTCGCGGTCGAACCCGGGTGTAACCTCCATGTCCGTCAGAACGGGCCGCCCTTCCGTGAGCGTGCCGGTCTTGTCCACGGCCACCACCGTGGCGTCCTTGAGCAGTTGCAGCGCTTCGCCCTTGCGGAACAACACACCCATTTCCGCGCCGCGACCAGTGCCGACCATGATCGAGGTCGGTGTGGCCAGGCCCATGGCGCACGGGCACGCAATGATCAGTACGGCCACCGCATTGACGAGGGCGAAGCTCAGCGCCGGAGACGGACCGAACACGAGCCAGACCAGGAAGGTCAGCGCGGCGGCGACCATCACGGCGGGCACGAACCATAGCGTCACCTTGTCAACGACGGCCTGAATGGGCAGCTTGGAGCCTTGCGCCTGTTCGACGAGGCGAATGATTTGCGCCAGCATCGTTTGCCCGCCAACGGCGGTGGCGCGCAGCGTGAAGGCACCTGTCTGGTTGACGGTGCCGCCCACGACCTCGCTGGCGACAACCTTCTCGACGGGAATGGGCTCGCCTGTGATCATGGATTCATCCACGAAACTGCGTCCCGCGGTCACCTCCCCATCGACGGGAACCCGCTCGCCGGGACGTACCTCCACCCTGTCGCCCAGGACGACCTCGCCAACCGGGATATCCACCAAGCGGTCATCGCGGAAAACATGCGCGACCTTTGCCTGCAGCCCCACCAGTCGCTTGATCGCCTCCGAGGTCCTGCCCTTGGCACGCGCTTCCAGGAAGCGGCCAAGCAGAATCAACGCCACGATCACGGCAGCGGCCTCGTAGTAGACGTTGACAGTTCCCGCTGGCAGCAGGCCCGGGGCGAAGGTAGCAATCAGCGAGTAGACATAGGCCGCGGATGTGCCGACGGCCACCAGGGAATTCATGTCCGGCGCGAGCCGCGCGAGCGCGGGAAAGCCCTTCTGATAGAAACGAATGCCAGGAACCACCAGGACCAGCGTGGTCAGGACGAATTGCAGATACCAACTGTTCTGCATGCCGATGGTGGCAGCCACCACCTCGTGTATCCCAGGAATCAGGTGAGAGCCCATTTCGAGGAGGAACACCGGCAGTGCCAGTACGCTGGCCAGTATCAGGTCACGCTTGAGACGGGCCGCTTCGGCATAATTTTTTTCCGCAACGTCGTCGTTATCGTGCGCGGTCACATCGATGGGGCGGGCCTCATAGCCGACCGTTTCAATGGCGGTTACGAGGTTCTCGATCCCCGCGACGCCCCGCACCGTGGCTCGCTCTGTCGCCAAATTCACGACGGCCTCGGACACGCCAGGAACCCCTTTGAGCGCTCGTTCGACCCGGCTTACGCAGGACGCGCAGGTCATGCCCTCCACGGCTAGCTCGATGGTGCCGGCGGGCACGTCATAACCGACCTTCTCGACGGCCTGAACCAGTGCCATACGATCCACCGGCCCCGACGGGCGAATGTCCGCGCGTTCGGTGGCCAGGTTGACCGACACGTTGCCCACGCCGTCAACTCTGGCGAGCGCGGCCTCCACCCGGCCGACACAAGAGGCACAGGTCATGCCTTCGATGGGCAAGCTGATCGTTGCCGCGCCGACGTGAACGGCGTTTGACTTTGGTGTGTTCATGTGTGGCTTCCCGAGCCTGGAAATTGACATGAACGAAAGGTTGGACCTTACCATCGTGGCAAGGTCAAGCGCTGTTGATTGCTGGATCGTTCAACCGGCTGGCAGATCGGCCGAGCGCGGCAGTTTCCGCGCCGGCAGGTGGGCCCAAAGTATCCTGATCAAGGGCGGCTATCTGGAGGAAGGTCGCAAGCTGCGCCGGTTGCCCTTGGGACAACATCCGGCTGGCACTCCGCGGAACCAGCTTAACACCTGCGCTCCAAGGGGTATTGGAACCGTCTCGAGTGTCGCCTTTTTCACGGATAGAAATCCAAATGCCATTCGCCTCTCACTCATTGGTCAGGGCGACCGAGAGGCACGGCTGCGCCCCTCGGCTATGCACAGAAACCGTAGAGGCTTGTGTGCCCGCATATGGGGCAAGGTGGCCCCGCTCGTCTGCGCCCGCGCTCCCAGGCCGATCGCGATCCTGCCAATTGCATGATCACCCTCTCTCTTCTTTGATTCTGCGCAAAGCTCTCCGCATTGTCCCAGCGGCATACTCAATGCGAGCCGCTTCACTGACATCGATCAGTGGTCGTGCGTCAACCGATAAATCCGACGATTTCAACAGGGCCAAAATGGGAAAACTACATATTTCTTCGCTGTTCCTCTCCATTCTCGCAGCAGGGAATCTTGCCTCGGCACAAGAACAGCCCCGCTCGGCCAGCTCCGCACCGGGCGCAAAGACGGCAACAACCAATTGCAGCAAAGCAAGCCTCCCGAAACACAACCACAGCATCGAGCGAGGCGCTGGCGCGATCGCGCCGCGGCCGTGCGCCACCAATGATGCCAAGGGCTTGCAATCCCCCGCAAAGGAAGGGGAGCACGAGCACAACAAATTCCGCAAGAATCAATAGCAGGCAGCACGGATAGCACGCTGCGCCGGGATCCTGGAACCGGCGCGCGAAGCCGAGCGGGCGGTTGGCTAGCTCGGCCGCATCGTGGTTTGCTGCAGGCGTAGCGTGGCACGTAACCCACCATTAGGGTCGTTCTCCAACGTCAGGGTACCGTCATGGGCCTCTGGACAATGGTTCGGGCAATCGCAAGACCCAGCCCGACGCCACCGGTGCTTCGATTGCGCGACGCCTCCAACCTGAAGAACGGTTCGAAGACAGGCTCCAGATCGCCTTCCGAAATGCCCGGGCCCTTGTCGGCTACCACGATGTCGACCATTGCCTCACTACAAGCCCCGGATTGCGTGCGAAAGTCAATGGTGCACTGGCTCCCACCGTAGCGCACGGCGTTCTCCACCAGGTCCTGCACGCTCACTTGCCCACCGGCATCGACCATGTCCTCGGCGACAGCGCGTGCCAGCGTGTCGACATCCACCCACTGGCGCGCTTCGTCCACACGAATTCCCTGCACGAAATCCAGCGTCGCGCCGATCATCAACTCCATCTCTTCCAGATCCTTGCGAAAACACTCTCGCAACGACTCCAATGGCAGCGCTTCGGCGCGCAGGCGCAATCGGGGCACCGGCGAGCGCAGATCGTGCGATACCGCAACCAGGAACCGACTGCGCTCTGCCACGCTCTCCGGCAGACGCTGCAGCATCAGGTTGAAAGTTGCGCAGCGCGTCGTACTTCGCGGGACCCTTCGGCATCCAACGTCCGTGCATTGAGATTGCGACCGAGTCTGTCGGCCGCCTCGGATACCGCCTCAAGCGGACGAACCGCGATCCGCACGGCAAGGATCGCGATGCCAACCACCAACATCAGGCGCACCAGGTAAATGCGCCCGCCACCCCAGGGCGCATGTCCAGCCCTTCCCGCCCAGCCCGCAATGCCACTCTGACCCACCGACCATCGGACAGGCGCGCCTCAACACCGGGATCACCTTTGGTCAGCGCAACCTCGTGAATGGCGAGGGCATACGCAACATAACGGGGTGCAATCGCACCTGCACGCGGCAATCAACCTTGCGATCGATCACTTCCGAGAGCAATATATTCGCGTAGTCCGCGTCCTCGCCGGGGACATTGGCGGGCGGCGGTGCATGCACCATCGAACGTAATGCGGACGTCGGCCAAGCGCTCGACCTAGGCAGTGCGCCGTGCATGCGGCAACTCATCCAGCAATAGCAAGATGTTTGCGATCCGCCCCGCCCCGCACGTACAGGTACTTCAGTCACGCGACCATATCGCGCATGCATCGAACCAGACAGTTCCCGTCAACAGCTGCGACGCCATCAAGCCTACGATCAGGAACGACGCGTACGCACCTCCAGATGCTGGCGCAAGCGGCTGACACAGACATCGATGGCGCAATCGTCGGCCACGCTCAGGGAAAACCGCTTGCTGCCACTGCCCGCAACATTTTTGAAGAGCGGCGCCGGCTACTGGAAATGAAGCTGGCCACCGTCAACCGGCTTGCCGCAGCGAAAAATGCTGTCCGGACGCAATCATCACTGAATCTGGCTTGACGATCTCGCCGCTCGATGCCTCTGTCCCAATGGAGGCACGACATTGGATCGACCAGATGTGCGTCAGGCTGCCGCGTGTCAAGATTACCGAACTCCTAATGGAGGTGGATGGCATGGACCGGATTCACTCGCCATTTCACGCCCTAAAAACCGATGAGCAAAGCGTTGCTGTTGACGACGATTCTTGCCGACGCCATCAATCTCGGGTTGACCAAGATGGCGGATTCCTGTCCTGGTACCACCTATGCCGAGCTGGCGTGGCTGCAAGCCTGGCATATCCGAGACGACAAATATTCGCAAAGCTTGGCAGAGCTGATCAACGTGCAGTCCGCGCATTCATTTGCCGCGCATTGGGTGATGGCACCACCTCGTCGTCAGACGGCCAGCGTTTCAAGGCCGGCGGGCGGGCCGAGAGCACCGGACACGTCAATCCGAAGTACGGCTCGGAGCCTGGCCGGATGATCTACACGCACATCTCGGGACCAGTATGGGCCAGATCACACCAAGCTGGTGAACGTCGGCGTTCGTGATTCTACCTACGTACTTGACGGCTTGCGTCATGCCCTCAACATGTTGCAACGGATTCATGGTCGTTCTTTTTTCCAAGTGGAACTGGAGACCATCTTGCCATTACTACTTGCAATTCGAGGCGAGCGTTTTCCTAACTGTCTGGGGCAATAAAAAGCCGCCTTCGGCGGGGCAACATCCGTTCAGGCTACGCGGCCGTGGTCGGCTAGCTGCCCCTCCAGTCCACAAGCGCGCTTTGAACGCTTGAGAAAATCGCGGAATCGTAGCCCTTGCCCTTTGTTCGCACGAAGTGCTTGGCTGCCGCCAAGACGGCTCCACAATTGCATTCCGGGGGAATCCCCCAAGAGTGAACAGGTTCACCTGCAGGTCATAGATTGCGGCGGCGGCAACGGCGCCGGCTATGTGGCATGTCGATACGCCGGAGCTGGGCAGCGTTGACATGAAACAATCTCAATTGCATTCAAGTGGGAAAAATCGCCCGGAAAATGCGCTAGCAGGATCAGCAGGGCGCATAGCCTTGTTTGGCAACGCCTGCGCAATGTTGTCCAGGGCGCCCAGGATTACGTAGGCCTCGAGCTCGTCGAGGGCGCAGGCGCGCATTTCGGTCCAGGTCATGCGCTTGACGAACTGCGCTAGGGCCAGCGCCTGGTGGTCTTCGACTTGCAGCGAGAGGTCAATGCTCATAGCGTGTTCCCTGGATTTTAAACTGCCTTGACTTCAAAGCGGCCGTTGGGGCCATTCCATTCGACACGTGGGCGGCGCCCCTCGGCCAGCATCCAGCGCACGTGCTGAATGACGCCAGGGTGCATCCTGCCGCTGTCTGCGCGGGATTGGGCGCCTGTGCCGATTTCGTAGAACCCGGCGCAGGCGACGCAGTTGTACAGATAGCCATCGTCGCCGGGGACATCGCTGCGGGCGGCGATCGTCGCGCACAGAGGGCACGGGGCGGGATCAATGCGCGTCATGCCTGGCCGCCGGTCATGCTGTCGCCGCGCACGCGCAGCACGGTGCCGGTGGCCTCGCCATCGTGGTCGGCCATCACCAGCACGACGGTCTGGGCGTCGATGCCCCAGCCGGGCACCATGTCGACGCCGCGCAAGGGGCCGGTGTGGTCGCCCATCAGCGCGTGGGCGGGTGCAGCGCCATGGCCTTCGTCGGAGGCCTTCTGCAGGGACTGGATCAGTTCATCCACCGTCAGCCCCACCGGTCCAAGGTTCATTGCGTTCATGTTCTCGAATTTGACGTTCTGGATTCTAAGGTAGCAAGTACCCGATGCACCAAGCACCAAAAAATCACCATCGCGGCACTGCAAAACGAACTCCCGGGCCGAAGGCTCAGCCCTATCGGCAAGATATCCGGCCTTGAGACTTCCAGTTCGATCCGTTGCCAAAGTCGAACACATTGGCAATGCCTAGCTCGAATTCATGATACCCGCGGCGAACAGAGCCAACAAGAAACGCTTCCTGTACATCTTGCGAGGATTCGCCTGCGCAGTCATCTTACGTTCTCGGCAGGAATACTCGACGCGGTGCGCGGGTATCGCATTGAACAGACGGTGTTGAAGTGCAATGTCTTGCCGTGCCAGTTCCGGTAGAAGACATACGAACCATGGTAGTAAGCAGCCTCTGCCGACAATCCATCGAGAGAAGGACTGCTGATCCGCCGATGCCCATTGCTAGCGCGCTCCATGTAGGTGTCTCGTATGCAACCGGCCGCGCCAACGAATCGCGCGACTCTTACAACCGGCACTCGCCTCCATGCAACGAGTTTAAGTGAAACATGGCCTGTGAAGTCAGAGTAAGCCTGCTGCTCATCTTTCAGCGCCGCTGTGTCCTGGTGCGTGGGATGACCTGACCAAAATCGCGCCCCGGGAATACTGCCGGGAAAGCATGGTTCCAAGTCAGGGAAACAGAGCGTCGAACGCCCGACCGCACGCTGGGACTGCGACGCGCCGTTGGCGTCGATTCGAACCGCTTCCTCACGGAAACGGGCACAGTGCCGCTCGCACTGACTGCCGTGCCACATTCGAGAAGAAGCCGCAGACCAGCGCATGCCGTATCGCCCACCTGAAGGTAGCCATGGCTCGTAGCCTCGGATCACCGAAACCAGAGTGAGAGCGCGCCATAGTCGCTAATAATACCGCTCACGTACAGTTTCACATCCCGAGCGAGGTACGTCCGGTAGGCCAGATTTTCAACGAATGCGACCCAGGTCTAAAATTGCATTATCGCCATGTTCGCTACCCCAGGCTGGCATGTCGGTCATTCTTAAGCCATGTTTGATCACAACAAAGGCATGCTTGGGATCCTTCCGGTTTCGGTCCAGACGTGGCGGTGCGGGATAAAGTCCTCGGTTCAACTGGTTGTCCGGCAAGCTCGCAGCGCGGTGGCAAACGGCGCCACATGGACGCATACTGGCCTGCGCCTTTAAGAATGCGCTGCGCATCATTCAGATTTGGCGGATTCAGCTTCTCGGCTTGCCGGCCAATCGCACGCGACCGCACCAATTCGAGAAACTTCTCCGTAGTCGGCCAGTGCCGTTCATCGGCGGCCACGTTATAGGCGCCAAAATATGCGATACCGAAAACCGCTGTGGCAAGAACAAGCAGCAACTCCACGATCGAACGGACGAAAGTTCTCATTGCTACTCTCTGCGTCAAATGCAAACCTGCTTACGTGCGTCGGGTGTGAGTGTACTGACGTAACATTCTGCCCGCCTGGAGTCGCCTTGGACGCGGTCGGGGGGGCACTCAGGATTAAGCCGACGCACTCGCTAGCGTTCGATCTAGCGCTCCCTCATTGCGCGGCAATGGGGCGGCGACCGCTTCGTAGTTCGACGCGGCATTCGATTTCGCTTTTGACAGTCATGAGGATGCGACTATGACGATGCGTCCGTCAAGTGAAGACCACGCCTGATTTGACGCATAACATCCGCCCGCAGGCGGCCGACGACCGCTGGCGGGCTCCGTTCGTCAGCCCATTCAGAGCCGACGATGCATACAGGGGCCGCGCTTGGCGTCCAGACGTAAAACGCACCCACGCCAAGAATCGGAATCCTTCTGATACCCGAGTTTTTCGCAAGCTGGACCGTATATCAGGAGAGAAACATCCATGTCGTGCTCGGCTTGAGCCGTACGCTCGGATACCGTCGTGCATCCAACCACCATCATCATACTAATCAGAATAAAAAAACGCATTTCTTTCACCATTAACTTTAAAACTGGCACATAAAGGAAAACACTCGCCGAGTCGCTTTTGAAGAAGCAATGTCATCGAGCGAACGGCGCAGGCGAATCGCTAAATTCAATTTAGGCCGAGGTTGCTATAGCACCAAGTAGTTATTGAAATATTCCGAATAGAGACGGTCGTGGTGGGTTACTAAACCATTACGGTACGGTAATTATACCGTCTGATAAACCGTTGCCGGCACACGACGCCGTTGTTGATCAGCGCGCGACGCTCGCTTAGTATCATGCTGATCTCATCCGAACAGCTTTCGCATCAGCTTATGCTCCTCGCAGACTCGCGCATTAACGCGCCGTCAGAACGTCGGCAGGACGGATGGTATGCCCTGTGGTTCCGGCTGATGGCGTCGAACCGTCCCGCCTCAAGTGAAAAATGGCACCGGACGACCAGAGCCTTTGGTGCGCAATTTTCCCTTGTCAAGTCCGGTCGCGAATCACAGGAGAACGCTGCACTCCGGTCTATGCTCAATTTGTGGCAACTGCCCGCCGTCGTGATGAAGTGCGTTGATCCATTTTCCTTCATACTGAACCTCTCCGGCAGGGCCACCCGCTATTGTTGTACTGTTTCGTCAAGCAGTTGAATATCCATTTGACGGGCTTAGGTAACGCATCGCCGACATAGTTTAAAACCAAACTCAGTGGTCGCCATAAAGTACGAACGATCATGGAACTTGTCCTCGAACCTGTCTCCGAAGTGGTGGAATTCGAACGCGTGCTATCCAACTTAGCCCGACTCGGATTCTTGGTAGCTTGGGAGTGCCTACCTGATGGCTCGTACCTCATCGAAGTCAAGGATGAACTATTGGAAGAGCTTTCTGGTTTTCCGCAATTCGTGCGGAAGCAGCGACTTTGATGGTGTTGCAGCGCGGGATTGGAGCACCCCAAGTTAACCTAAATCTTTCGGGATCATTACATTTATGCTCCCATTCGGCCTGCGACCTACGTCGGGGAATAAAATGCAATCGGAAAGCGCTTTGGATAGAAGATTCGATCCGCTACTTGTGATGTAAGGACGGGAATGAACTCAAGCATGCCGCTATCCATATCCGTTGGCGTGGCCCTCTGCCTTGCGCCTGGACAGATGTGGGCGATACAACTGGCATGGGTTGCCGAGACTCCTGCTGGACTCGGCATTGAAGGAATCAAGGCCGAACGTCTCGACGGAGGGGATGAGGTCCAACTATTGGCGTTGGCGGCCAATCCCCGGCATCACTTGATGAAGCACGTTACGCCGCCGAAGGCGACGAACCTCCCGACGGACCGGTCGGAGCCGGCATCTGCGCCGGACAGTCAACAGGCGGGTTGCGAAGATGACAAGAAGACAAGGTCCATTGAACCCGTTGTTCCCAAAAATAGTGGACCCAATGCGCCCTAGTGCAGGACCATAACCTGGAGATCTAAACGATGAAACAAAAGCTGATGGTCGGAGCCTTCATTGCTGCCGTATCGCTGACTGCGGCCGCGGTCGATATGAGCAATGTCGTAAAAACCTACGAATTGCAGGATGGTTCGAAAGTGCACGTCTTTAAGGACGGCAAGATGGGCATGGAGAACAAGTTTGGCAAGTCCATGAGCATGCCCGAAGGAAAGGTCATGGAGACCAAGGACGGCACGAAAATCATCATGAAGGGCAATGAGATTTTCAGGCTTGACGAAGCCCTCAAGAAGGGCCACAGCGAAGGGG
Source organism: Cupriavidus sp. (assembly GCF_057315035.1). Taxonomy (NCBI): domain Bacteria; kingdom Pseudomonadati; phylum Pseudomonadota; class Betaproteobacteria; order Burkholderiales; family Burkholderiaceae; genus Cupriavidus; species Cupriavidus sp. Next base: position 14,419 of record NZ_DBHKYV010000027.1, on the reverse strand, counting down.
GCTAATCTGACAAGGGCGCTTTAAGCGCCCTACTTCGCCCACTCAGGGAGCGCAGAAACAAAGATCCGCAACGGTTTCGTTGCCTGTATTCTCCATTCCTGCCGTTCCCCCCCAAGCAAATGAATCGTCACGGGCTGACTATTCGCCATCGGCGTCATGGCTTCACTCTGGGATAGCACGACAGCGATGTCGATGCTTTTGTCACCCAGGTTTCGCAAGCTGAGCGAAACCGTCTCACCGGTCCGGACGGCACGGCTCGCAGGCTGGCCGTCGAGATGGTCCACTTCCACCACCCACTCCGTCACCGGCAATGTCTTCCCTGCCGCGCCGGGCGCCAGATATGCGGCCGCCGCAGGATGCACGTCCGGCACGGGAATGATGTGTGCGTGAGCGACAAGCCCGGACAACCCCGCCAGCCCAAAAATTCCAAACTTGATTCGACGCAACGTTATCTCCTTCTCAGTAGAAAAGTTGAAACACAAACTGCGGTCACGTGCATCTGTATCCCGGCGATAGCGGCCCGGTACGGTAACGCGCCCCAGTGGGGCCCCTTTGACCGCGCGCGCTCGTGTGGGATCAGGTCAGTCCGATGCGACCATGCGGGAAAGTCATGGTGAAACGGGTTCTTCCGTCGGAAGACGACGCGGCAATATTTCCGCCATGCGCAACAACGATCGCCTTCGTGATCGACAGTCCCAGCCCGACACTGTCTGAATCCAGTCGCGCCCTTGACTTGTCGGCCCGATAAAACCGATCAAAGATATAAGGAAGCAGATCCGGCCGGATCTCCTCGCCTTCATTCTCTACCACAATCATGGCAGTTGTACCCTGCTCCCGCACAGAAACCATGATCTGACGGCCCTCCGCGGTGTAACGCAGCGCATTAGACAAGAGGTTGCTGAGCGCCCGACGCACCATCAGGCGATCGCCCGTGATTCGGGCATTGCCGTGAAGTTGCAGGTTGACGCCCTTGTCCTCGGCCAGCGCGTCGTAGAAGTCGAAGAGTGCCTGGACCTCGTCGGCAATGTCGATCGATTCCTCGTTGGGCAGCGTAATGCCGTGCTCCATTTTTGCCAGGTACAGCATATCCGAGACCATCCGTCCAAGACGCTGGAACTCCTCGGCGTTTGAGGTGAGCACGTCACGATACTTTGCAGCGTCACGCGGCTGGGCCAGAACGACATGGGTCTGCGTCATGAGGTTGGTAATCGGGGTGCGCAACTCGTGCGCCAGATCTGACGAAAACTCGGACAATCGTTGAAAGTCGTTCTGCAGACGCTCGAGCATCGCGTTCAATGTCGCCGCGAGATCCGCCATCTCAACCGGCACCGCAGCCACCGGCATGCGCGCATCTAACCTGTTCGCCGTCACATCTTTAGCGCGCGATGCCATCATGCGCAGTGGCGCCAGACCGCGGCGTGCGGCCCACCAGCCCAGCAAGCCGCTGGCGAAGGCGGCAAGCATTGTATAGAAAGCCAAGGACCGGCGGAAAGCATGCATGAAGTGTGCATGAATCTCAGTGTCCATTCCGACGACTACTTTCAAGGTGCCCGCGCCTAAAACGGGCACTTCCGCTCGCATGCCACGGTAGTGCTTGGCTTCCTGCTGCCACACGAAGGTGCCTTCGGAGATCAGCTCCTCGTTCGTAACGCTCTCCGCCGGCCTGAAATCGAAATCCCGCGTGGCGAAAAGCGTCTTGCCTTGAGCGGTCTGCACCCGCGCGACAAAGCCTGGATGGTGTTCCACCAGCTCCCGCAGGCGAGCAGGCAAATGATCCACAGGCGTTTCATTCGCGACGCGTTCAATCAGACGGATGTTGTCACCCAGCACCACAAAATCTTCGTTGGCAAAATGCCTCTCCATCGCCAGCCAGATGAGCACTCCGAGTCCGAGCAGGACGACGGCGGAAGACAGCGAGAACAGGATGGTCAGCCGAACAGTCAGAGACAGACGTTGCCTCATAACGGATCCTCGGGCGCCTCGAGTACGTATCCCATGCCGCGCACGGTCTGGATCAGTTTCACCTCAAAGCCGTCATCGATTTTTGCCCGCAGGCGCCGAATCGCCACGTCGATCACGTTACTGTCGCTATCGAAGTTCATGTCCCACACCTGCGAGGCAATGAGGGATCGGGGAAGCACCTCCCCCCGTCGACGTGCAAATAACTCGAGCAAGGCGAATTCCTTGCTGGTCAGCGTGATGCGTCGACCACCGCGAGACGCCCGCCGCCGGCTCAGATCCAGAATCAGATCGGCCACTTGAATCCGGTCCATTGCTAGTTGCACCGCGCCTCGGCGCAGCAGCGTCCTGACCCTGGCAAGCAGCTCCGAAAAGGCAAATGGCTTGACTAGATAGTCGTCCGCCCCAAGCTCGAGGCCTCGCACGCGGTCCGCAACACTGTCTCGCGCCGTCAGAAACAAGACCGGGACAGCATTCCCTGCCGCGCGGACGGCATGCAGAATATGCCATCCGTCGACGTCGGGCAGCATGACATCGAGGATGATGAGATCGTAGGTTTCGTTGACCGCGAGATGTTGACCATCGAGTCCATTGGCGACCAGGTCTACAACGAACCCCGCCTCGGTCAAGCCTTGCCGGAGATACTCCCCCGTCTTGACTTCATCTTCCACTACCAGCAGCTTCATTTGCCCAACCTCCTCCCAACCCGATCGACCGGGTTTTGTTAATACAATTCTTGTATCCGGCGTAGTCTACCGATGACGTATCGGGGTGACTCAAACCTGTCCGGAATGTAATGTTTATGTAAGTCATCGGTAGCCAGCATCTCGCTACTCTTTGACCTGCCGCAAAACCGACGCGGCCATTCAAGCGAAAAGGACTATTTTCATGCGACGTGATCGACCGTCTGGCATCTTGCTGCCCAACCTGCCACGCCGCCGTTTCGTACAAGGTTTGGCCGCCGGCGGGGTAATGGCGGGGCTGAGTGCCTTGGGCGGAACTGCTTGGGCACAATCCTCGGGCCTCCCGCAAAGCGCTTCATCCGGCACCGCGCCGGTATTGACCGGGACGGAATTTGACCTTGTCATCGCCGAATCGGTTGTCAACTTTACCGGTACGCCGCGGGTGGCGACAACTATCAATGGGATGCTTCCGGGCCCGACGCTGCGCTGGCGGCAAGGTGACACGGTGACGATCCGCGTAACGAACCAATTGCGCGAGCACACGTCGATCCACTGGCACGGCATCATCCTGCCGTTCCAGATGGACGGCGTACCGGGGATCAGCTTCGCCGGTATCGCCCCTGGCGAGACATTTACCTACCAGTTCAAGGTCGAACAGACCGGAAGCTACTGGTATCACTCGCATTCCGGCTTCCAGGAAATGACCGGCGTGTATGGCGGCATCGTGATTGATCCGGCCGCCGGCGTGGACGGTGTCCGAGCCGACCGGGACTACACGATTCTGCTCTCGGACTGGACCGACGAGGATCCCATGCGGGTCCTGTCAAAACTGAAGGTTCAAGGCGACTACTACAACTACAACAAGCCGACCGTCTTCGATTTCTTCCGCGACGTTTCAAACGACGGTGTGAAGAGCGCTTTCGAAAAGCGCAAGATGTGGAACGAGATGCGGATGAATCCGACCGACCTCGCGGACCTTTCCGGTGCCACGCTGACCTATCTGACCAATGGCGTCACCCCCGCTGGCAATTGGACAGGCCTGTTCAAGCCCGGTGAGAAAGTGCGCCTACGATTCATCAACGGGTCCGGAAATACGTTTTATGACGTCCGTATTCCCGGCCTGAAGCTCAAAGTTATCCAAGTTGACGGCCAAAATCTGGAGCCCGTAAGCGTTGACGAGTTCCGCTTTGGTGCCGGCGAGACCTACGACGTGCTGGTGGAGCCGCGAGACGACGCCTATACGATCTTCTCTCAATCCATGGATCGCACTGGCTACGCCCGCGGCACACTCGCAGTGCGAGCAGGACTGAGCGCACAGGTGCCGGCAGTCGACAAGCCCGAGTGGCTCACCATGGCCGACATGATGGGCAGTATGGGTGGCATGGGTGGCATGGGTGGCATGAACCACGGGGCCATGACCATGGACCATAGCCAGCACGCGATGGGCGCCATGGACGCTTCGCTCAAGGTCCCCAGCACCAAGGCGCGGCACGCCAAGACCGAATATGGGGCCACCACGGACATGCACGTGGACATGGCCCGAACCAATCTCGACGACCCCGGCATCGGCCTGCGCAACAATGGGCGCCGAGTTCTGACCCTGGCCGATCAACATACTATTGGCGGCCCCCTCGACAAGCGTGGCCCCGCCAGGGAAGTTGAACTGCACCTGACCGGCAACATGGAGCGCTACTCCTGGTCAATCGATGGTGTTGAGTACGGCAAATCCACACCGGTCCGCTTCAAGTACGGTGAACGACTGCGTGTGATTCTGCACAATGACACAATGATGACCCACCCGATGCACCTGCACGGCATGTGGAGTGAGCTAGAGTCGCCTGACGGTTCGTTCCAGGCCCGGCGACATACCATCCCGGTCCAACCTGCGCAGCGGGTCAGCTTCCTCGTAACCGCCGACGCATTGGGCCGCTGGGCATGGCACTGCCATCTTATGTTGCACATGGATGCCGGGATGTTCCGCGAAGTACTTGTGGCCTGATCCGACTCTCTTCAACCGACTACCAGATCCCATGTACAAGTACACTCGAATTGCAGTCGCCGCCCTGCTCGCTGCGGGAATGAGCGCCGCGTGGGCACAGCACTCGCATTCGCCCAACAGTTCAAACAACGATGGTGCGCCGGCAAACGAAACGACGCCGGATTCACGCCCCCAGAAGGCGGCAGCCCCAACCGCGAAGAAGCAGGGCTCGACGCCGAGCGCAGGACAAGGTTCGATGCAGGGGATGGACCACAGCCAGATGCAGGGCATGGACCAGGGTTCGATGCAGGGCATGGACCACAGCAAGATGCAAGGCATGGACCAGGGTTCAATGCAGGGCATGGACCACAGCAAGATGCAAGGCATGGACCAGGGTTCAATGCAGG
>NZ_DBHKYV010000027.1:0-9292 GCF_057315035.1 Cupriavidus sp. | reverse complement strand
ACAGCAAGATGCAAGGCATGGAACAGGGCTCGATGCAGGGCATGGACCACAGCAAGATGCAAGGCATGGAACAGGGTTCAATGCAGGGCATGGACCACAGCAAGATGCAAGGCATGGAACAGGGCTCGATGCAGGGCATGGACCACAGCAACATGCAGGGCATGGATCATGGCGCCATGCAGATGCAGGGTGGAAGCGCTCCGCCGGACGCCAGAGATCCAGATGCGTATTCCGACGGCGCAAAGCTCGGCGTCGGCCAATACGCGATTGGCCCCAGCAGGTCGCTGCATATGGCGGACGAACATATCTTCACGTCCGTTCTCGTTGATCGCCTTGAATGGACCAAAGGTAACGAAAGCAATGCGGCATCCTACGAAGCGCAGGCGTGGATTGGGAATGCGTTCAACAAGTTCGTCATCAAGGCAGAAGGCGAGGTCGAAAAGGGCAAGGTTCCCGAAGCCCGCACCGAACTGTTGTGGGGACACGCCATTGCCACGTATTGGGACACCCAACTGGGTGTCCGGAACGACGCCGGCTATGGGCGCCCTGCACGCAACTGGCTTGCGTTCGGTGTGCAAGGGTTGGCGCCTTACTGGTTCGAGGTCGAGGCGACCGGCTATGTCGGCACCGAGGGACGAACCGCGCTGCGCCTTTCCGGTGAGTATGATTTGCTGCTGACCCAGCGGCTGATCTTGCAGCCTAGGTTAGAAGCCAGCCTGTACGGCAAGAACGACCCCGAAATCGGTATCGGCAGTGGCCTTTCCAGCGGCGCTGTCGGAGTGCGATTGCGCTATGAATTTAGCCGGCAGTTTGCGCCGTACATCGGTATCGAACGCTCGCAAAGCTTCGGCAATACCGCAAACATGGTCCGAGCCTCCGGCGGCCGCAGCGGCGAGACGCGCTTCGTCGCGGGTATTCGCATGTGGTTCTGATCGTCTTTTTCTTTTCACACCCCACCAGCAATTGGAGTTTTTCATGCAAGCATCACGCCTCACTATTCGTGCGACCCTCGCGGCTGCCGCATTGCTCGTCAGCTCCGTGGCCTTTGCGCACCCGAAGCTGCTCACATCGACCCCCGCTGACAAGGCGGAAGTTGCCGCTCCCCAAAAGATCGAACTGAAGTTCTCGGAGAATCTTTCGACGCAGTTCTCCGGCGCAAATCTCCTGATGACCGGCATGCCGGGCATGGCCGACCACTCGCCGATGAAGATCGCAGCAAAGGTCGCCGGCGGCGACGATCCCAAGACCATGGTAGTCACGCCTGCGCAGCCGCTTAGCCCCGGCAACTATCGTGTGGAATGGCGCGCTGTGTCGTCCGACACCCATCCGATCAACGGCAATATCACCTTCACCGTCAAGTAAGCTGCAATGGACTGGGCAACTGTCGCAGTGCGTTTAGCACTCTATCTAGATCTTGCAGCGCTGTTTGGCCTTCCCCTGTTCGCCTTGTATGCATTGCGCCAGGAGGAGCGGCGGTCATTGATCGGCGCCTCCTTTGCAACCCTTTGCAAGGTGGCCGCAACGCTCGGTATCGTCCTGTCGTTCGTGAACATCGCTGTCATGGCGAAGGGCATGACGGGCGCCGCTTCGTACACTGAACTTCAAGGCCACGTTTTCGAGATGATTGTGACCGGAACCGCGTTCGGTACGGCCTGGATTGTTCGTCTGGTTGCCCTGTTCCTGTGTCTGCTCGCCGCGCTCTTCCTGCGCAATCGGCCGCTGTCCCAGTTCAGCGCCATAACAGGCGGTGCCGCGTTCGCGCTGGCAACGTTGGCGTGGGGAGGACACGGCGCGATGGACGACGGCGTGAAGGGCTATATCCACCTTGCATCAGACATCGCGCACCTGATCGCAGCCGGTGCATGGTTCGGTGCCCTGATCGCCTTCGTTTTATTGTCCCGCACGGCCGCAACGCCCAACAAGGTGGCGCTACTGAGCCGGACGTCCAATGGATTCGCGCAGGTCGGCACGATGGTGGTTGCCACCCTGGTGGTCACCGGCGTCGTCAACTACTGGATGATTTTTGGGTTGCAACTGCCGGAACTGAGCCTGGCGTCGTACGGCGGCCTGCTGCTATTCAAGCTAGCACTCTTCGGCGTCATGCTGCTGCTTGCGGCGGCCAACCGTTTCCATCTCAGCCCGCAGCTTGAACATGCGGTTCGAACCGGGGATCACGTGGTCGCCGTACGCACGCTGCAACGCAGCTTGACGCTCGAGACCGGCGCCGCGACGCTGATCCTGGTTCTGGTTGCGTCGCTCGGCATACTTTCCCCCATGCAAATGTAAGACCCCTCCAATCCAGAGGCTGAGTCAATCCGACTCAGCCTAGCCCTAACATCCCACCACCGAGGTTCGCCATGAAGACACTCGCGCTTTCCCTCATCGCCGTGGCCTTTGTTCCGTTGCTGGCGACAGCCGCCCCGAGCAATGACAGCTCGGCCACGCGCAAACCGGCTGCATCGGTCGCAGGACAACCTGGCGATAGTGCCAAGGCCACGCGTACGGTGGACGTCACGATGAACGACACCATGCGATTCTCACCCAACGCGATTCCGGTGAAAGCGGGTGAAACCATCCGGTTCCAGGTACGCAATGCCGGGAAAGTCGAGCACGAAATGGTGATCGGCACGACGGCCGAACTGAAAGAGCATGCAAAAATGATGCGGGAGATGGCCGGCGAAAAGCACGCTGCCCCCAACAAGCTCACGCTCGCACCGGGCGCGCAGGGGACTCTCGTCTGGCGGTTTGACAAGGCTGGGACCGTCGATTTCGCCTGTCTGGTGCCCGGCCACTTCGAAGCCGGTATGGTCGGCAAGGTCGTTGTAAAAAAATAGCGCGACGCGCGACTAACCACTCCCGCCAAACAGACCGATGGCCTCCAACCTGTGACGACGACAGGCATGGAGGCCCGTTCTTGTTGCTCGGCAGGCTAGCGACCGATGTACTCGTTGGTCGCCTCGCGCTGGGCGGCCTGCACCTTCTCTGGCCAGGTGCTTTTGATGTAGGCCAGTACTGCAACGATGTCCTCGTCTGACATCGACGACTTGAAGGCCGGCATGTCGCTGACATAATTGCTCGGTGCAGAGACGCCTGGTACCAATCCGTTCTTCGTGAGCGCGAATAGTATCGCGTCTGCATGGTGCCAGGTATGGCCTGACGCGTCGTGTGGTGGGGCCGGCAGCCGCCCACTTGGCAGCCGATCGCGCCAGTTCGGCTGCCCTTCCAGTTTGGCGCCGTGGCACGCGGCACACGCCTGCGCATATAGCTGCCTGCCTCGCTCCACCCGCTGTGAATCCGATGCGTCAATGCGCAATTCGCGCCCACTCCGTGCCCGATCGGGGATTGGCGGTGTCTCCAGATAGCGTTTGGCCTGCAGCGCGATGACCGTCGCGGCGACGGTACCTAACCCCAGGAGGCCGATGATCCTCCAGCGCGGCTTGTTGGATTCTTCCATGCAGCATTGTCTGGCGGCATGGGTGCCGCCAGCTCTGATTCCGTTAGTCTTGGGAGAAGGGCTTGCCCTGGAAATCCACCGTGACCAGGCCGCCGTTCAGCTTGCCCATGCCCGGTGCATTGGTCGGCATGCCAGGCACTGCGACGCCCTTGACTGCGCGATTGGCCACCAGTTTCTGGATAGCGGAGGCCGGCACGTGCCCCTCAATGACCTGGCCGCTAGTTTCCAGCACGGCGGTGTGGCAGGAATTGAATGAGGCCGGCACCCCAAGTCGCGTCTTTACCGAGGTCACATCCGTCGAGTTGATCACCTTGGTGGGGAAGCCGGCTTGATTGACGTGCTTCACCCACTCTTCGCAACAACCGCAGTTGGGATCCTTATAGACCGTCATGGCAGGCGCCGCGGCATACGACGCGGTACTTCCTGCCAGGATGGCAGCGGCAAACAGGTATTTCATTAGAATTTTCCTTGTACTGACTTACTTGAAACAACGCTCGGCTCGCGTCAGACACTCGTCCGCCTGAGCCTCAGCGCGTTGGAAATCACCGATGCGGAACTCAGGCTCATCGCGAGCGCCGCAATCATGGGGGACAGCAGCAACCCAGTAAGCGGGTACAGAACGCCAGCGGCCAAGGGCACGCCAAGCGCGTTATAGACAAAGGCAAATGCCAGGTTTTGCTTCATGTTGCGGATCGTCGCTTCCGAGAGGTTTCGGGCCCGGGCGATGCCGCGCAAATCGCCCTTCACCAGGGTAACCTGGGCGCTGTTCATTGCCACATCGGTCCCGGTGCCCATGGCGATGCCCACATCGGCCTTGGCCAGTGCAGGTGCGTCGTTGATCCCGTCACCCGCCATGGCTACCAAGTCGCCAGCGTCCTGCAGTTGCGTCACCAACGCAAGCTTGTCGGCGGGCTTCACTTCCCCGCGGAACTCGTCGATGTTCAGATTAGTGGCCACCGCCTTCGCTGTGGCGAGGCCATCGCCGGTGGCCATGATCACGCGGATACCCTCATCCCGCAGACTCTGCAACGCTTCCGGCGTCGAGTGCTTGATGGGGTCCGATACGGCAAGTAGCCCAGCCAGCGTGCCGTCAACGGACAAATACATGACGCTGGCTCCTTGCGCGCGCAGGTCGTCGGCTTGCGCACGCAGCGGCTCGACCTGGACACGCTCCTCCTCCATGAGCGCCGTGTTGCCAATGGCGAGCCTTTTCCCGGCCACGATGCCTCGAACGCCAATCCCCGTGCTCGATTCAAAACTCTCTGCCTTCTCCAGGGACAGTCCCGCATCCCGCGCGGCGGTAACCAGCGCAGCGGCCAGCGGATGCTCGCTCCCCTGGTCAAGGCTTGCGGCAAGCCGCAGCACCTCTTCCTCGGCATAGCCATTGACGCCAACAGATCGCGCAAAGGCGGGCCTGCCCTCGGTCAATGTACCGGTCTTGTCGACGATCAGTGCGGTAACCTTGCGCAGGTTCTCGATCGCCGCCGCGTCGCGAAACAGCACGCCGTTTGCAGCTCCCTTACCGCTTGCGACCATGATCGACATTGGCGTCGCCAATCCGAGAGCACACGGGCAAGCGATAATCAGCACGGCAACGGCGTTGATCAGGCCAAACACCCAACTCGGTTCTGGACCGAAGAGCCCCCATGCGAGAAACGTGGCCACCGCCACACCGATGACTGCGAGCACGAAGACCCCGGCGACCCGATCGGCCATGCGCTGCATCGGCGCCTTCGACCGCTGCGCCTGGGCAACCATCTGGACGATCTGCGACAACATGGTCTGCGCACCGACCTTCTCCGACCGAATGATCAGGCTGCCCGAAGTGTTGATCGTCGCGCCAATGACGTGGTCACCCGCGCGTTTGGAAACCGGCATGGGCTCGCCCGTAATCATCGATTCGTCAATCGAGCTGCTACCCTCCGTGACGACACCGTCCACCGGCACTTTTTCGCCGGGCCGGACCCGCAGCAGGTCTCCCACGTGAACGTGGGTCAGGGCCACATCTTCCTCTTGTCCGCCGGGGCCAATGCGCCGGGCAGTTTTTGGTGCCAGGCCGAGCAGTGATTTGATTGCGGCGGAGGTCTGCGAGCGCGCCTTCAACTCAAGAAGCTGCCCGAGCAGGGTGAGCGAGATGATGACCGCGGCGGCTTCAAAATACACGCCGATACGCCCATGCGCGGCGAACGCGGGCGGGAAAACGCCCGGCGCAACCGTCGCCACCACGCTATAAATATAGGCAGCACCGGTTCCCAGCCCAATCAGGGTCCACATGTTCGGACTACGATTGATGAACGATTGCAGGCAGCGTTCGAAGAATGGCCAACCCGCCCACAGGACGACCGGCGTCGCCAGAACAAACTCCACCCAGCTTTGCGTGTCGGGTGACATCAAGCCCAGCCGAGATCCGAACATCGCAAGTACAAAGACGATTGCGGTCAGCGGAAGCGTCCACCAGAAGCGGCGTCGAAAATCCGTCAGCTCAGGATTTTCGCCGTCCTCGATATCCGGCAACAGCGGCTCCAGGGCCATCCCGCACTTCGGGCAGTTCCCGGGATGATCCCGACGAATCTCCGGGTGCATCGGGCACGTATAGATGGTCCCTTCCGGTTCGGCAACCAGTGTCGCAGCATCAGAGGTCGTCACCCCCGCATACTTCGACGGCTCCTCCAGAAACTTCTGATGGCAGGAGTTACTGCAAAAGTAATACTGCTTGCCATCGTGTTCGGCGCGGAATTTGGACTCCGTCGATACCGCCATCCCGCAAACCGGATCTTTCAAGTCGGTCTCGGGCGCGCGCTTGCCATCGCATTGCGAGCCATGCCCGGCATGCGAATGGCCATGATGCGCGTCATGATCGCCGGGCGACGCTGCGCCGTGCGCAGCGTGATCGTGTGGCTGGAGCGGACTACGTTCATTCATTGTGCGACTCCTGTGTTCCGACGCGCCTCGTTACCTCTCGCCGAGGACGAATTCCGCTGGCGCCCGGCGCGATGGAAATGCATCAACGGGCACAGCAACACTAGCCCAAAAGGCAACATCGACGCAAGCCGCTTCCAGCCCGAGTTAGCGAAAGCGAGCACGACGATCAACACGGCCCCCAGTGTAAGCCACCCAATCGCCCGCCGGTTAAGCCCGGTCTTCGAACCAGCATCCTGTACTACGTGGGAATCCATGACGTCACCTTTCAGATAATTAGCCAAGCCACGACCCGACAACGCTTACCCGACACACCATAATCCTTCCCGCCATGGGAAGGTCAAGTTCGCTTGAGACCGTTTTGGCGCACAGTATTCCGCGCCCGCGGTGATACACTGCCCGGCAAAAAAGTGACGCCATGACAGACACCACCCGAACTCTCATTGAACGCTGGAAATCCGATCCGAACGGCACCTATCAAACCTGGTTCCTCTGGCCTGAACGCCTCAAGAATTTCAGATCCATCCGGCGCGGGATCGGCGCCGTCGTCGAGGAAATTCACGCAGGCACCTTTGGCAATGCGTACCGAGGATCGTCTCTGGAGACCGTTGTCGCTTCGATTGCCGAACAGCGACAGATCTTCAAGGGTGCCGATCACGCGTTTCTCTGGAAGCCAAAACTGCGCATTCCCGATATTTACGAGAACGCCGACAACCAGCGGGCGTTCGCAAGGTTGCTTCACACGTGCAATTGTTGTGATACCGAGGCAGAGATGCTCACCGCCATCCAGCGACTGAGCGGCGTGGGAATCAAAGGCCTCGGTCCCGCCGTCGCCAACCTGCTCTATTTCATCCACCCCACCCTGCTTCCTCCGTTCAATACTGCGATCGTGAACGGCTACAACGCCCTGACCGGTGCCGCAGTCAAGCTGGGCAAGTGGGATCACTACCTCGCAATGCGCGACGGCATCCTGACGCTCAATCATCGCTATCGTGACGTCCTTTCCAATGATCTCGGTGCGCTGGCTGGCCTGCTATTTGATGTCGGCACGGGGCGGTATCCCGCTCCGCCACGCAACGATCTGCCCGGCGAGGTCAGCGCGTGGGAAGACGATCTGGCCAAGGTCAGGGAACAGGCGTCTGCACTCGCCAAGCAGATCCAGGCAGGCAAACTTGAAGATGCCACACATACCGAAGTACAAGGCTGGCTAAGAGATCTCGGGAAGTCGCTCGGCTATGCGGTTTGGATCGCGACCAACGACCGGGGCCGCGAATACAATGGCGAGCCGCTCAGTCATGGGTGTTTGTCCGCTTTACCGGCGACGCTGCTCGTCTCGGGCGGTGAGACGGTCCCGCTGATCGACGCGGTCTTGCTGGATCCCGCAACCCTTGAGGTGGCCGCCGCGTTCGAGGTCGAGCATTCGACATCGATCTACTCCGGCATCGTGCGGCTGCTGGATCTTGCCCTGGGCACCAGTCAATCCGCCACCAAACATCTATTCCTCGTGGCGCCAGATAACCGAGAAGCGGAAGTCCGTGCGCAACTCAGCCGGCCGGCATTCAGCCGTGTCGCGGAACTCAACATGCGCTACGTTCCATACTCCAGCCTTCGCGAGCATCGGGAGAACATCGCGCGCTTTGGCACGGGCATCAAGCCGATCGAGGCGATCGCCAAATCCTTGTAGTTCGCGCTTCACGGCCGGCGGGGCCCCAAAATGCACAACGCCCATGGACGACACCGAGCCTTACTCGGTGCGCCATGGGCGCGTGCCGTCTCAGCCAGGACCTTGACGATCAAGCGCCGTCAGAGAACGTATCGCGGGTTCCGACGGAATGTCCGCCGTCGGTGAACGGGTCACGCGTGCCCATCGAATGCGCACCATCCGTGAACGGATCGCGCACCCCCATCGAGTGGCCGCCATCCGTATAGGGATCGCGCGGGGAAGTTACCCCGGCGTTCGCGACCCCTGCCGCTCCACCAAGCGTGGCGACTGCCAGCACCAGAAGGACACTCTTTTTCAGCGTTTTCATCGTAATCTCCAAGGAGTTGGGTTCAGCGAACCGTTCATATACAGCTTACGTGACGGTTGCCGACCCACGCCTGACCGAAACATGACAAAACAGACAGGTGCGCGGCTAGCGCCGTGCCTGGTCAGTGGCCGGTGTACAGTTCGCTCCGCTCGATGTACACCCAGACACCCTGGCTGTTAGGCAATTCCGGGAAGAGTTCGTTGAGGGCAATGGCCTTGGTGCGGGCCAACTGCCCGAACGCGAAAGTGATCTCGCTCGCCCCACTCTTGAAGGTTACGGTCTCGCCCGAATCGACATTCACATACTTCAGGCCCGGCGCAACGTCGACGACACGCGAGGTGCTTCCCGCCGGCGCCTCGCTGCCGAACAGCGAAGCCTGCGGGCCGGGCTTGATAGCGGACAACGAAGAGAGGCCCGCTCCGGCGCCATGATCATGATGTGCAGCCGCTTGCATCTGGGCTTGCTGCGACCAGCCGGCTGCGCTGGTGGATTCGAGCTTGTCAGCGCTCCATGCAGCGGAGGCTGCGAGAAGTGCGGCGACGCCGAGCATGAGCGACGCGATCGAGGGCTTTTGAGATGTCATGATGTTCTCCTTATGAGTTTCGGGCCTAACCCTTGCCAACGATGTTAGCCATCCAGCCCAGGCGAACACCTTACCCACCCGTTACAACTCGGAAAGCTCCACGAATAGCGCAACCGAGATCGTCAGCCTTGCGTTAGCCATGCCAGACGCTCACGCCAAAGCATCGCGTCACGATGCATCGTGACCTGTCCCGACGGGCTAGTGGCACCGATGTAATGCCCATCTCAGACCGAAGGGCGAGAACCTATTTCTTGCTGTTTCAACATGCTTATGGCTTGCCCCACCCCATATTCCCCGTCCTGTCTC
>NZ_DBHKYV010000026.1:11185-110706 GCF_057315035.1 Cupriavidus sp. | reverse complement strand
GGACGCGGGCGGGCAGGGCGGGCCTGCCGATCCTGGCGCGGAGCGCCCTCGGCTGGCGCGGGGCGGCGCTTGTCCTTGTCGGACGAACGCTCCTTGGCCTGCTTGATGCCGGTGACCACCTCCTGCACACGTTTGCGGTTCAGGTCTGATACGCGTACCGGGCGGCTCTGCTTGCGCGGCGTGCCCGTGGCGGAGGTCTTGATGCCCAGCGTCTTGCGGCCGGGGGAATTGCTATCGGTCATATCGTTCCAAGCGCTCGCGCGCCGGTCATCGGTGGATTCAGATGGCCAGCGCGTCGAGCAAATCCTGCTCAAGCTGAATTTGCAATCGGTTGTCGGCGGTCAGGCGCGAGCCATCGACCAGGAACACGTCTTCCACGCGTTCGCCGAGCGTGTTGATGCGTGCCGAATGCACGGACACGCGATGTTTGGCCAGCACGCGGGCAATCGCGTACAGCAGGCCGGTGCGGTCGTTGGCGGACACCGACAACAGGTAGTACTGGCCGCGCTCGTCAGGGCGCAGGTCCACGCGCGGCTTGATCGGAAAACTGCGCGACTGGCGCGACAGCCGGCCCTGCGTCGGGTCGGGCAGCGGGCATTCCAGGCGCACGCGCTCGGTCAGTTCGTGTTCGACCAGCGTCAGGATGTCGCGATAGTCGCCATCGAGGCCGGGGTCGGTGATCTGGAACGTGTCCAGTGCATAGCCGTCACGCGTGGTCTCGATCTTGGCGTCCTGGATCGAGAACGCCTTGCGCTCGAAGTAGCCGCAGATCCGCGCGAACAGGTCGACCTGGTCCTTGATGTAGACCACTACCTGCAAGCCTTCGCCGGCCGGCGATACGCGCGCCTTGACCACCGGGTCCACGCTGTTCACCTTGTTGAACAGGTGCCGCGTCAGCCAGGCAATGTCGCGCGCATCGTGCCGCATGAAGAACGACATGTCGAGCTTGTCCCACAACGGCCTGGCCAGTTCGGGATCGAACGCGTTCAGGCGCAGTTGCGCGATGGTGTCCTCGCGTTTCTGGGCCCACAACGAATGCTGGTCGAGCTTGGCGCCACCCAGCACACGCAGCGTGATGCGGTACAGGTCTTCGAGCAGCTTGCCCTTCCACGCATTCCAGACCTTCGGGCTGGTGCCGCGGATATCGGCCACGGTCAGCAGGTACAGCGCGGTCAGGTAGCGTTCGTTGCCCACCACCTGCGCGAACGACTTGACGACGTCCGGGTCGGTCAGGTCCTGCTTCTGTGCCACATGGCTCATGGTCAGGTGATTCTCGACCAGCCAGGAGATCAGGTCCGCGTCCTCGCGCGCAATGCCGTGCTGCTTGCAGAAGCGGCGCGCATCGACCGTGCCAAGCTTCGAATGATCGCCGCCGCGGCCCTTGGCGATATCGTGGAACAGCGCCGCCACCCACAGCACCCACGGCCGGTCGAAGCCGGCCATCAACTGGCTGCAGAACGGAAATTCGTGCGTATGCTCGACGATCGCGAACCGGCGCATGTTGCGCACGACCATCAGGATGTGCTGGTCCACGGTGTAGACGTGGAACAGGTCGTGCTGCATCTGTCCGACGATGCGGCGGAAGTTGATCAGGTAGCGGCCCAGCACGCTGGTCTGGTTCATCAGACGCAGTGCATGCGTGATGCCCTGCGGTTCCTGCACGATGGCCAGGAACAGGCGCCGGTTTTCCGGATCGTTGCGCCAGCTTGCATCCATCACCGTGCGCGCGTTGTACAGCCCACGCAGCGTACGCGGCGACAGGCCCTTGACGCCGGGCGTGCGCTCATACAGCAGGAACGTCTCCAGAATGGCATGCGGACTCTGCTCGTACAGGTCGTCGCTGGTGATCTCGAGCATGCCCTGGCGCTCCACGAAACGCTCGTTGATCACGCGCGTGACCATGGACTCGCTCGGGAACAGCATGGCCTCGATGTTCAGCAGCAGCACCATGTTGAGCTGCGTGACCGCCTTGGCTGCCCAGTAGTAGCGGCGCATCAGCTGTTCGCTGGCGCGCTTGTGCGTGGTCTGGCGATAGCCGAACGATTCGGCCAGCGCGGTCTGCAGGTCGAATACGAGTACGTCCTGGCGACGCCCCGCCAGCAGGTGCAGGCGCGCGCGGATGGTGCGCAGCAGGCGTTCGTTGCGCGTCAGCTCCTGGGCTTCCCGCTCGGTCAGCAGCCCGCGTTCGAACAGTTCCTTCCAGCTGTCGCCAAGGCCCGCGGCCTTGGTCATCCACAGGATCACCTGCAGGTCGCGCAGGCCGCCGGGGCTTTCCTTGCAGTTCGGCTCCAGCGCGTAGGGCGTGTCCTGGTACTTGGCGTGACGCTGGCGCAGTTCCAGCAGCTTGGCCTGGAAGAAATCGGACGCATCCATGTCCGCCAGGTAGCGTGCCTGCATCGAATCGAACAGCGGCTTGCTGCCGGTCAGCAGGCGGGCTTCGAGCAGCGAGGTGCGAATCGTGATGTCGGCCGCTGCCTCGCGGATGCAATCATCAACCGTGCGCACCGACGAGCCGATCTCCAGGCCCAGGTCCCAGCACAGGCCGATGAAGCGTTCGAGCCGGGTGGTGGTGTCGGTATCGGGCTCGCTGCGCAGCAATACCAGTACGTCGACATCCGAATACGGGAACAGCTCGCCGCGGCCGTAGCCACCCACGGCCACCAGCGCCGCGTCATCGGGCAGTCCCAGGCCAGTCCATGCATCGATCAATGCGGCGTCGACGGCGCGACGCAGCTTCGTGACCAGCGGGGTAACCAGGTTGTTTGCATCGAATTCGGCAAACAGCGCCTGCTTGTCGGACTTGAGCTTGTCGCGAATGCGCTGGCAGAGCAGCAGTTCCGGCGTGGTGTCCATGGGTTGGGCGAGGGAGGGCGTGGGCACGGCTGGAAGAAGAAGGGCGCCTTGGAGGGCGCCCTGACGTTCGATGTGGATCAGGCCGCGACGGCGTCGGTGATGAACGCGGGCGGAACGGGCGAGCCTTCCGAAAGCGTCAGCACTTCGTATCCGGTCTCGGTCACCAGAACCGTATGTTCCCACTGCGCCGACAGGCTGCGGTCGCGCGTCTTGACGGTCCAGTGGTCGGGCATCGTGCGGATATCGCGACGGCCGGCGTTGATCATCGGTTCCACCGTGAAGATCATGCCGGTCTTGATTTCCATGCCGGTGTTCGGGCGGCCATAGTGCAGGATCTGCGGGTCCGAGTGGAATACCTTGCCGATGCCGTGGCCGCAGTATTCGCGTACCACGCTGTAGCCCGCACCTTCGGCGTGCACCTGGATGGCATGGCCGATATCGCCCAGGCGTGCGCCATTGCGTACCTGCTGGATGCCTTTCCACATGCATTCGTAGGTGATCTGCGCCAGGCGCTTGGCCAGGATCGATGCCTCGCCAACGATGAACATGCGGCTCGTGTCGCCGTAGTAGCCTTCCTTGGTGATGACCGTGATGTCCAGGTTCACGGCGTCGCCGCTCTTGAGCACGCGGTCGCCGGGAATGCCATGGCAGATCACATCGTTGACCGAAGTGCAGATGGCACCGGGGAAGGGCGGGTAGCCCGGCGGCGCATAATTGAGCGGCGCCGGCACGGTGCCCTGCACGTCACGCATATAGGCGTGGCACAGCTTGTCGAGTTCGCCGGTGGTCACGCCAGGCTTTACGTGCGGCGTGATGTAGTCGAGGACTTCGGAAGCCAGGCGGCAAGCCACACGCATCTGGGCGACGTCTTCGGGGGTGTTGATATGGATGCTCATGCTGCTTCGCCTGAAATGTGATGACTCAGCCACAGGCTGCGCCAGAATCTGTTCGCAAAGCGGGATTATCTCACCTTCGTGACGAGAAAGCAGGGGGCGGGGCGGGGAAATACAGGGCATTGTCCGATTGACGCGGCCGGCCAGTTCCTCTTGGGGCATGCATAAGGGGCTTGAGCGGGAGGTCCCTTTGTTGCTACAATCGCGGGCTGGCTTGCTGCTGACCTCCGTGTGAGGCGTGGCAGGTTCGGAAATCTACTTTTTGTAAATCGCTGGTCCGCCCATCCGGGGTGTTCCTTTTCAGGAATGTCGGGGCGGACTTCAGACCCAACCCTATTGGAGTAACTCACATGTCCGTGACCATGCGCGAAATGCTGGAAGCCGGTTGCCACTTTGGCCACCAGACCCGCTTCTGGAACCCGAAGATGGCCCCCTTCATCTTCGGTCATCGCAACAAGATCCACATTATCAACCTCGAAAAGACCCTGCCGATGTTCCAGGACGCGATGAAGTACGTGCGTCAACTGGCAGCAAACCGCGGCACCGTGCTTTTCGTGGGTACCAAGCGTCAATCGCGCGAGATCCTGGCTGAGGAAGCCGGCCGCGCTGGCATGCCTTACGTCGACGCCCGCTGGCTCGGCGGCATGCTGACGAACTTCAAGACCGTCAAGATCTCGATCAAGCGCCTGAAGGACATGGAAGCCGCCAAGGAAGCCGGCGCGCTGGAAACCATGAGCAAGAAGGAAGCGCTGATGTTCGAGCGCGAGATGGAAAAGCTGCAAAAGTCCATCGGCGGCATCAAGGACATGGGCGGCGTTCCTGACGCCATCTTCGTGGTGGACGTTGGCTACCACAAGATTGCCGTGACCGAAGCCGCCAAGCTGGGCATCCCCGTGATCGGCGTGGTCGACACGAACCACTCGCCGGAAGGCATCGACTACGTGATCCCGGGTAACGACGACTCGAGCAAGGCAGTTGCCCTGTACGTGCGCGGCGTGGCTGACGCGATCCTGGAAGGCCGTGCCAACGCGGTGCAGGAAGTGGTGGAAGCCGTGCGCGGCGACGACGAATTCGTCGAAGTCCAGGAAGGCTGATTGCCCGTGCGTGCCTGAGGCCGGGATACACCGGCCGCCGGCACTGCCGAACGGCAACCAAGAAAAGGGGGCACTCTGGCGCCCCCTTTTTTGCAAACAGATTCAGTTGTCATCCGCCGCGGATACCATTCGCCGCGGGTGAAGCCAACCAATCAAGGAGTGACAAATGGCGGCAATTACCGCAAGCATGGTTGCAGAACTGCGCGCAAAGACCGACGCGCCGATGATGGAATGCAAGAAGGCCCTGACGGAAGCCGCTGGCGACCTGGACAAGGCTGAAGAGCTGCTGCGCGTCAAGCTGGGCAACAAGGCCAGCAAGGCTGCCTCGCGCGTGACCGCCGAAGGCATCGTGGCAACGTTCATCGACGGCACCACCGGCGTGCTGGTCGAACTGAACTGCGAAACCGACTTCGTGTCGAAGAACGACGACTTCCTGGGCTTCGGCGCCAAGGTTGCCGAGCTGGTGGCCAAGCAGGCTCCGGCCGACGTGGCAGCCCTGTCGGCCCTGGAAATGGACGGTTCGACGGTTGACGCCGTGCGTTCGGCACTGATCGGCAAGATCGGTGAGAACCTGACGATCCGTCGCTTCGTGCGCTACGCCAATGGCGGCAAGCTGGCTTCGTACCTGCACGGTACGCGCATCGGCGTGATGGTCGAGTTCGACGGCGACGAAGTGGCCGCCAAGGACGTGGCCATGCACGTGGCTGCCATGAAGCCGGTGTCGCTGTCGTCCGAGCAGGTGCCGGCCGAGCTGATCGCCAAGGAGCGCAGCATCGCCGAGCAAAAGGCTGCCGAATCGGGCAAGCCGGCCGAGATCGCCGCCAAGATGGTGGAAGGTTCGGTCCAGAAGTACCTGAAGGAAGTGTCGCTGCTGAACCAGCCGTTCGTTAAGAACGACAAGCAGACCGTCGAACAGATGCTGAAGGCCGTCAACACCAGCGTGAAGGGTTTCACGCTGTATGTGGTCGGTGAAGGTATCGAGAAGAAGCAGGACGACTTCGCCGCTGAAGTGGCCGCCCAGGTGGCTGCCGCCCAGAAGGCCTGATGTCCGGGTGGCCGGACGGGTTTCCTTAAGGGGTTACCCGGCGGTCACCGTATAATGCCGAGGGGCGCCGCAAGGTGCCCCTCTGCACAAGTGCGATGCAAGTACGGCCGCAAGGCGTGCCGGGCCAGTCAGTTTTCGCAGTCACCTGCGTTTAGCGCGCCTTTGAAGGGGTGTTGCCTGCAGATGACGGCGAAAACCGGCTATCCAGCTGTCAAGCATTCCCTATTCATGCGCGGCCGGTGCGCAGATGCTTCGTGCCGCCCGCGCCCATCCATCCGTTCAAACGAGCGATCAAGAACCAGCCCGAGGGTGAACATGCCAGCCTACAAGCGCGTCCTTCTGAAACTGTCCGGTGAAGCCCTCATGGGCGACGATGCCTTTGGTATCAACCGGGCCACCATCGAAGGCATGGTCAATGACATTGCCGAAATCGTGAAGCTGGGCGTCCAGGTTGCGGTCGTCATCGGCGGCGGCAACATTTTCCGCGGTGTCGCGGGTGGCGCGGCCGGCATGGACCGTGCCACGGCCGACTACATGGGCATGCTGGCCACGATGATGAACGCGCTGGCGCTGCAGGATGCCATGCGCCACGCCGACCTCGAAGGCCGGGTGCAGTCCGCGCTGCGCATGGACCAGGTGGTCGAGCCGTATATCCGTCCACGGGCGATCCGCCAGCTCGAAGAGGGCAAGGTGGTGATCTTTGCCGCCGGCACCGGCAACCCGTTCTTCACGACCGATACCGCCGCCGCGCTGCGTGGCGCGGAAATCGGTGCGGAAATCGTCCTCAAGGCCACCAAGGTGGACGGCGTCTATACCGCCGATCCCAAGAAGGATCCGAGCGCCACGCGCTACACCACGATCTCGTTCGACGAGGCCATTTCGCGCAACCTGCAGGTCATGGACGCGACCGCCTTTGCGTTGTGCCGCGACCAGAAGCTGCCGATCAAGGTGTTCTCGATCGTGAAGCCGGGAGCGCTCAAGCGTGTGATCCTGGGCGAGGACGAAGGTACGCTGGTGCACGTATAAGTGGTTCGGACCGCGTCACAATGCGGATTCGGTCCGGCCTCAGAGTAGAATGATTCATTTTCGATCCCGCCCGGCGGGATCCTGTCTGGCTGTTTTCCGGAGGTAAACATGAGCGTCGCCGACACAAAGAAGAGCGCCGAGCAGAAGATGCTGAAGTCGATCGAAGCCTTCAGGGCCGATCTGGCGAAAATCCGTACGGGCCGTGCGCATACCGGCCTGCTTGACCATGTTCAGGTCGACTACTACGGCTCGATGGTGCCGATCAGCCAGGTGGCCAACGTTGGCCTGGGCGATGCACGCACCATCACCGTGCAGCCGTGGGAAAAGAAGCTGGTACAGGCCGTGGAAAAGGCGATCCGTGACGCCGACCTGGGCCTGAACCCCGCCACCATGGGCGATGTGATCCGCGTGCCGATGCCCGCGCTGACCGAAGAGCGCCGCAAGGAGCTGATCAAGGTGGTCAAGAGCGAGGCCGAGGGTGCCAAGGTTGCCGTGCGCAACCTGCGCCGCGATGCCAACGAGCAGTTCAAGAAGCTCGTCAAGGACAAGGACATTTCTGAAGACGACGAGCGCCGCGGCGCGGACGACGTCCAGAAGCTGACCGACCGCTACGTTGCCGAAATCGACAAGCTCGTCGCCGAGAAAGAAAAGGAGATCATGACGGTGTAAGGCCGTTCCGGCGGTCATTCCGCCGGAGTTGCCCGACATCGTCCACGAATCCATGCAGCACATCAGTTCGACGCTCGGCGTTCCCGACACCACCTATGTGCCTCGCCACGTTGCCATCATCATGGATGGCAACGGCCGCTGGGCGACGCAGCGTCATCTGCCCCGTGTGGCTGGCCACACCCGTGGCCTCGACACGGTGCGCGACGTCGTGCAGGCGTGTGCCGCACGCGGGGTCCAGTACCTGACGTTGTTTGCGTTCAGTTCCGAGAACTGGCGCCGTCCGGCCGACGAGGTCTCTTTCCTGATGCGCCTGTTCATGACCGCCTTGCGCCGCGAGGTGGTCAAGATGCACGCCAACAACATCCGCCTGCGCGTGGTGGGCGACCTGGCGCGCTTCAGCCCGCGCATCCAGCAACTGATCAAGGATGCCGAGGCCCGCACGGCCGGCAATAGCGGCCTGACGGTAACCATCGCAGCCAACTACGGCGGACGCTGGGACCTGCTGCAGGCCATGCGCAAGATGCTGGCCCGATCGCCGATGCTCGATACCGAGGCGATCGACGAGTCCGTGCTGGCCCCGCACCTGGCAATGGCCTATGCGCCCGAGCCGGACCTGTTCATCCGCACCGGCGGCGAGCAGCGCATCAGCAATTTCCTGCTCTGGCAGCTCGCATATTCCGAGCTGTATTTCACCGAGACATTCTGGCCCGACTTCGATGCCGCCGAGCTCGACAAGGCCTTTGCCTCGTACCGCCAGCGCGAGCGCCGTTTTGGCCGGACCAGTGCCCAACTGGTGGCGCCGGGCCTGTCCGGCACGGCCTGAGCCCGAGTCTGGCCCGAATCCACATCACACCACGGGAAACCGCAGCCGCATGCTTCTTACCCGCGTCATCACCGCCGTATGCCTGTTGCTGTTGATCCTGCCGATCCTGTTCCTGGCGCCCCCGACGGCGCTGGCGGTGCTGGTGGCGGTGATCGTGCTGCTGGGCGGCTGGGAGTTTGGTCGCCTGATCGGCTTGCCGCGCCCGTGGCCCTATGTCTACGGCGTGGTCTGCCTGCTGGTGATGATTGCCTGGCACCTGGCTCCGATGGGCCAGGCGATCGACTGGTTGCTTGAGGCATCGGTGGTGGCCTGGGGCGTGGCGCTGGTGCTGCTGGCCCGCGGTGTGCGCAGGGCCACGCCGGGATTTACGGCGCTGGGCGTGGTGCTGGGGCTGATCATGCTGCCGGCGTTCGGTCATGCCGTGATGGTGCTGCGCGCAGCCGGCATTGGCGTGCTGCTGACGGCCGCCGTGCTGGTGTGGGCCGCCGATATCGGCGCATATTTCGTTGGCAAGGCCATTGGTCGCCGCAAGCTGGCGCCGCGCATCAGCCCGGGCAAGTCCTGGGAAGGTGCCATCGGTGGCTGGCTGCTGGTAATGATCCTGGCGCTGGGGCTGGCTGCCAGCCATGCTTTCGCGCCTACGTGGTACACCTTGATCGCCGACAAGGGTGGGCTTGGCCTGCTGGCCGTGCTGGCCACGCTGCTGGTGGCGGCGAGCATCATCGGCGACCTGTTCGAGTCGCTGCTCAAGCGGCAGGTGGGCATGAAGGACAGCAGTCGCCTGCTGCCAGGCCATGGCGGTATCCTGGACCGGATCGATGCGCTGATTCCGGTATTTCCGCTGGCGGCGCTGCTGCTGGCCTGGGTCTGATCACAACTGAATTTTTCTGGTTCTATGCAACGCATTACGATTCTGGGCGCCACGGGATCCATTGGCGAAAGCACGCTGGACGTCGTGCGCCGCCATCCGGACCGCTACACCGTGCATGCGCTTAGCGCGCACCGGCAGGTGGAAAAGCTGGCTGCGGCCTGCGTCGAATTCCGTCCCGCGCGTGCAGTCGTGGGTTCGGCCGACGCGGCGCGCGACCTCGAAGCCAGGCTCCGTGCGGCGGGTCTGAAGACGGAAGTCAGCCACGGGCCGGACGCGCTGGAGTCGATTGCCTCGGATGCGCAAACCGATGCCGTGATGGCGGCCATCGTCGGCGCGGCTGGTCTGCGTTCGTCGCTGGCAGCGGCGCGCGCCGGCAAACGTGTGTTGCTGGCCAACAAGGAATCGCTGGTGATGTCGGGCGGCATCTTCATGGACTCAGTGCGCGAGCACGGTGCCACGCTGCTGCCGATCGACAGTGAACACAACGCAATCTTCCAGTGCCTGCCGACCAGTGACCCGCGCTATGGCACGGGCGTGTCGAAGGTACTGCTGACGGCTTCGGGCGGTCCGTTCCGTACGCGCGACCCGTCCACGCTGCACGACATCACGCCAGACCAGGCCTGCGCGCACCCGAAATGGGTGATGGGGCGCAAGATCTCGGTCGATTCGGCCACCATGATGAACAAGGGTCTCGAAGTCATCGAGGCACACTGGCTGTTTGGCGCCCCGGCCGACCGCATCGAGGTACTGATCCATCCGCAAAGCATCGTGCATTCGATGGTGGCGTACAACGACGGCTCGGTGCTGGCGCAGCTGGGCAATCCCGACATGCGCACGCCGATCGCCTACGGCATGGCCTATCCCGAGCGGATCGACTCGGGCGTGACGCCGCTGGACCTGACCATAAGTGGCGGCCTGCATTTTGAAACCCCGGACCTCGAGCGCTTCCCGTGCCTGGGCCTGGCGTTCGATGCACTGCGTGCCGGCGGCGTGGCCCCGGCTGTGCTCAATGCCGCCAATGAGATCACGGTAGAAGCATTCCTTGCCGGCGATATCCGCTTCACCGACATCGCGCGCGTGGTCGAGGGCGTGCTGGAGCAACCGGCGCAAGGTGCCGCCGATTCGCTCGAAGGCGTGCTGGCGGCCGATGCTGAAGCGCGGCGCGCCGCGCTGGCGCTGCTCAAACAACTGCCTCGCCGTTGAGTCGATCACGGCCCGGACGGATCTGGAAAGGGTGAATTGCCATGCAAACCGTAATCGCATTCGTTGTCGCCCTCTGCATCCTGATCTTCGTGCACGAGATGGGGCACTACCTTGCCGCCCGTGCGTGCGGGGTCAAGGTGCTGCGTTTCTCGATCGGATTTGGCCGCCCGCTGGCTCGCTGGGTCAGCAAGGGGCGTGACCGCACGGAATGGACGCTGGCAGCCATCCCGCTCGGTGGCTACGTCAAGATGCTCGACGAGCGCGAGCGTGATCCCGCAACCGATCCGCCAATCGATGCCGCCGAATTGCCGCGTGCGTTCAATCGCCAGCCAGTGGGCAAGCGGTTCGTCATCGTGGCGGCCGGTCCGCTGGCGAACTTCGCGCTGGCCATTGCGCTCTATCTGGTCCTGTTTGCCGGCGGCATGCGTGAGCCGGTGCCCGTGCTGGCTGCACCGGCGGCTGGTACCGCGGCGGCGCAGGCCGGTGTCCGCGAGGGCGACCGTGTGCTGTCGCTGACCGCGAATGACAAGACTGAAGCCGTACAGTCCTGGAATGACCTGCGTATGGCGGTGTTTTCCCAAGGATTCGGCGATGCGCGTGCTGTGTTGCATGTGCGCGGCGGCGACGGTGCCGAGCGCGATATCGCGCTGGGCAAGTTGCCCGACACGGGCGGCAACCCCGATCAGGACCCGCTGGCCACGCTTGGCCTCGCGCTGAAGGGCGGGCCGGTGACAATTACCGAGATCGTGCCGGATTCTGCCGCGCAGCGCGCCGGCCTGAAGCCCGGTGACCGGATCGTGGCCTGGCAGGGCCAGCCGTTGACGCAGGCCGGTGAATTGATCCGGGGGGTGCGTGCCCGGCCAGGGCAGGACGTCACGCTTGGCATCGAGCGGGCCGGCCAGCGTCTGGATATCCCGGTAAAACTTGATGCGGCACCTGGCGGCAAGCCCGATGCCGAAGGTGCACAGGCGCCCATGGTGGGCAAGCTCGGTGCGGCGCTGAACCAGGCGGTGCAGACCGAAGTGGTGCGTTACCCGTTCGCGCAGGCATTGGCGCGTGCGGCGGACCAGGTCTGGACCACCAGTGCGCTGTCGCTGAAATTGCTCGGAAAAATGCTAGTGGGGCAGGCCTCGCTACAGAACCTGAGCGGCCCGCTGACCGTGGCGGACTACGCCGGCCGCGCCGCAAACATGGGCTGGCAGCCGTTCGTAAGCTTCCTGGCGTTGGTCAGTGTCAGCCTCGGTGTACTGAATTTGTTACCTATTCCGGTGCTGGATGGGGGGCATTTGCTGTATTATTGCGTGGAATTTTTGACTGGCAGGCCTGTACCAGACCACTGGCAAGCGATGCTGCAGAAGGTCGGCATCGCGTGCATCTTGCTCCTGACCTCACTCGCTTTATTCAATGACGTCAGCCGACTGTTTCTTGCGCGCGGCTAGATTCGCGCAGCCGGAAACGCTTGTCGGCCGTGGGCAGTCGTATCCCGGGGGTTATATTCCCGCCCGGGCAGGATCGGTCGTGCCGGCATTGTCGGGCGTAGCCGTAAATGGCTCTGGGGCCAATAGCCAATACCCTGCATGAAATCGATGAGGAAGAGGGGATCGACTTTGATCAGAAATAAGCGCATCTCGCTAGGATTGCTGACGAGTGCCATTATTGCAGCCTGGAGCCCGGCGGGCTGGGCCGCAGATCCGTTTGTGGTCAAGGATATCCGCGTTGAGGGACTGCAGCGCGTGGAGCCGGGTACCGTGTTCGGCTATCTCCCGGTTCGTGTCGGCGAGACCTTCACCGACGACAAGGGCGCCGACGCCATCCGTGCGCTCTACAATACCGGTTTCTTCAAGGACGTGCAGATCCGCGCCGAAGACGGCGTGCTGGTCGTGCAGGTCGAGGAACGTCCGGCCATCTCGCAGCTCGAATTCGTTGGCATCAAGGAATTCGACAAGGACACGCTGCGCCGTTCGCTGCGTGCCGTGGGCGTGGCCGAAGCGCGTTACTACGACAAGGCCCTGATCGACAAGGCGGAGCAGGAACTCAAGCGCCAGTACGTGGCGCGCGGCTACTATGCCGCCGAGGTCCAGACCACCGTGACGCCGGTGGACCGCAACCGCGTGTCCGTGGTGTTCAACGTGGAAGAGGGCCCGGTCGCCAAGATCCGACAGATCAATATCGTCGGCAACAAGGCGTTCAAGGAAGGCACGCTGCGCGACGAAATGCAGTTGTCGACGCCGAACTGGCTGTCCTGGTACACCAAGAACGATCTCTATTCCAAGCAGAAGCTGACGGCTGACCTGGAAGCCCTGCGCTCGTTCTACCTGAACCGCGGCTATCTGGAATTCCAGATCGAGTCGACCCAGGTGTCGATCACGCCGGACAAGAAGGACATCTACCTGACGCTGAATATCAGCGAAGGCGAGCAGTTCAAGGTGTCCGACATCCGCCTGGCCGGCGAGTTGCTCGGCAAGCAGGACGAGATGGAGAAACTGCTGCGGCTCAAGAAGGGCGACATTTTCTCGTCCGAGAAGCTGACCGGCAGTACCAAGGCCATCACGGACCTGCTGGGTACCTACGGCTACGCGTTCACCACGATCAATCCGCAGCCGCAGATCGACAAGGAAAAGCGCGAAGTGGCGCTGACCCTGATGGTCGATCCGGGCCGCCGCGTTTATGTCCGCCGCGTGAACGTGGTGGGAAACAGCAAGACGCGCGACGAAGTGGTGCGCCGCGAAATGCGCCAGATGGAAAGCTCGTGGTTCGACAGCGAGAAGCTCACGCAGTCGCAGGCACGTATCAACCGGACCGGCTACTTCACCGACACGAACATCACGACCGAAGACGTGCCCGGCGCGCCTGACCAGGTCGATGTGAACGTGAACGTGACCGAGAAGCCGACCGGCCAGATCAGCCTGGGTCTTGGTTTCTCGTCGACCGACAAGCTCGTGCTGCAGGCCGGCCTGCGCCAGGACAACGTGTTCGGCTCGGGTACCAGCCTTGGCCTGGACGTCAACACGGCCAAGTCGTTCCGTACGATCGCGCTGACGCAATACGACCCGTATTTCACGGTGGACGGCATCAGCCGTTCGACCGACATCTACTACCGTACGTCGCGTCCGCTGTACTACACCGGTGACCAGGACTACAAGATCGTGTCGGCCGGCGGCGGCTTCAAGTTCGGCGTGCCGTTCTCCGAGAACGACACGGTGTTCTTCGGCATCGGCTACGAACGTACCCAGGTCTATACGTCGACCAACACGCCGAGCCAGTACACGGCGTGGCTGCAGAAGATCGGCAAGGCCAGTGGCGACCCGATCAACAACTTCCCGTTCACGATCGGCTGGGCGCGTGACCGTCGTGACAGTGCGCTGATCCCGACCAAGGGCCCCTACACCCAGGCCAACCTGGAAATCGGCGTGCCGGGCGGCGATACGCAGTACTATCGCGCCAGCCTGCAGCAGCAGTATTTCTACCCGGTCTCGAAGTCGTTCACGCTGGCGTTCAACGGTGAAGTCGCCTACGGCCATGGCTACGGCAACACGCCGTTCCCGGTGTTCAAGTACTTCTACGCCGGCGGTATCGGTTCGGTGCGTGGCTACCAGACCAGCACGCTGGGCCCGAAGGACCAGAACGGCAACCCGGTGGGTGGTGCATCGAAGATGATCGGTAACGTGGAATTCGTGTTCCCGCTGCCGGGCTCCGGTGTTGACCGCACGCTGCGCCTGTTCACGTTCTTCGACTTCGGTAACGTCTACCAGGAAGGTGCACCGATCACGTTCAGCGCCCTCAAGTACTCGACCGGTTTCGGTATGTCGTGGCTGTCGCCGATTGGTCCGCTCAAGGTCAGCATGGGCTTCCCGCTGAAGAAGGACGAGACCGACAAGGTCCAGCGGTTCCAGTTCCAGATTGGTACCGCATTCTGATCCCGTAAAGGATTTGTTTGATGAAACTCCACACTCCACTGATGAAATCCCTGAGCGCGGCCGCGCTGGCCGCTGCGGCCTTTTGCGCGGCGGCCCCGGCGATGGCTCAGGAGGCGCGCATTGCCGCGGTGAACTCGGAGCGTATCCTGCGTGACTCGCAGCCGGCCAAGGCCGCGCAGGTCAAGCTTGAGCAGGAATTCTCCAAGCGTGATCGCGAACTGCAGGATATGGCCCAGAAGATCAAGGGCATGGCTGACAAGCTGGACAAGGACACCGCGGTGCTGGCCGATGCCGACCGCCAACGCCGCCAGCGTGAAGTGGCCGACCTTGATCGCGAATTCCAGCGCAAGCAGCGCGAATTCCGCGAAGACCTGAACCAGCGCCGCAACGAGGAACTGGCACAGGTTCTGGAACGCGCCAACCGCGTGATCCGTTCGCTGGCCGAGCAGCGCAAGTACGACCTGATCGTGCAGGAAGCGGTTTATGTCAATCCACGCATCGATATCACCGATGACGTGATGAAGGCGCTCAACAGCGGCTCGGGCAAGTAAGCGGCGACGCAAGTCCCCCCGCTTTCGTTTCTCAAGGAAGTACCGCCATGCAGACACCCACACTGGGTCAGCTCGCCACCGAGAACGGCGCGCAGGTTGTGGGTGATCCCGACCTGGCCGTGCGTGGCCTGGCCCCGCTCGACCAGGCCAGCGCCGGCGACCTGTCGTTCCTCTCCAATCCGCTGTACCTGGCACAGGCGCTGGCTTCGCAAGCCGGCGCCATCATCGTTTCGCCAGCGGACCTGGAGCGTATTCGCGCCGATGGCCAGGCCGATGGTCGCAACTGGCTCGTGGCGCGCAACCCGTATGTATGCTTTGCGCGCGTGGCGCAGCGTTTCGACCGGGTTGCCAATGCCGATCCGCGCGTCGGCATTGACGCGCGCGCAACGGTAGCCCCCGATGCGGTGGTGCCGGCTTCCTGCTTCATCGGACCCAACGTGGTGATCGAGGCGGGAGCGCGGCTGGGCGAGCGGGTGCGGATCCTTGCAAATGCCTTTATCGGCGCAGGAGCGCAAGTTGGCGAAGATACGCTCATCTACGCCAATGTTTCTGTCTATCATCGTTGCGTGGTGGGTGCGCGCAATATCCTGCATAGCGGGGCGGTGATTGGCGCCGATGGCTTCGGTTTCGCGCCCGATATCGGTCCGGCCGGGGTCGAGTACGTCAAGATCCCGCAGGTGGGCCGGGCGGTGCTGGGCAACGATGTGGAAATTGGTGCCAACACGTGCGTGGACCGCGGTGCGATGGCCGACACCGTGATCGAGGATGGCTGCAAGATCGACAATCAGGTACAGATTGCCCACAACGTACACGTGGGCGCCCATACCGTGATTGCCGGCACCGCTGCTGTTTCCGGCAGTACCAGGATCGGAAAGTTCTGCGTGATCGGTGGCGCAGCCAATTTTTCCGGCCATTTGAATATCGCCGACCGGACCACAGTGTCTGGCGGAACGTCGATTACCAAGTCGATTACAAAACCCGGTGGGCATTACACCAGCGTGTTCCCGTTCACGTCGCATGGCGAGTGGGAGCGCAATGCGGCCATCGTGCGCGGGCTGTCGAAGCTGCGCGAACGCGTGGTGCAGCTGGAGCGCCGGCTGCGCGGTGCCCCGGCCGGGTCCAACAGCAAACAAGACGAAGAGAAATCATCATGACAGCATCCGATATCGATATCCGCAAGATCCTGAAGCTGCTGCCGCATCGGTATCCGATCCTGCTGGTCGACCGCGTGCTCGAGTTCGAACCGCAAAAGCGGATCAAGACGCTGAAGAACGTGACGATCAACGAGCCGTACTTCATGGGTCACTTCCCGGAACAACCGGTGATGCCAGGTGTCATGATTCTGGAGGCGCTGGCACAGTCGGCCGGCCTGCTTACCTTCGGCGCGGACATGGAGCGCAAGGAAGGGGCCCTGTACTACTTCGTCGGCATCGATGGAGCGCGCTTCAAGCGCGTGGTGTACCCGGGCGACCAGTTGCACCTGAACGTGACCGTGGAACGCTACATCCGCGGTATCTGGAAGTTCAAGGCCAGCGCCACCGTTGACGGTGAAGTGGCTTGCGAAGCCGAGCTGATGTGCACGGTCAAGCAGGCCGAAGCCTGATTGAACCCGAACCCAGCAGAACTGAGAGCACAGGACAGGACGTATGACGCAAATCCATCCCACCGCACTGATCGACCCGAAGGCTGAAATCGCTGCCGACGTGGAAGTTGGCCCGTTTTCGATCGTCGGACCCAATGTGCGGATTGGCAGCGGCACACGGATCGGATCGCACACCACGATCGAAGGCCATACCACGATCGGGGAAGGCAACCGCATCGGGCCGTACGCTTCGGTGGGCGGCGTGCCGCAGGACATGAAGTATGCCAACGAGCCGACCCGGCTCGAGATTGGCGATCGCAACACGATTCGCGAATTCACGACGATTCACACCGGCACGGTGCAGGATCGTGGCGTAACCAGTCTCGGCAACGACAACTGGATCATGGCTTACGTCCATATCGCGCACGACTGCCGCGTGGGCAACCATACCGTGTTCTCAAGCAACGCCCAGATTGCCGGCCATGTGGAAGTGGGCGACTGGGCCATCCTCGGCGGCATGAGCGGTGTGCACCAGTTCGTGCGCATCGGTGCCCATGCGATGCTCGGCGGCGCTTCGGCGCTGGTGCAGGACGTGCCTCCGTTCGTGATCGCCGCGAGCGACAAGAATGGCAACAAGGCTACGCCGCACGGCATCAATGTGGAGGGCTTGCGGCGCCGCGGTTTTGATGCAGGGCAGATTGCCGCGCTGCGCCAGGCCTACAAGCTGCTGTACAAGTCCGACCTGAGTTTTGACGACGCCCGCAACGAGATTGCGGCAGTGCTCGGCCAGACGGACGCCACTACCGCCGTACCATTGCAGGCGTTCGTGGACTTCCTGGCCGCGACCCAGCGCGGCATCGTTCGCTGATTCAAACCTGACATGGTCGAGGCTGCCGTGCAGGCTGCGCTTCCCGCTGAAGCGCAGGCCCATGTGAACAAGCGTGGCACGATCGCCATGGTTGCCGGTGAGGCGTCCGGCGATCTGCTCGCTTCGCTGTTACTGGAAGGAATGAATGCGCGTCTCGGCGAGTCGGTGGACTATGCCGGGATTGGCGGCCGTCGCATGATGGCGCAAGGCTTTGTGTCGCACTGGCCGATGGAAACGCTTTCCGTCAACGGCTATGTGGAAGTCATTGGCTCGTTGCGCGAGATCCTGGCCACGCGCCGGGCCATTCGCGAGCGGCTGCTGGCGCAGCCACCGCTGTGCTTTATCGGTGTGGATGCGCCCGATTTCAACTTCGGGCTTGAGGTGCCGCTGCGGCGTGCCGGTATTCCCGTCGTGCACTTTGTCAGTCCGTCGATCTGGGCATGGCGCGGTGGACGTATTCGTACCATTGCACGCGCGGTCGACCACATTCTCTGCCTGTTCCCGTTCGAACCCGAGATCTACGCAAAGGCCGGCATTCCAGCCACCTACGTGGGCCATCCGCTGGCCGACGTGATTCCGATGGTGCCCGACGTTGCCGGTGCCCGCGCCAAGCTGGGCTTGCCGGATGGCAAGCGCATCGTCGCGGTGCTGCCTGGCAGCCGGCAGTCGGAAGTGCGCAACCTTGGCGCCACGTTCTTCGAGGCCATGGCGCGCATGCATCGCATGGACGGCAACCTGGCATTCGTTCTGCCAGTTGCCAGCGAAGGGCTGCGCGAGATTGTGGAAGAACTCCATGCACGCCATCCCGAGATCGACCTGACGGTCGTGGATGGTCAGTCGCATCTGGCCATGGAATCTTCCGATGTGGTGTTGCTGGCCAGCGGGACTGCCACGCTCGAGGCTGCGTTGTACAAGAAGCCAATGGTGATCTCGTACAAGGTGCCCTGGCTGACCGCGCAGATCATGAAGCGGCAAGGCTACCTGCCTTACGTGGGACTGCCTAATATTCTGTCAGGGCGCTTTGTGGTGCCCGAGTTGTTGCAGGACGATGCCACGCCGGAAGCACTGGCGCGTGAAACCCTGCTGCAGCTCAATGATGAGGGCAATATCGCGTTCCTGCGTGAGCATTTCACGACCATGCACCAGACGCTGAAGCGCGATACGGCCAATCTGGCCGCCGGCGTGGTGGTGGATCTCATGCATGACCGGGGAGTGTGCTGATGGCGCGTATCAAGGGCGCCGCTTCGGCCCAGCTTGGGCTCGAACTGTCGCAGACGGTAGCGGTAGTCCAGCGCCTGTGTGGCGTGGACGAAGCCGGGCGAGGGCCGTTGGCCGGCCCGGTCTATGCGGCTGCGGTCGTGCTGAATCCGGAGCGCCAGGTGCGCGGTCTTGCTGATTCGAAGATTCTGAGCGCGACAAAGCGTGAGGCCTTGTTCGACCGGATCTGCGAGCGTGCGCTGGGCTGGCATATCGCATTCGCGACCGTCGAGGAGATCGATTCGATCAATATTCTCCATGCATCGATGCTGGCCATGCAGCGTGCGGTGCAAGGGCTTGCCGCGAGCGGAGTAATTCCCGACCTGGTCCAGGTCGACGGCAATCGTTGTCCGCAGGTGGCGTTCCCGGTCGAGGCGATCGTCAAGGGCGATGCCAAGGTGCGTGCCATCTCGGCCGCGTCGATCCTGGCCAAGGTTGCGCGCGACCGCAATCTGCTGGAACTGCACGCGCAGTATCCGGAGTACGGCTTCGATTCCCACTTCGGCTATCCAACCCCGCAGCACTTTGCAGCGCTCGAACGCCATGGCGCCACGCCTCATCACCGGCGTTCGTTTGCGCCGGTGCGCATGGCGCTTGAGAGGGAACGCCTGCAGCGCGTCCCGCAAGATACGCCGCCTTTCTGAGTTTCGTTCTAAGGCAAGCCCTTGAAGCACGTCACCTCGCGCGACAACGCGCTGTTCAAGCACCTGAAAGCCCTGATAGGGTCGACCCACCAACGCCGCAAGGCCGGTCAATCCGTGCTCGACGGTGTGCATCTGGCCCAGGCCTATATTGCCGCGCGCGGGCAACCATCGAGCTGCGTCATCGGCGAGCGTCACTATGACCATGCCGAAGTACGGCCGTTGCTCGACCAGATCGAGCCCGAGCGTATCGTCGTGCTCGGTGACGCTCTGTTTTCGCAGATCAGCAATGTGGCTAACGGGGTTGACGTGTTGCTGGTTATCGATACGCCGGCGGGTCACCTGCCTGCCACGATCGATACCGACTGCATCATCCTCGATGGGGTTCAGGACGCCGGCAATGTCGGCTCCATCCTGCGCAGTGCGGCCGCGGCCGGCATTCCGCATGCATTCCTCACGACGGGCTGTGCCTTTGCCTGGTCGGTGAAGACTTTGCGTGCCGGCATGGGTGCCAATTTCCATCTCAATATCGTCGAGCACTGCACACTGGAGATGCTCGAGAGCCGCCTGGCCGTGCCGTTGCTGGCCACGTCCTCGCATGCCGATGCTGCCGTATTCGATACCGATCTGCGCCAGCCAGTGGGCTGGGTGGTCGGCAATGAAGGAGCGGGGGTCAGTGCGGAATGGATGGCGCGCGTATCGCGCACCGTCGGTATTCCGCAGCCCGGTGGCCTGGAGTCACTGAACGTGGCGGCTGCAACGGCGGTATGCCTGTTCGAGACCGTGCGGCAGCGACGCGCACTGGCATAACCACAGCTATCGGGATGGCGGCTTGCCGGGGCTGCCAGTCTTCACTGCGGTGTTGCCTGGAACCACCTTCTGTCCGATAAGTTGGAGCAGGACGTCGGTCATCCTTTCGAACTTCTCGTCCATACGCTCGAATTGTTTATCGAACTTCGTTTCGAGCCTGGCGAAGCGTTCATCGACCTTCTGGAAGCGTTCATCGAATTTGGTTTCGAGCCTGACGAAGCGTTCATCGAATTTGGTTTCGAGCTTGACGAAGCGTTCATCGACCTTCTGGAAGCGTTCATCGAATTTGGTTTCGAGCCTCACGAAGCGTTCATCGATCTTGTCAAAACGCGCTTCGGACCGGTCATCCCCTTTGCCGAGTCGCTGGTCGACGCTGGCTTCGAGCCTGGCAACGCGATCGTTTAACTCGACCTGCGAGTACTGCAGGGTATCGAGCCGGCTGATGATGGCATTGGTCCCCTGGCTGGCGTTGCGGGCGGACAGTTCGAGTATGCCGAAGATGCCCGCCAACGCTACGGCGATACCGCCGAAGATGATGCCTGCGTCCTGAAGGCGCTCGGTACCGGTACGGGCCCGGCCGGTTTGCCGTGTTCTGGCGTGGGAGTGATCGGGTTCGGGAAAATCGCGAAACTGGTCTGCGGTCATCGTGGTCATGGTGGTCAGGGCTGGTTGAGGAATCGGTCAAAGACTTCATCCTGCTCCCCCAGCCACCATTGGCCTAGAAGACGATTCTCAAAATGCTAGTTGCTGCAGCGCTTCAGTAGTTGTCGCGATCGACCTTGATCTCCTGGAGGATCGTGGTGGCGATCTCCTCGATCGACTTGTGCGTGGACGAAAGCCACTTGATGCCTTCGCGCCGCATCATGCTTTCCGCCTCGTTGACCTCATAGCGGCAGTTCTCCACTGCCGCGTACTTGCTGCCCGGACGCCGTTCGTTACGGATCTCGGTCAGCCGCTGCGGGTCAATCGACAACCCGAAGATCTTGGGCTTGTAGGCATAGAGCGCCGAGGGCAGGCGGCCGCGCTCGAAGTCGTCGGGAATCAGTGGATAGTTGGCCGCCTTGAGCCCATATTGCATGGCCAGGTACAGGCTGGTCGGTGTCTTGCCACTACGCGAGACGCCTACCAGGATCACATCGGCTTCCTGCAGGTTCTTGTGCGACTGGCCGTCATCGTGCGCCAGCGAGAAATTGATGGCCTCGATGCGGTTCTTGTAGGCTTCGGTGTCGGCGTTCTGGTGGAAGCGGCCGATCGCGTGGGTCGATTTCAGGCCCAGTTCCTTCTCGAGCGGCTCGATGAAGGTCTGGAACATGTCCAGGATCATTGCCTTGGCGCGGCGCAGTGCCTTGTTCGACTCGGCGTTGACCAGCGTGGTGAAGACGATTGGCGGTACGCCCTCGTTGTAGAACGCCTCATTGATCTTGCCCACCGCCACATGTGCCTTTTCAGGCGTGTCGACAAACGGCATGCGAACCTTGCGGAAGCGCATCTCGAACTGTGCCAGGATCGAGTGGCTGAACGTTTCCGCGGTGATGCCGGTGCCATCCGAGACGATAAAGACCGTACGCACGGGAGGGCGATCGGCCACGGCGGCAGTCGGGGCGGCGGCGCCGGGCTGATTCGCGGCCAGGGCAGGCGCAGGCTGGGAAGTCGGGGCGGACGCGGGTTGCGATGCGTCAGGCGCTTCTGGCAAGGACATGTCTGAACAATTTATTTTGGGGCAGCCGCCAAGCGAAAGTGCGGTGCGGCACGGTAGAATAGCGGCGATCTTTTGGCTAAGCAATTCCGCCAATGCCGGTCGGGCAACGATTCACGACCGGATTGTCGACAATGTGCAGTGCAACACGAATGCTTCCGGATTCCTTCGGAATTGTTCAGCCAAGCGATCCGCCGGGGACAGAACATCAACAACATACCGGTCGGTGCAAAAGATTTCTTACTTTGTTTTGAGGCTTTTATGACCAACCAGGTAGATAACGGCGCCTACGTGCAGCCGTTCGAAGAACTGCGCATGCAGGACGTGGAGACCGTCGGCGGCAAGAACTCGTCGCTGGGAGAAATGATCTCCCAGCTGGCCGGTGCTGGTGTGCGGGTTCCCGGCGGCTTCGCAACCACCGCGCTGGCATTCCGCGACTTCCTCGCCCACAACAACCTCACCACCCGCATCTCCGAACGCCTGAAGGCGCTGAACGTCGACGACGTGAAGGCGCTGGCCGAGGCTGGCGCCGAGATCCGTGGCTGGGTGGCTGCGGCCCCGTTCCAGCCGCGTCTCGATGCGGAAGTCCGCGAGCATTACGCACGTGTTTCGGCACGCGAAGGTGCCGAGGCATCGTTCGCGGTGCGCTCGTCGGCCACGGCCGAGGACCTGCCCGATGCATCGTTTGCCGGCCAGCAGGAGTCGTACCTCAACGTCAGCGGTATCGATGACGTGCTGGACAAGATCAAGCACGTGTTTGCGTCGCTCTATAACGACCGTGCCATTTCGTACCGCGTGCACAAGGGCTTCGAGCACGACGTGGTGGCATTGTCGGCCGGCGTGCAGCGCATGGTCCGTTCGGACCTGGCTGCCTCGGGCGTGATGTTCACGATCGACACCGAGTCGGGCTTCCCGGACGTGGTCTTCATCACGTCGAGCTATGGCCTGGGCGAGACGGTGGTGCAGGGCGCCGTGAACCCGGACGAGTTCTACGTGTTCAAGCCGACGCTGCAAGCCGGCAAGTACCCGATCATCCGCCGTTCGATCGGCTCGAAGCTGATCAAGATGGAGTTCACGAAGCCCGGCGAAGCCGGTCGCGTGAAGACCGTGGACGTACCGCCTGAGCTGCGCAACCGCTATTCGATCAGCGACGAGGACGTGAGCGAACTGTCCCGCTACGCGATGATCATCGAGAAGCATTATGGCCGCCCGATGGACATCGAATGGGGCAAGGACGGCAAGGACGGCAAGATCTACATCCTGCAGGCGCGTCCGGAAACCGTGAAGAGCCAGTCCGCCGGCAAGGCCGAACAGCGCTTCAAGCTCAAGGGTACTTCGGCGGTGCTGACCAGCGGCCGTGCGATTGGCCAGAAGATCGGCACGGGCCCGGTGCGCGTGATCAACGATCCGTCCGAGATGGAACGTGTGCAGCCCGGCGACGTGCTGGTGGCCGACATGACCGACCCGAACTGGGAGCCGGTGATGAAGCGCGCCGCGGCCATCGTCACGAACCGTGGCGGCCGTACCTGCCACGCCGCCATCATCGCGCGTGAACTGGGTGTGCCGGCAGTGGTTGGCTGCGGCGACGCGACCGATCTGCTCAAGGACGGCACGCTGGTGACCGTGTCGTGCGCCGAGGGCGACGAAGGCCGGATCTACGATGGCCTGCTCGAAACCGAAGTGACCGAGGTCCAGCGTGGCGAGATGCCCGAGATCGAGACCAAGATCATGATGAACGTGGGCAATCCGCAACTGGCATTCGACTTTGCGCAGATCCCGAACCACGGCGTTGGCCTGG
Source organism: Cupriavidus sp. (assembly GCF_057315035.1). Classification (NCBI taxonomy): domain Bacteria; kingdom Pseudomonadati; phylum Pseudomonadota; class Betaproteobacteria; order Burkholderiales; family Burkholderiaceae; genus Cupriavidus; species Cupriavidus sp. The sequence goes on along the minus strand of NZ_DBHKYV010000026.1, from coordinate 87,109 downwards.
CCCGCCTGGAATTCATCATCAACAACAACATCGGCGTTCACCCGAAGGCGATTCTCGACTACCCGCAAGTCGATGCCGACCTGAAGAAGGCCGTGGAGTCGGTGGCTCGTGGCCACGCCAGCCCGCGCGCGTTCTACGTCGACAAGCTGGCCGAGGGCATCGCCACGATCGGCGCCGCGTTCTATCCGAAGCCCGTGATCGTGCGCCTGTCGGACTTCAAGTCGAACGAGTACAAGAAGCTGATCGGCGGTTCGCGCTACGAGCCGGACGAGGAAAACCCGATGCTGGGTTTCCGCGGTGCATCGCGCTATATCTCCGATGACTTTGCCGAGGCGTTCGAGATGGAATGCAAGGCCATGAAGCGCGTACGCGATGAAATGGGCCTGACCAACGTCGAGATCATGGTGCCGTTCGTACGTACGCTGGGCCAGGCCGAGCGCGTGATCGAACTGCTGGCCAAGCATGGCCTGAAGCGCGGCGAAAACGGCCTGCGCATCATCATGATGTGCGAAGTGCCGTCGAACGCGATCCTGGCCGAGGAATTCCTGCAATTCTTCGACGGATTCTCGATCGGCTCGAACGACCTGACGCAGCTGACGCTGGGCCTGGACCGTGACTCGGGCATGGAACTGCTGGCGCGGGATTTCGACGAACGCGATCCGGCGGTCCGCTTCATGCTGCAGCGCGCCATCTCCACGGCGCTGCGCCTGGACAAGTACGTTGGTATCTGCGGCCAGGGCCCTTCGGATCATCCGGACTTCGCAGCCTGGCTGGCCAAGGAAGGCATCAAGTCGATCTCGCTGAATCCTGATTCCGTGGTCGAAACCTGGCAACAGCTGGCATCGTGAGGCATTTCGCGTCACAATAACCACGTACCATAGAGAACGGCGCCCGGCCTGATGGTCGGCGCGCCGCGTGGCACCGGCCCTGCGGCAGGTGTTCCAACTGCCCCCGCGGCGCCGCTGGCGTTGAGCGGGGGTTTTGTTTTTCGGGCTGGCTTGTTTCCGGATGGAAAGGGGCGGGATGACGTCGTATTACGTATGGTTTGCGGCCGCAGTCGTGCTGGTCATCGCGGAGATGGCCTCCGGCACGTTCTACCTGTTGATGATTGCTTGCGGCGTTACCGCGGGCGGCATTGCGGCCTGGCTGGGGGCGGACGTACCGATGCAGACCGTTGCAGCGGCAGTGGTTGCCATCGTCGCCATTGCCGTGTTGCGGCGCACGCGCTTTGGCCGGCTGCGCCGCAGGGACGCGGCCACCGACCCCGATGTGAACCTCGATATCGGGCAGGAACTCGAAGTCTCTGCCTGGGATGCGTTTCGGCGCGCCCGAGTACCTTACCGGGGCGCCGACTGGACCGTGGAACTGGCGCCGGGCCCCGAGCCTGCGCCCGGACGCTACCGGATCGTCGAAGTCCGCGGGGCCACGCTGATCGTGTCGCCACGCTAGCCTGCCACGTTCACCTTCACCTTGCAGTCCTTTCTTCTTGACGGGAGTCGTACATGCTTGCCTATCAGCTTGGTCTGTTTCCGCTGATCCTGCTCATTGCCGCGATCGTGCTGATCGCGAAGGCCATCAAGATCGTGCCGCAACAGCATGCCTGGGTGCTGGAACGCCTGGGCCGCTACCATGCGACGCTGACGCCGGGCCTGTCGATCGTGGTGCCGTTCGTCGATCGCGTGGCCTACAAGCATATCCTCAAGGAAATCCCGCTCGATGTGCCGAGCCAGGTGTGTATCACCAAGGACAATACGCAGTTGCAGGTGGACGGCGTGTTGTACTTCCAGGTCACCGACCCGATGAAGGCGTCGTACGGATCGAGCAACTTCGTGGTGGCCATTACGCAGTTGTCGCAGACCACGCTGCGTTCGGTGATCGGCAAGCTGGAGCTCGACAAGACGTTCGAGGAGCGCGAGTTCATCAACCACAGCGTGGTCAATGCGCTGGACGAGGCGGCAGCGAACTGGGGCGTGAAGGTATTGCGCTACGAGATCAAGGACCTGACGCCACCCAAGGAAATCCTGCATGCGATGCAGGCGCAGATCACGGCGGAGCGCGAGAAACGTGCGTTGATCGCGGCGTCCGAAGGCAAGCGTCAGGAGCAGATCAACCTCGCTTCCGGCGCGCGTGAAGCCGCCATCCAGAAGTCGGAGGGCGAACGACAGGCTGCCATCAACAAGGCACAGGGCGAGGCTTCGGCCATCCTGGCGGTGGCCGAAGCCAATGCGCAGGCAATCGAGAAGATCGGCCACGCGATACGCGGCGAGGGCGGTACCGAGGCGGTCAACCTGAAGGTGGCGGAGGAGTATGTCGCCGCGTTCGGCAATCTGGCGAAGCAGGGCAATACGTTGATCGTGCCCGGCAACCTGGGCGAAATGAGCTCGATGATCGCGTCCGCACTACAGATTGTGAAAGGGCAGAAGGCCGAGAAGACAGTCTGACCGGGCAGCCGGGGCCAGGGTCAGGTCAGATCCTGGCAACAAAAAACGGAGGCATCGGCCTCCGTTTTTCGTTTGGGCTGCAGCGCCGTGCTGGCGGCAATTATTCCTTGTTGTCGCCCTTCATGACCCGGGCCTTTTCACGCTGCCAGTCGCGGTTTTTCTCGGTTTCGCGCTTGTCGAACTGCTTCTTGCCCTTGCCCAGGCCGATCTCGCATTTGACGCGGCCGCGCGTGTAGTGCAGGTTAAGCGGTACCAGCGTGTAGCCGCGCTGCTCCACCTTGCCAATCAGCTTTTTGATTTCGTCGGCCTTGAGAAGCAGTTTGCGGGTCCGTACCGGATCCGGGTTGACGTGCGTGGAGGCGCTTTGCAACGGGCTGATATGCGCGCCGATCAGGTACATCTCGGCGTTGCGAATCACCACGTAGCCTTCCTTGATCTGGACGCGATTGGCGCGGATTGCCTTGACTTCCCAGCCTTCCAGCACGATCCCGGCTTCATAGCGCTCTTCGATGAAGTAGTCGAAAAAGGCCTTCTTGTTGTCAGCGATCGTCATGCGGGAGGTGATTTCCTAAGCGTGGTTGCCGCCGTTGGGCGGTGCGGCAAAACAGTTTGCAATCCATTTGCAATCCATAGCGATCGCGGGCGGGCCACGGTGTCTGGGGCTTGCTTGCCGCCAGACGTGCCGTATGAGCGGCGGTCGGCTAGAATCGGGATTTTAGCAAACCGCCCCGGCCCCGGCCCAGTCCCGTGGCCTTCGCAATACGAATACATGGCAGACGTCCATAAATCCGTCCTGCTTGGCCACTCGGCCGAGCAGATGTACGACCTGGTCACCCGCGTGGAGGACTATCCCAAGTTCCTGCCGTGGTGTGGCGGCGTGGAAGTTTTCGAGCAGACCGAGACGCTGCTCGATGCCAAGATCCACATCCATTTCAGCGGCATCAAGCAGTACTTCCACACGCGTAACCAGCAGGAGCGTCCTACCCGTATCGATATGACGTTCGCCGACGGTCCTTTCAAGGCCTTTAACGGCTCCTGGCGCTTCACGCCACTGCGCGCAGATGCCTGCAAGATCGAATTCCACCTGCATTACGAGTTTTCGAGCGTGATCATCGAGAAGATCATCGGCCCCGCGTTCAGCGTGATCGCCAACACGTTTGTCGATGCTTTTGTCAAACGCGCCGAAGTGGTCTATGCCAACAAAGGCTGAGGGCGGTCGCACGGTGCGGCTGTCGATCTGCTACGCGCTGCCCGATACGGTTTTCCTCAAGGAGGTCGTGGTGCCCGCTGGTACCACGATTATCGGGGCGATCCAGTCCAGCGGGCTGACCCAGGTGCATCCCGAGGTGGACCCTACGACCTTGCGCGTCGGCATCTTCGGCAAGCTCAAGGCGCTCGATACCGAGGTGCGCGATGGCGACCGGGTCGAGGTCTATCGCATCCTGACGGCGGACCCAAAGACCGCGCGGCGCAGGCGTGTCGAGACAAAGCGCGCAACGGGCGTGCGCGAGGGCCAGAAGTGGCGGCGCGGCAGCGGAGGCGGGCAGGACACCTGAGGCATCCCGCAAGGCGGCTTTACGGAAGGATTGGCTCGATCAGCCTGGTCAACTGGGTCAACTGGGTCAACTGGCGCAGTTCTGTGCCAGTTGCTCGTTGACGCGCGCCAGTTCGGCCTCGCGCTCTTCACCGCCAAGGCGGTTCAATGCGCCATCGGCGCCGATCTTTGCCACGCGCGTGCCGCCGCTCAGGCCGGTGGCGTAGTTGCGCATTTCCTGGCATTTTTCCTGGCGTGCCAGTTGTGCGCGTTCCTTGGTGGCAGCCTCCAGATCGGCCTTGATACGCGCGTCGCGGCGCTCGCGGAATGCCTTGTCCGCATCGGCCTGCGCGGTTTTTGCGCTGGTGGCCTGCATGCGTGGCGCACCTGCCGGACTGTTTGCCTCACCCTTGGTTTCGGTCTCGAGCGGCCGGTAGGCGCCCGCCACGCGGCCCGGTGCGCTCAGGATCGCGCGATCGGGCACCGAGGGCGGCGGTGGTACGTCGCTGTAGACGGTGCGGCCGTTGGCGTCTTTCCACTGCCATTGCGAGAAGGCAGTGCCCGGAACGGCCAGGCTGGCGGCAAGCAGCAGGTACAGCGCGGACGATCGTTTCATGGCGAAGTCGTGGACAGGTCGAGCGGGTTGCGTGGCATCAGACGCCCGTGGGGTTGACAACTATGTGACCCCTGCGGCATTGCACGCTAGTCTACTGAGACTTGTCGGTCGCGTGCAAGCGGACAGACCATGCCACCCCAACCATCAGCAGCACGATGGCGGCGATTTCCAGTGGCCGGGGCCAGCGGTGATCGAATGCAAACCCGTATGCCAGCGCGAACAGCGTCTCAAACACGATCATCTGGCCGGAAAGTGTGAGCGGCAGCCGGCGGCTCGAGATGTTCCAGAGGTTGTTGCCAATAAGCGACGCTCCAAGCGCCACGGCGGCGTTGACGGTCCAGAACCACTGCCAGTCCCGGCCGCTGCCGGGTGCGGTCAGGTGGTCGCCGAACGCGAGCCAGCCGATGGCCGCGAGCACCAGTGAGACCAGCCCCGTCGACAGGCCATACAGCGCCGACCATTCATTGCCGCTGAAATGCGGATTGCGCTGCAGGTAGCGCGCGTTATCCACCGCATAGAGCGTCCAGCAGACCAGCGCGCCGGCCGCGCACAGCACGCCGGCGATTTTTTGCCAGACCGGGCGCGCTACCGCATCCACCGCCGCCCCATGCGCGCCGCCGTCGCCACCAAAGCCACTGAACAGGTCGATGTTGATGCAGGCGATGCCCGTGGCTACCACCAGCAGCGGCAGCACCAGGCGGCGCAATGGCACGGCGCCGTGATCGCGCCGGCCCATCAGCGTGACGGAGATCGGCAGGATGCCGATGATGAGCGAGGTAGGGCCAACGCCGGCAAGCTGTACGCCAAATGCCAGCAGCACGTAGTAGAGCAGGTTGCCCGTGAAGGCCTGCCGTAGCAGCGCAATACAGTCGGCGCGGGTCAGCTTGCGCGCGATGCGGCGCATCAGCGGCAGTGTCGCAACCAGGGCTACCACCCCATATGCGAGGTAGCGGCCAATCGCCAGTTCCCATGGCGAAAACACTGGCAGCAGCTTGGGTGCGATAAACACCATTCCCCAGAATGCGCCCGCAAGCAGGCCGCACAGAACGCCGATTCCCATGGTCTCCAGAGTCGTTGTGGAAAAGGGAGGCCGAGAATAGCAAACGGGTTGCAAGAACGCATCAGCAAATCCTGCATTCCTGTATAATCTGCTTTTGCGCCTAGAGGATTCGCTATGCGTCTTGTCCAGAAAGCACTCACATTCGATGACGTGCTGCTCGTCCCGGCCTATTCGGCCGTCCTGCCCCGGGATGTTTCCCTCCGCACCCGACTGACCCGTTCGATCGAACTCAATATTCCGCTGCTGTCCGCTGCCATGGATACGGTAACGGAAGCACGCCTGGCTATTGCGATGGCACAGGCCGGCGGTATCGGTATCGTCCACAAGAACCTGAAGCCCGCCGACCAGGCGCGCGAAGTGGCGCGCGTGAAGCGCTACGAATCGGGTGTGCTGCGTGATCCGATCACCATTTCGCCGGACATGAAGGTTCGCGATGTGATCGCGCTGTCGCAGCAACATGGCATTTCGGGTTTCCCGGTGCTTGAGGGCAAGACCGTAGTCGGCATCATTACCAACCGCGACCTGCGTTTCGAAGAAGAACTCGACGCACCGGTGCGTGCCAAGATGACCCCGCGCGAGAAGCTCGTGACCGTGGCCGAAGGCGCGCCGCTGGACGAAGCCAAGCGCCTGATGAACCGCCACCGCCTGGAGCGTGTGCTGGTGGTCAATGGCGCGTTCGAACTGCGCGGCCTGATCACCGTCAAGGATATCCAGAAGGCCGTGGACAACCCGCTGGCCAGCAAGGATGCGCATGGCCAACTGCGCGTAGGCGCGGCAGTGGGCGTGGGCCCGGACAATGACGAACGCGTGGAACTGCTGGTCAAGGCCGGCGTGGACGTGATCGTCGTCGACACCGCGCATGGCCACAGCCAGGGCGTGCTGGACCGCGTGCGCTGGGTCAAGCAGAACTTCCCGCAAGTGCAGGTGGTGGGTGGCAACATTGCTACCGGCGCCGCCGCACTGGCACTCGTCGAACATGGCGCAGATGGCGTCAAGGTCGGTATCGGCCCGGGTTCGATCTGCACCACGCGTATCGTGGCTGGCGTGGGCGTGCCCCAGATTACCGCCGTGTCCAACGTGGCTGAAGCACTGAAGGGCACCGGTGTGCCGCTGATCGCCGACGGCGGTGTCCGTTATTCGGGCGACGTGGCCAAGGCGCTGGCAGCTGGCGCCCATACCGTGATGATGGGCGGCATGTTCTCGGGTACCGAGGAAGCGCCGGGCGAGGTGTTCCTGTTCCAGGGCCGTTCGTTCAAGAGCTACCGCGGCATGGGTTCGGTGGGCGCGATGAAGGATGGCGCCGCGGACCGTTACTTCCAGGAAGACAACACGGCCAACGTCGACAAGCTGGTGCCGGAAGGTATCGAAGGCCGCGTCGCGTACAAGGGCCCGGTGCAGGCCATCATCCACCAGCTGACCGGTGGTATCCGTGCCTCGATGGGCTACTGCGGTGCGAGCTCGATTCCGCAATGGCACGAGACCGCCGAGTTCGTGCAGATCACCGCCGCCGGCATGCGCGAGTCGCATGTCCACGATGTGCAGATCACCAAGGAAGCGCCGAACTACCATATCGATTGAGATCGATCTGGCCCGCCCGGAAGGGCATCACGGCCGCGCTGGTGTCGTCGAGGTTGACGGTGCCGCGCGGCCGCGCTGCAACAAGGAGCGCCCATGAAGGTATTGCTGCGAGCCGTATTGTTTTTCGATGCGTTGCTCGACCTGCTGCTCGGCATGCTGCTGCTGATGTCGCCGTTCACCACGCTGTACGCCGCACTGCAATTGCCAGTGCCACAGCCGGCCCTGTTCGGGCAGTTGCTGGGCGTGGCGACCATCGGCATGTCCTGGTTGCTGTTCATGGCCACCATCAACGGCCAGCTCACTGTCACCGTGGCGCGCACCGCCGGTTATGTCAACCTGGCCAGCGCGATACTGATTGCGGCCTGGACGCTGTTCCTGGACATGCCGGTGCAAGGCGCCGGCAAGATCTGGTTGCTGACGCTGGCCGCCATGCTGCTGTTCTTCGCGATCGTGCAAATCCCTTCGGCCAAGAAGGTAAGGCTGCGCGAGCGGGCACTGGCTGATCAGGCAAAGGCTGACCGCGCGGCGGCCACGGCCGATGTCTACTATCCGAACAATGACGTCGCGGATGTCAGCGACGTCAGCGACAGCGACGTAAGAAACGCAAGTAACGTGGGCGACGTGAGAGACGTGAGCAGCAGAGGCGCAGCCCGACCGGGGCGCCCGGCCACGTCCAACGCATCTCCCACATCCCCCGAATACCGGCGCGAGCCGGTCATCACGCCGCCGCCCGGCTATGGTCCGGGCACCGAGGTGATGCCCGAACCCGATCCGGACGCACTGCCAACTGCCCATCATGCACGACAAAATCCTCATTCTTGATTTCGGATCGCAAGTCACGCAGCTGATCGCGCGCCGCGTTCGCGAAGCGCACGTCTATTGCGAAATCCATCCGAACGATGTCTCCGACGAATTCGTACGCGAGTTCGCGCCAAAGGGCGTCATTCTTTCCGGCAGTCACGCCAGCACGTACGAAGACCATCAACTGCGCGCACCGCAGGCCGTGTGGGACCTGGGCGTGCCGGTGCTGGGCATCTGCTACGGCATGCAGACCATGGCGGTCCAGCTCGGCGGCAAGGTGGAGTGGAGCGATTCGCGCGAATTCGGTTACGCCGAAGTGCGCGCCCATGGTCATACCAACCTGCTCAAGGGCATCGAGGACTTCGCTACGCCGGAAGGCCACGGCATGCTGAAGGTCTGGATGAGCCACGGCGACAAGGTCACGGCGCTGCCGGACGGCTTCAAGCTGATGGCATCGACACCGAGCTGCCCGATCGCCGGCATGGCCGACGAGGCGCGTGGCTACTATGCGGTGCAATTCCATCCGGAAGTCACGCACACCTCGAAGGGCCGCGAAATGCTCGAGCGTTTCGTGCTGGAGATCAGCGGCGCGAAGGCCGACTGGGTCATGGGCGACCACATTGCCGAAGCCGTCGCGAAGATCCGCGAGCAGGTTGGTGATGAAGAGGTGATCCTGGGCCTGTCCGGCGGCGTCGATTCGTCGGTGGCCGCCGCGCTGATTCACCGTGCGATCGGAGACCAGCTGACCTGCGTGTTCGTTGACCACGGCCTGCTGCGCCTGGACGAAGGCAAGATGGTCATGGACATGTTCGCGGGCCGCCTGCATGCCAAGGTAGTCCACGTCGATGCATCGGAACAGTTCCTGGGCCATCTGGCCGGTGTGACCGACCCCGAGCAGAAGCGCAAGATCATCGGCCGCGAATTCGTGGAAGTGTTCCAGGCCGAAGCCAAGAAGCTGTCGAATGCCAAGTGGCTGGCGCAGGGCACGATCTACCCCGACGTGGTGGAGTCCGGTGGTACCAAGACCAAGAAGGCCACCACCATCAAGAGCCACCACAACGTGGGCGGCCTGCCGGAGACGCTGGGCCTGAAGCTGCTCGAGCCGCTGCGCGACCTGTTCAAGGACGAAGTGCGCGAACTGGGCGTGGCACTGGGTCTGCCGCCGGAGATGGTCTATCGCCATCCGTTCCCGGGCCCGGGCCTGGGCGTGCGGATCCTGGGCGAGGTCAAGCGCGACTACGCCGAACTGCTGCGCCGCGCCGACGCGATCTTCATCGAGGAACTGCGCAAGACGGTCGCCACCGAGCAGGATGCCGCAGCCGGCATGTGCGAGGCAAATCAGGTAGGCAAGAGCTGGTACGACCTGACCAGCCAGGCATTCGCCGTGTTCCTGCCGGTCAAGTCGGTCGGCGTGATGGGCGATGGCCGTACCTACGACTACGTGGTGGCGTTGCGCGCCGTGCAGACCACCGACTTCATGACCGCGCATTGGGCACACCTGCCGTATGCGCTGCTGGGCCGCTGCTCGAACCGCATCATCAACGAAGTCCGTGGCCTGAACCGTGTGGTCTACGACGTGTCGGGCAAGCCGCCGGCAACGATCGAGTGGGAATGATTTGAGTTCCTCCGGGGACTATCGCCAGCTATCGAAACGCTGCCTTGACGTGGTGAATTAGAAAGAAAATGCGTCATGGCAGTTATCGGTAGCTGCGCAACCTCAAGCCTGGGTCCAAGACTTTCGCGATTGGATTAAGAAGTGCCTGGTGCACGAGGATGGACGTTCCTCGCACTAGATCTACAACAAGGCAGAGTACGCCCGACAGCGGCGCCACATGCTGCAAGAGTGGGCGAACATGGTCGGCCTTCGGCGCACGGGGATCGGCGCAGCGTCACTTAAGGCGCTCAGGTTTCCCTGACGGACCCAGTCGCGATCACCGGCCCCGTGGGCTGTCCGGTGGGCGAACCGCCAGTGGGTTCGAGCGACACAGCCAGAGCCGAGCCGGATACCAGGCGCGCCATTGCAGTCTGGGTGAGCGAAAGCGTGGCAGGTTTGTCCGCCGCAATTACACCCAATGACAATGGTTTCTCTCCCGGCGGGATAAGCCATAGTTCGGTGGCCTGGTTGCCAGTCGGTCGAGAGGCGTTTGCCGGTACGATCACGATGTTGGCACGTTGCAGGTCGATCGTGGCGGTCCAGTCGACCACGCCGTTGGGGCGCGCGAGATTGGCCACGCGATAGCTCGCACTGGCCACCAACGGGCGTGGGGCTGGCGATCGAAGCTGATGTAGCAATAGCACCGACACCGTGCCGAGTGCCAGCGCCACGCTCGATGCGCCCACCCCCAACCAGCGCCACAGTTCGAGACTGCCCCAGATCCCGCCAGTCCTGTCAGTCGAGGCCGCACGCGCGCGCGCGTGCATGGGCTTCAATCCTAGTTCGGACTGGATGCGCGTCCAGACATGAGCGGGCGGCACTGTCGCGTGAACATCCTCGCTCAACGGATTGACCAGTTGCTGCCAGCGCATCACGCTCTGAGCCATACCCGGATTGCGCAGCAGTTCGTTTGAGACCTGACGGCGCTCGGCAGAGTCGAGGACGCCCAGCACGTATTCGGCGCAACGCAGATCGTCGTCGGGAGAAGCCGCGCTGGTGTTCATCGTTCGAGGCAAGCCTTGAGTTGCGTGAGGCTACGGCGAATCCAGCTCTTCATGGTGCCAAGCGGCACGCCGAGGCGTTCGGCCAACTCTGCATACGTCGCGCCGGAGAAGAATGCCTCGCGAACGGCGTGCTTCTGTTGCGACGGCAGCTCATCAAGGCATCGCTCCAGCCTCACCCGCTCCTGGCTTTGTTCGGCGGCAAGAGCCGGCGTTGGGCGATCGTCCTCGATGCCAAGCTCTTGTGGCTCGTCAAGTTGATCTTCCCGATGCAAGCGCAAGCGGTCAATTGATCGGTTGCGTGCTACGGCAATCAGCCAGGTCATTGCGCTGGCGCGTGCCGGCTCGAAGGTACATGCCTGACGCCAGACGATGGCGTACACTTCCTGCAACACGTCCTCCGCATCGCCCTGGTTGCGTAGCATGGTGCGGCAGACACCGAAGAGTTTGGAAGAGGTGTGTCGGTACAAGCTTGCAAAAGCCTGCTGGTCGCCTTGCGCAACATTGACGAGCATCGCTGCCAATTCGTCGCGGAATGCCTCGTCAGTTCTGTCAGCTTCCGCTTCGCTCAACTGCCCGAATGTATTGCGCGTGTTTTCCACTTCGACTCCAGTGCTCACTCCGGCGCTACTTGCCGATTTGAAACTGGTTTTCGATTCCACAGGCGTCCCGCATCGGAATGCTCGCGGCCCACGTAGGGCAGTTAGCCGTGGAACGAAGGCACGTTGTGCCCGCGTCGCGGAAGAATGAGGATCGTGTGCCCGTTCCCGCCATCGCATATCGTTGCTCCTGCCGTCTTCCAGATTCGCCGGCCATCGTCATGAACCCGACGAGAACGCTTGCACCACCAAGACCATGTTGAGCGTCAGTACCACCAGTGCCCCCACGCCAGACGCCGCGATGGTGAGCAGGCTGTTCTGGTGCGGTCCCATCAACGCCCGACGCGACGTGTACCACACCAGCATGCCCATTGGCACCGGTAGCGCGATGCTCAACACAACCTGACTTAGCACCAGTGCCTCGGTAGGATCGACACCGCTACCGATCACGAAGAACGCCGGGATGATTGTGACCAGCCGGCGCAGCCATACGGGAATTCGGAATCGAACGAAACCCTGCATGATCATCTGGCCCGCGACGGTGCCGACCACGGAACTGGAGATGCCAGAGGCAATCAGTGCGGACAGGAAGAGGAGCGCCGCCGTGCTGCCAAGCAACGGAGACAGTGTCTGGTACGCCGTTTCTATCTGGGCGACTCCCGGGTGACCGTCGTGGAAGGCGCCCGAGGCCATGATCACCATCGCCATGTTGATCAGCCCGGCAATGCCGAGCGCGACAACCACTTCGATGTTGGAGAATCTGAGAAGCCTGGCGCGCTCGAATTCATTACGTGGCGGAATGCGATTTTGCGTCAGGCCGGAATGCAGGAACAATGCGTGCGGCATTACTGTCGCGCCGACGATGCCTACCGAAATCACAAGCGCGCCCTGGTCAGGTACATGGGGCACCAGTGCCTGTCGGAAAACGTCGGACCATGCTATCGGTGCAATCAGAAGTTCCGTCAAATATGAGGCCCCAATTACACCCACCAGCCCGGCGATCATCAGCTCCAATGGCCGAAATCCCGCGCGCACGCATTGCAGCAGCACACATGTCGCCACGGCTGTCACAAGCATGCCGGCCATCAGGGGCAGATGCATCAGCAGCGACAGGCCAATGGACGCGCCCACGAACTCCGCTAGATCGGTGGCCATGGCGGCCACTTCGCTAAGCAACCAGACCACTATGACCAAAGGCCGGGGCAGCGTGTCACGGCACAGTTCAGCCAGGTTGCGTCCGGTCACGATGCCCAGTTTGGCCGAGAGCATCTGGAACAGCATGGCTATCCCATTGGCAAAGACGACTACCCAGAGTAGCGAGTATCCGTATCGAGCGCCAGCCTGAATATTGGTGGCGAAGTTGCCCGGGTCCATGTACGCAATCGACGCTACCACTGCCGGGCCGCCAAGCGAAAGCAGCGCGCGGGGTCCGTGGCGTTCGCCGGCAAGCACGCCATAGGCGGCAACGCTCACGCGCTCTGTCAGCGTATTTCGCGTCGTCGCCAGGTCCACTAGTTCATTCACGTGTATCTCCGTGGCGTGCCACCATGCCTTGTGAGCGCGCCCGCGCGATCATGATGTATCCAGCGGCCGGTATCAGGTCAGTAGCCGTCGCGGCATTGGCACGTCGCAATCGGCTACCGCCTGCTCCCGGGCCCTCGACCCATCAACGTCGATCCCCCCTGCTTTCCCCGTCCTGCACCAGATGCATTTTTTACGAACTCATATTGAGCGTGCCGTTCACGCCGTTAGGAAAGAATCCACCTTTGGTGGCGGTAGTGCTGGTCAAGTACACGATATTGAGCACATCGGCATAGGTCCGGCTGAACGCCAGACCGTTTGCGTCCAGTGGCACGATGTTGGAACTCCCCGGCGTACTGCCGGTAATGCCCTGATCGTCGTCCACCGAGTTGTCGAGTGCATCGCGCGCATCGGAAATCGCATTGGCTGCCGTGATGAGGCTCGCCATATTGATGCCCTTGGCATAAAGGGACGTGCGAACCAGGCCCGCGTGATAGGCTTCGGCGGCCAGGATGCCAGCGGCGGCTTCCAGGAACGTCTTGTTGACGAGAAGCGGAGAGGCGCCTTTATAGGCCGTGACGCCGACGTCCTCGAAAATGAAGGCACCGAGCAAAAAGTTATTGTCGCTCTCATACGGGTTGAATGCCACGCCCGCACCGACCAGTCCGGCCGCGCGCGCGGCGGCAGAGAAGGCGCCGTTTGGATTGGTGCCGCTGATGTCGATGGCTGGTTGCGCCACCGCGGCCGAGCCTAGCGCAGTACGCAGAAAGGCCACATGTTCGCGTTCGTCGTTGGCGATCTCGTTGGCGTAGGCCTTGACCACGGCATCCTGGAACGGCACCTGTTGCCCGGCAGTGACGGCACCTTGCGTACCCACGCCAGTCAGCATTCCGGCGGGCAAGCCACTGCCAGTCGTGGCATAGGTGTAGAACTGGGCTTCGAGGTATTCGAGGTTCAGCGCAAAGTTGAGGATCTCGGTGTCGGTCGGCGCCGTCGGGCTGGCACTGGCATTGCCTCCATCGCCGCCACCGCAGGCGCTGATAATGGTGCCGCCCACCAGTCCAAGCCCTAGTCCTCCTGCGTTGCGGAAGAACTGCCTGCGCTGAAGTCGCCGTGCGGCGCGGCGATCGAACATGTCAATGAACGCGGCAGCATCGGGTGAATCGTGTTTCGGGTCAGGCATGATCGTGCTCCTCCAACGACTTGCGGGAAGCCGCGAGGTGGTCGGGCCAAGAGCATCGGCGACGTGGCCGCCGCATGCGCCCCGACGGGTCGCGGGCACGAAGACCATTCATCCTGTCGCGCCGACCCGAGGCGGCCGGCGGGATGCAGTCCTCTTCCTGGCATATACGGACCAGACGTCGCTCTGGATGCATGCCGGAGCGAAAAAATTATGTTGGACGCGGGCGGACTTGGTACGTGCCTGAATCTACGCTCGACAATGCGGGGGGAGGCATTCCGAGCCCGGTCAGCGACTCAGGAAGTCAAGGTGCCTCGATTGTCAAAGTTACACCGTCCGGGGCTGGTAGTGCAGTGGTCATGCTGCTTGCTGTAGGTGCTACATGCCGCCAACAATATCTTCGAGCCCTTTCACATCAAGAATCAAAAAATGGGAGTAGGTCGTCCGGATAATGCCGTCCTTCTCCAATTGCTTGAGTTCCCGATTCACGATCGGGCGAGACCGACCCACCATGTCCGCGAATTCGTCCTGGGATAGCTTCAGCGAGATCGCAAGACCCTCGGGGCGGGGCAAGCCATAGGGGTCTGCCAGATGCAGCAGCGTGCGCGCGCATCGCTCGCGGATGGACATCAGTGACGTCTCGGCAAGATTCGAATATGTCATCCGCGAACGCAGGCACAGCAGGCGCATCAGCGCCAAGGCGAGATTGGGCTCCGCCGCCAGCGTCCGCTGGACCAGTTCCTTGCCGAGCAACAGGACCAGCGTGTCCACGTGGGCGATCGAGTCGTGGATCGCACCCTGCTCGTCGAGCACGGGGACAAGATTCATGAGCTGTCCGGGCTCAAGGTAGCGTACGACGTGGCGCTTGCCTGCTGCGCCGCTGGCGCTAACTTCGAGCACACCCTCCAGGATCAGACATAAGTGTTCCACGGGTTCACCACGCCGTGCCAGCACCTCTCCGCGCTTGAGCTGCCGTACCTGACCCTCTTTCAGGAAGCCATCGAGCGTTTCAGGCTTGCATTTGCTGAACCAGCTTGTGCGCCGCAATACGGCGAAAGCCAGGGCTTGTTGGGAGGCCCGGACGGATTCTGTCATTTTCTTTACAGATTTGCGGGTGGTGCATCCCTAGAATCGCCAGCACATCAATGAATGGCAGGAGACACCATGGCCGACAATCAAGGCATCGGCGCTCGCGCATACATCGACGCGCTACAGCGGGCGGAAGTTAGTCACTTTGTCACGGTGCCGGACTTCGTGCAACTGGCGCTGCATCAGGCCGTCGAGCAAGGCGAAACCGGCCTGAAGCTGGTGCGCACCAGCAACGAGGACCAGGCCGTCTGCGTGGCCGCCGGTCTCACCATCACCGGCGAGCGTCCCCTCATCGTTATCCAGAACCAGGGCCTTTACGCCTGCATCAACACGATTCGTGCGGTGGCGCTGGATGCGCAGATCCCGAGTGTATTCATGATCGGCCAGTTCGGGCGTGAGTACGACAACTTCGGGCGGCCCACCATCGAATCCGGGCGCCGTGTCGTCAACCTGCTGGAGCCGGTGCTCGACACACTGGGCATTCCATTCTGGCAACTGGAGCAGCCCTCGGACCTTGACGCCGTCTCCGCCGCGTTCCATGCAGCGCACAGTCGCCGCATTCCCGCCGCGCTGATTGTTGGCCGTCCCGTGGCCTGGTCCTGAAGGAGATCGACATGCGAATACAAGAAGCCTGTGAACAGATTGCAAAGGCACGCGGCGAGCGTGTGATCGTGGCGACGATGGGCGCGATGTTTGCCTTCGACGTCCTTGGCGTTACCGAGAGACGTCTGAGTTCCGTTCCACTGATGGGTGGCGCGGCCAGCCTGGGATTGGGCCTTGCGCTCGGGCAACCCGACGCGGCCGTGATCGTCGTCGACGGCGATGCCAGCCTGCTGATGCAGTTGGGCGGCCTGGTAACCGTGGCCGATGCGCGGCCCACCAACCTTGTGCATTTCGTAGTGCAAAACGGGGCGCAATTCACCGGGGGGGCCAACTTGTCCGTACCCGGCGGCAAGGACGTGGACTTCTGCGCGATGGCGATGGCCGCGGGCTACGCCAGTGCGCATCGCTTCGACCATGCGGACGCGCTGGCGGAAGCGTTGCCGTCGCTGCTGGCCTTGCCCGGTCCGGTCTTTGTCGCACTGAAGGTGGATCCGGAGCCATCGCGCTTCGGCGTCGACATGCCGCAGCCGGAGATGCCGGACCGTCAATTCCAGCGCATGGGCCTGGAGGCCGAGCAACTCGGCGTCTGGTATGCCTCCTCGCATTGACGGAGCCGCGACGTGCAAACAATCCACTCCGAAACATTCGATTATGTGGTGGTGGGCGCGGGGTCGTCCGGCGCCACGCTGGCAACCCGACTGGCTGAAAGGGGTCGCGGCAAGGTGCTGCTGCTCGAGGCCGGAGCGCCGCGTGACAAGGACTTCTGGGTCACCGTGCCGCTTGGCGTGGCCAAGCTGTTGATGAATCCCGACTACGTATGGCCCTTCACGACGGAGGCCCAGCCGCAATTGGCAGGGCAGAAGATCTACTGGCCGCGCGGCCGTCTGCCGGGCGGCTCAAGCTCGGTCAACGGCATGATCTTTGTGCGCGGCGAGCCTGCAGAGTTCGATCACTGGGCGGCGCTCGGCAACCCCGGCTGGAACTATGCTTCGCTGATGCCATATTTCAAGCGATTGGAGAGCGCTGCAGTCGGCGACGATACGATGCGTGGACGAAGCGGTCCGATCTCGGTCAGCTCGGTGTCGACGGTAAATCCCAATCCGTTGAGCGACGCGTTCGTGACGTCGTGCCAGCAGGCCGGCATACCGGCGGTGCCCGACTACAACGACGGCAGCTATGAAGGGGTCAGCTACCTGCAACTCTCGACTGGCGGCGGCCGCCGCTGCAGCACAGCGGTTGGATACTTGCGTGGCCGCCCCCAGCACCGGCTGACGCTGGCCACGCGGGCCGTCGCCACCCGGGTGCTGTTCGATGGCAGGCGTGCGGTTGGCGTTGAATACGAACAGGATGGTGTCACTCGCCGGGCCATGGCCATGCGCGAGGTCATCCTGAGTGCCGGACCGATCAAGTCTCCGCAACTGCTTGAGCTGTCCGGCGTTGGCGATGGTGGGCGGCTGCAGGCTCTCGGCATTTCGGTTCGGCACCATCTGCCGGGCGTTGGCGAAAATCTGATCGATCATTTGCAGTCGCGCATCACGTTTGCGTGCACCAAGCCAATCACGCTGAACGAGATCGTGCGCAGCCCGGTTCGGCAGGGCGTGATGGGGCTTCGCTACCTGATGACGCGACGAGGGATCATGGCCACGCCGTCGGCATCGGCTCACGCGCTGGCGCGCACGCCGGGCCAGTCGGACCGGCCAGCGGTGAAGATCCAGTTGCACCACCTGACCGGCGCCGACCGCTATGCGGGCAAGGGCTTCGGACTGGACCCGTTTCCGGGCTTTGCCGTGGGCTTCTTCCAGTTGCGGCCAGAGTCGCGCGGCCACCTGCATATCGCAAGCACGGATCCGCACGCCTCGCCGGTCATCGAGCCCCGCTACCTGGACAAGGAAGTCGACAGGCAAGTCATGCTGGAAGCGCTGCGCCTGTCGCGCAAGGTGGCCGCGCAGCAGGGGTTGGCCGACTACGTCGAGCGCGAGACCCGTCCGGGCCCCGACGTCGATGACGACGACGGCCTGCTGCATTACATCAAGGCCTCCGGTCAGACGTCCTGGCATCCGATCGGGACCTGCAAGATGGGTAGCGATCCGATGGCCGTGGTCGACAGCGAACTCCGGGTGCATGGCATCGAGCAATTGCGAGTTGTCGATTCCTCGATCATGCCGACGATGTGCTCGTCCAACACCAACGCCGCGTCGATCATGATCGGCGAGAAGGCTGCAGACATGATCCTTGCCGCGGCGCATCGCTGAGCGGCCGGGAATGGCATGGCAGTACCAGCGTACAGACGCGAAGCCGCGACAAGACGGCGTCAAGCGTCACGTTCGAGGCAACCATCCGGAGACAATATGAGGGCAACATTCGAGCTGTTCAAAGCCTGGCGCATTGCGATCCTGCTGTTCCTGTTCATGGTCGTAAACTTCCTGGACAAGATCGTTATCGGGCTGCTCGCCGTGCCGATGATGGAAGAGTTGCAACTGACGCCCGCGAAGTTCGGCATGGTTGCCGGCAGCTTCTTCTGGCTCTTCGCGATTGCTGGCGTGGCCGGTGGCTTCCTGGCCAATCGCGTCAGCACCGCCAGGATCCTGCTGGTGATGGCCCTGGCATGGTCGGTGTTCCAGATTCCGCTGGCGCTGTCGTCAAGCCTGGCCGTACTGATCGGCGCACGCGTGCTGCTCGGGATTGCCGAGGGGCCGGCGTTCCCGGTGGCCGTGCATGCCTGCTACAAGTGGTTTCCGGACGACAAGCGCAATGTGCCCGTGGCGTTCTTCTCGCAAGGCGGCAGCATCGGTCTGTTGATCGCCGGCATTGTCATTCCGTTGATCTCCGCGCACTGGGGCTGGCGGGCCAACTTCTACGTGCTCTCCGGTGTGGGGCTGGTCTGGGCCATCCTGTGGATGGCGCTCGGGCGGGAAGGGCGGATCGAAGCTAGCGAGATGCCAGCGGCGCGGCAGGCGGAAACGGCGACGGTGCCCTATCGCAAACTGCTGACGGACAGGACGGTGCTGTCGTGCTTTCTACTGCATTTCGTCGCGTATTGGGCCCTGGCGCTGACGCTGACATGGTTGCCGGCGTACTTGCAGCGCGGGCTCGGCTATACCGGCATCGAGGCGGGGCGACTGTTTGCGGCGACGGTCGGGATCAGCATGCCCATCGTGATTGGCAACTCGTGGCTGACACAGCGAATGCTCAACAGCGGCGTCTCGTCGCGAGCGGCCAGGGGCTACTTCTCGGCCGCTACGCTCGTGCTCGCTGGTGCCGCGTTCCTGCTGGTCTGGCGGGCCGAACTGGCCCCGATCTGGCGCGTGGTGCTGATCGGCGTGGCAGTGGGCATCGCGCCGACCATTTACTCGCTGGGGCCGGCCATGCTGGCTGAGGTCACGCCGGGCGCGCAACGTGGCGCAATCCTGGCCATCGACAATTCCATTGCCTCGGTCGCTGGCGTGCTGGCGCCGCTGGTATCGGCATTCTTCATCGAAGGCATCGGCGGGGCGGCGGGCTACCAGGCCGGCTTCGCGTTCTGCGGCGTCATCATGGTCGGCGGTGGCTTGCTTGGCGCGTTGGCCATCAATCCAGAGCGATCGGCTCGTCGCCTGCACAACACCTTGAGGCCTCGCCCGATGCCACAGCGCGACCAGCATCCCGTCGCCGGCTGACGTCGTATGCGGACAAGGATGGGCAAATGAAGCATCGCCCCGGCAATTTCGTCGGGGCTTCAAATCGCAAAACTAGAAAGATGGGGAGACTAACGATGAAGCGATCAGTCCTTGGACTGGCGGCGGCAATGGGCTGTCTTGGCACGGTGCACGCGCAGTCGAGTGTGACGCTGTATGGCGTGGCCGATGCGAACATCGAGTACGCGAGCCATGTGGGCGTGGTGCCCACGGCTGCCAACGGTTTCAATTCCGGGCCGTCACACGGCGTTGTTCGGATGGACACTGGTGGGTATGCGGGTTCCCGGTGGGGGATCCGCGGCACCGAGAATCTTGGCAGTGGCTTGTCGGCGATGTTCGTGCTGGAAAGCGGGTTCAACCTCGATACCGGCACCATGCAACAAAGCGGCCGGCTGTTTGGACGTCAAGCCTATGTTGGCATGGCGTCACCGTATGGCCAGGTCATGCTTGGCCGCCAGTACACGTCGATATTTGAAGCACTGGCCAACTTCGTGCCGATGGCTTACGCCACCCAGTACGAGCCCGTTGCGTTCATGGCCGGTGCCAATTTCCGCGAGGACAACACCGTGAAATACTCGGGCCAGTTCGGCCCCGTCACGGCGCTGGCGCACTGGTCGTTCGGCACGGGACTGGCGCTACCTGCCACGGTCGGCGTGGCCACGCCGATTGGTGGCAACGGCGAAGTCCCCGGGCAAGCACGGCGCGACTCCGCCTATGGTGCGGCGCTGGTCTTCACGCAGGGCCCGCTTGCCTTCACGGCGGGCTATGACCAGTTCGATCCCACCATTGGTACAGGCAGCGGCACCGTGA
This sequence comes from Cupriavidus sp., assembly GCF_057315035.1. Classification (NCBI taxonomy): domain Bacteria; kingdom Pseudomonadati; phylum Pseudomonadota; class Betaproteobacteria; order Burkholderiales; family Burkholderiaceae; genus Cupriavidus; species Cupriavidus sp. The sequence goes on along the minus strand of NZ_DBHKYV010000026.1, from coordinate 66,948 downwards.
AGAAAGCCGTCTTCGGTGGGAGCTACGCCCTCAACCAGACTCTCAAACTGATGGGAGGGTACCGATGGGGCCAGAACAAGGGCCAGGCGGGCAACCTGATCCAGCGTGACGACTACTATTGGGTGGGCGCAACGTGGCAGGCAACCCCGGCACTCTCGTTGTCGATGGAATACAACTACGACAACCTCAAGAGCCTGTATGGCAACACCCAACTCGCAAATCCCTGGCAGGTCGCGGTGATCTCGGACTATGCGTTTTCAAAGCGCACCGACGTCTACTTTAGCGCTGCCTACGCGAAGAATGCCGGCCTGACATTCGATTCGGTGGCGAACGTCTACGCCACGTCATTGTCGCTGGGCACCAGCTATGCGCTGGCCAATGGTCAGAGCTCGATGCTCGGCGTTGCAGTAGGGGTACGCCACAAGTTCTGACGCCGTTGTTGCCGAGGCAGCCCGCTCTGCGGCGGGTCGGAATGGGCCGCTTGCCCTCAGTCGGAATCCCGTTGGACTCAAGCCCCGCTGGCGCCTTGGGTCCAACATGGATCGACACACCGCCATCCGGATTCCGCTTCATCTTCTCCAGATCGTACGAGGACAGGGTGGTTCGGTTTGAATCACTGTAGATGAAGGAGCGTGCGCTTTGCAACAAGGCGGAAGCACGCGGCGCGCCCGCGACCGCGGTACATGTCCGCGACATCGTGAAGCAGGTCGATGCCTTCGCGAGAACGGATGACCACGAACTTTGATTTCACGCGCCTCTCTCAGGCCATCGCATAGCGGCACCAAATGTGCTCGCCATCTTCTATGCTTGATGGAGCAATCTGCGCATCCGATTTGCCTGTGCCCGTCTCGTGCGCCTTACTTACTGACGTTAGCCGCGATGTACCACTTCACCCCCCCGGTAGTCTTGCTCGTCGTCTGCTGCCTTGCAGCATGTGCAAACGCACCGGCAGCGCCGGACAGTGGGGATTACATGCAGCGAGTGGAAGCGCGGGCCGAAGGACCGCTGCGCGTCGCCACGGTTGTTCTGTCCGATGCCGAAAGCCGGCAGGTCTATGGGGTGCCGCTTGGTGAAAAGGGCATCCAGCCAGTCTGGATTGAAGTTCGCAATGACGATGCGCGCGCGTACTACCTGATGTCGCCAGGCCTGGACCCAGCGTTTTTTCCCGCATCTGAGGCGGCCGAAGCCTTTGCGACGGGGAGCGCCGCCGAGCGTGCCGCGATCACCGAACGGTTTGCAAGCCTGGCATTTCGCAACCCGATCGCGCCCGGCAAGACCGTTTCTGGCTTCGTGCTCACGCCTGTCGCCGAAGGCGTCAAGCTGGTGCAGATTGACCTTGTGGCCAGCGGCCACGCTCATACGTTTTCCATCCTGACCACCGTGCCGGGCTTCCGCTCCGACTACCGCGCCACTGAGGTCTTCCGGCGCGATATCTATCCTCCGGAATCCATCGTCGACTACACCGATGATGATGCCTTTCGCGCGGCGCTTGAAGCGTTGCCATGCTGTGTGACAAATCGCGACGGCGACCGCAAGGGCGATCCGCTCAACCTGGTGGTGGTGGGCGGCTTGGACGATGCGTTTCCGGCGCTGGTGCGGCGCGGCTGGCGGCCGACAGAGCAGAAATGGTCGGGTGCGATCTTCAAGATGGTGACCTCGGCATTGTCGGGCGAGCGCTACGTCAATGCGCCTGTGAGCGATCTGTATCTGTTCGGCCGTGCACAGGACCTGGCGCTGCAGAAAGCGCGCGACACCATTCACCAGCGCAACCACCTGCGACTCTGGCTCAGCCCGATGCGCTACCACGGCAAACCGGTATGGATCGGACAAATCAGTCGCGATATCGGCAGTCGCATGACGATCCATTCGCCGACACTGACCACCCACAAGATCGATCCGGACGTAGACGAGGCGCGCACGGCGCTGACCGAGGACTTGGCCTATTCGCAAAACCTGGCCAGGGTAGGGCGTGTGGGCGGGGTCGGCGCCGCCCCACAAGCCGCACCTCGCGCCAACCTGACAACTGACCCGTACTACACCGACGGCTACCGGCAAGTGCTGATCTTCGATCGCACGCCGACGTCGCTTTCCGAAGTCGAGTTTCTTTGGGGCGCTGGTTCTGGACCGGAGAAGTTGCCCCCTGCGTCCGCGGCATCGCAGCCCACCTTGGCGCCTGCGAAGGATGCGCGGCGATGACCCTGCGAATGCGCCGCGCTGCAACTTGCGTCCTGTTGATGGCGCTATCGGCGTGTACGACCTGGCAACAACCGGAGACCTTCGATGTCGCGCCGGTACGCGCCCGTGCGGTCAGCGCGACGAACCGGGGTGTCACTATCAGTGCCTCGGTGTTGAGCGCCGAAGATGGGCAGCGGATGTACGGCGCAAACATCGTTGCCGCCCGTGTGCAACCCGTCTGGTTCGAAGTCACCAATCGCACGGACAAGCCATTGTGGCTGCTGCGATCGGGTACCGACCCCGACTATTTCTCGCCGCTCGAAGTCGCGTGGTCGTTTCATTCCGCGCTGGGAGGCGCCAGCAATCAGCAGATAGACAACTATTTCAACGCACGCGCCTTTCAAAACCCTGTTCCACCGGGTGCCACACATTCCGGGGTACTGTTCACCAATCCCGACCACATTACCAAGCTCGTCAATGTCGATCTGGTCGGTACGCGGGAGATGATTCCGTTCACGCTGTTCGTGCCGGTGCCCGGCGACGTTGCCGACGTACGCTTCGCGCAGCGTTCGTTCCAGTACGCGCCGTCGCAGATGACCGACGTTGCCGACCTGGCGGCGCTCCGCGCGGCAATCGAGAAATTGCCTTGCTGTGCCACGGACGCCGCAGGCACGACGCCTGCCGATCCGCTGAACGTGGTGGTCGTGGGTAACCTGGAGGACATCGCGGCGGCGATGGTGCGCCGCAGCTATCGCCGCAACGCGCGCCCAATCGACTTCAAGCAGCATTTATTCGGGCGCCCGCCGGACGTGGTGGTGCGCAAGCAGGCGCAGATGGGAGCGCCTGCCACGTGGCTGCGAGCGTGGGTGACGCCGCTACGTTTTCAAGGTCGGGACGTATATGTCGCGCAGGTCGGCCGTCCAGTTGGTGGACGCTTCATTTCTCGCAACGATCCCAATCCAATGCTGCAGTCCGACGTGGACGAAGCCCGCAACCTGTTCATCCAGGACATAATTTATTCCGGAGGACTCGACAAGGTTGGCTTTGCCGCTGGCGTGGGCGTGGCGACTGTCGCGCAACCGCGGCAGTCGCTCGGCGAATCGCGTTACGCCACCGACGGCTTGCGAGCCGTGCTGTTCTTTGCCACACGCCCGCTGAGTTTGTCTGACGTGCAGATCCTGGACTGGGTGCCGTACCTGGAGCAACGCGAGCGTGCCGCGCCGTAGCGCCTGGACGGTCACGCTAGCCAGATTCTCTCGAATATCTGGAGGAATGGCGCGGCGGAAAATGACTATCCCGGCTCTCTCTCATTTTCAGCAAGGTCTTCCTCGATGAAACGCAGCAGTGATTCGGTAAGTGCCTCGCGGGGATAAGCATTTTGGGTCACAACTAGCGCACCGATTGTCTCGTGCGAGCGCGCAATGGGCACGGCGAGCGCCCAGTGGTCCGCATTGACGTAGCCCACCAGAGTGCTTCCGGGTATGACTTGGTCATAAAAGATGACCTGACTGTCGTTGCGTGCATCAACGCTCGCCAATTTGTTGTAGCTGGACACGAGAATCGAGGAAATACGCTCTGGCTGGGGAAAGGTGACAAGCGAGTAGTAGTGCAGGCTGGGTGGTAGTGGATTGTGCGCCAACCACTCCTTGCGTACCGCAGGCCTCAGGCTCTGCACGGCGCCCCGATCCCCCGACTCGCATGTCGCTCCCGGGAAGTGACGTAGTAGGTCAGCTTGGTATTGCTCTGCGTCGTTGGCGAGTGGCGATCCACCAATTGCTCCCGCCGCGCTGACCACGGCCGCGATGCGGCCGCGAATTTCCGGATACGCGGTTACCGCTTCGAGGATGTCGGGCGCCCCTTTTGAATATCCAATCAGCACGATGCGGGCCTCCATCGGGGCCGACGGTGTTGCCATGATCGCATCACGGATCTGGCGTGCGTTTGTCGCGGAACTCGACAATGCATCGACCTTTAGCAGTTGCACGTCATAGCCGAACCGCTGTAAGTGCCGCGCGACGGTTTCCGGTGGGCTCAGCCATGCCTTTATGCACTCATATCCGATGCCTGGTACCAACATGGCGACGAGATGGCGCCTGGATTCCCCCAGGTAGACCGGCTTGCCAATGCCGGCAGGTTCGGTGCCGACGCGGGCTAGTGCATCGTGGCAGGGCCGGTAATCTGGAAGCGTGGTGCCGCGAGCCTCCAGCACGGCGCAATAGATTTCACGGAAGCGCGCCCGCTTGTCTTCAACACCTATCTGCGATACCGGCATGAGTGCGAGTGGCGGCGTATCGACAGAGTACGGGACGAGCGGCTTCGTGGAGCAAGCCCCTAGCATCAGTAGAACGACGAAGGCACGGGCCAGGCGATGGACGAGATTCAATGGCCGGCCTTCTTCCAGGTTGCGCATCTGCAACATTTCCAATTTTCGCCAGTTTGCGACGGCTCACCGCGCCATCGGCCTGTCATCAGCCGGCATATGAGCCGCAACCTGGTCCAGCACCACTTCGGGTTCATCAGCCTCGATACCCGATTCGTTGTTCAGCCTGCGATTCATTTGCTCGACATCGAGATCACCCGTCCATTTCGCCACTACGACCGTGGCCACGCCGTTGCCAATCAGGTTGGTCAGGGCGCGTGCCTCCGACATGAAGCGGTCAATGCCCAGAATCAGGGCCAAGCCTGCCACGGGAACATGTCCCACCGCCGACAGCGTGGCCGCCAGCACGATGAAGCCACTGCCGGTGACGCCGGCCGCGCCCTTTGAGGTTAGCAGCAGCACCGCGAGCAGGGTCAGTTGCTGCAACAGGGTCATGTCGGTGTTGGTGGCCTGGGCGATGAACACTGCCGCCATGGTCAGGTAGATGGACGTGCCATCCAGATTGAAGGAATAACCGGTGGGAATCACGAGTCCGACAACGGATTTGCGGGCGCCCAGGTTCTCCAGTTTGGCCATCATGCGCGGCAGCACGGATTCGGAGGACGACGTGCCCAGCACGATCAGCAGTTCTTCCTTGATGTACTTGATGAACTTCCAGATCGAGAAACCGTGTAGTTTCGCGATGGTGCCCAGCACTACGAAGATAAAGAGCAGGCAGGTGGCATAGAAGGTCGCCATTAACTGGCCAAGCTGCAGCAGCGAGCTCACGCCATATTTGCCGATGGTGAAAGCCATCGCGCCGAAGGCGCCAATCGGTGCCACCTTCATGATGTAGCCGACGATGGTAAACAGCACGTGCGAGAACTTCTCTATGAAGTCGAACACCAGTGTGCCGCGGCCACCGAACCTGTGCAGCGCGAATCCGAACATCACCGCGAACAGCAGCACCTGCAGGATTTCACCCTTGGCAAACGCATCGACCACGGTGTTTGGAATCACGTGCAGCAGAAAATCGACCGTGCCTTGCATCTTGCCAGGCTCGGTGTAGGCGGCGATTCCCTTCGTGTCGAGCGTGGAGGGGTCGACGTTCATGCCCGCGCCAGGCTTGACGATATTGATGATCAGCAGGCCAACCAGTAGCGCAATGCTGCTCACCACTTCGAAGTACAGCAGCGCCAGCCCGCCTGTCTTGCCGACCTTCTTCATGTCTTCCATGCCGGCGATGCCAACCACGACCGTGCAGAAGATAATCGGGGCGATGATCATCTTGATCAGCTTGATGAAGCCGTCGCCCAACGGTTTCATCGCCTCGCCGGCTTGGGGGTAGAAATGGCCAAGAATGACACCGAGGATAATGGCGGTGATGACCTGGAAGTAGAGGGACTTGTAGAGCGGCTTCGCGTGTTCGTCGTTTCCCATCATCGTCTCCATTGCTGGTTCACTGTCGGATGAGCGGACGCGCTGTCCAATATTATTGGCGCGTACATGCCTGAACGCGCTTCGAGGAGCCGGACACTGCAGGCAACAGTCTTCGCGCAGTCTGATATAGCGTATGTCAGCGCGCCTTTATCTTCCAAACCGCAACCAACAAAAAAGTTCTTGCTGTTACGGGGATTGCGCTATACCAATGCTAGAACGGCGGACTGTGAATTGCGAGGCAGTGCTGTTGAGAGCAAGTTGGTATTTTGCTGGGTTGAGTGCTTCCGTCCATATATACTGTCAGTGTGCTAACAAACTATAAATGTCATGCCAGTTAGGAGACAGTCGAACGAAACGTCTAAAGTTGTTTCCGCAATGGATGAACGCGGGATTGAGGACGATCCTGCCAAGGAATTGCTCTGGGCGCGACCGGGCTTCCTGGTCCGACGCCTGCACCAGATCCACGTCGCGATGTTCTTTGAAGAGTGCAAGGCCCTTAACATCACGCCGGTCCAGTACGCAATCCTGACCGTGCTCTCGGTTATGCCTGGACTGGATCAGACCTCACTGGGGCAGGAAGTCGGCCTCGATCGCACGACCACGGCGGATGTCGTACGCCGTCTGGAGGAACGCGGGCTGCTCGAGCGGCGTGAGAACCCTGCGGACCGCCGTACGCGGCATGTCTTTCTCACCAAGGAAGGCAAGAGCGTTGTGGTGTCGCTGCGTGCGGACATGGCGCGAGCGCAGGAGCGGATGCTTGCGCCGCTCAAGCCGGCGCAGCGCGAGACGTTCATGACGCTGCTGTCGACCCTGGTGGAGGCGAACAACCAGTACAGCCGCACGATACTGCGCGGGGTGTGAACCGGGAGCGGGCCGCAGGCGCGCATCCGGTTCTGGCCGTTTGGCCTCAGACGGGATAGACGAGGTCGTTGGCGATGATGGTGGTGTCGTAGACGGCCTGGCGCTCGGCGAGCAGCAGGGTGTCGCGCACGCGGCGATAGCGGTCGTGGTAGGTACCGGCCATGTGGATGGTGGTGGGAGCTTCGACGAGGGTCTGCAGCAGCAGGAAGTTGGCCTGGGCGAGGATCTCGCCTTCGGCCGTCTCGTCGATGACACGGGTGTTGGTCACCAGATGCAGGTTGTAGCGCGGGGCGAACATCTGCGTGTTGGCGATGGCGGCGGCGCGGTCGCGCATCATGCCGATGCCCTGGGCATAGACGAGGCCGACGGGCAGGTTGAGCTCGGCGTTCTCGCGGGCGGTGATGCGATAGATCGCGTCCTCGGTAAAGAAGCTGGGCCATTGCTCGACGGCGCCGGCGTCGAGGACGGCGCAGTACTCGGCATGGAAGGACTCGATCTCCAGGCGCAGCTCGAGGGCCCGTGCGGGGCGCAGGGTGCTGGGGCGATAGATGGCGTAGTTCATCGGTTTCATGTTCAGAATCCCATCACGCCGCGGTAGTACTGGTACATGGCGCGGATGGCGGACTCGGAGATGAGTGAGTTGGCGGTGCCGATGTGGTTGGCGTCGAGCTTGATGACGTTGAGATCGGTGCTGGAGCGGCGCACGCCTTCCTGGACGAACTTCATTGCTTCGTTGTCTTCGAGGCCGAGGAATCCTGCGGGGCCCATGAGGTTGCCCTGGCGCAGACGGTGCTGTGTCATCTCCTCGGAGTCGTCCTCGTAGCCGAACATGGTCCAGAGCATGATCATGCTGTTGGGGCCGTTGGGGACGATCTGGCGCACGCCGAGGGTGTTCATCTCGCGCTGCACGATGAGGTTGGGCCAGACGGTCTGCATGGTGACCGACCATGGCGAGTCGAATTCCCGGATGTATTCGAGGAACCGATCATCCTCCAGGCGCATGCCCTCGTGGTAGGAGCGCATTTCCTTCTTGTTCTCGTCGCTGACGGCGGCGTACTTGTCTTCCTTCTTGGCCGAGGCCATGGTGCCATGGCGGCCGTGCACGGGGTCGGCGATCATGGCGGACTCGTTGCCGGCGACCAGCAGGCCGAAGACGACGAGGAACGAGTGCAGCAGGGTGGCGTGGTAGGGGTCCTTCAGGTTCTCGTGGTACATCTTCCAGTTACACGGCAGCTCGTTCTTGTAGTAGCCGAGCACCTTGAGGGGCTTGCCGTTGAAGACGATGTCGAAGTCCTTGAGGATATCGGGAGTCAGGTAGGTTTCGAGGTCCTCCACATCGTCGGAGTAGGAGGCGAAGATCACACCGTTGCGGGTGGTGACGTTGAGCTTGAGCAGGCCGTGGTCTTCGTTGCGGAAGTCCTTGGGCATGCCGCCGGCGCGGTTGACGCCGCGCTTGAAGGGCACGCCCTGGAGATTGCCCTTGAGATCGTAGGACCACTGGTGGTAGGGGCAGACGAATTCCTTGGTGTTGCCCTGGCTGTGACGGCAGAACTCGGCACCGCGGTGTGCGCAGCGGTTCTCGAAGACGTTGATGCTGCGGTCCTCGGCGCGGGAGACGACGACGGGGGTGGATCCGACATAGGAGCGTTTGTAGTCGCCGGGGTTGGGGATCTCGGCCTCGAGGGCGACGTAGTTCCATGAGCGGCCGCGGAAGATCTTGTCGAGTTCGAGGTCGTGGACCTGCTGGCTGGTATAGACCCAGTCGGGGATGTAGTGCAGTGCATCGGCGGGCCACTGATGGTCGACCAGCTCCGCGTCCTTGCGCCCCAGCGTGTGGTGGATGACGGCTTGCGATTGATACATGAATCGTTCCTGAGGTATGTGGTGACGCGTATGTCGATCCATTACGCCTAGATTTCGACCCAGACGCGATCGTTCTCGATCTTTACCGGATAGATGCGGATGTCCTGCGTTGCCGGGGCGCACATGGCTTTGCCGGTGCGGATGTCGAATTTCGCTTGATGAAGCGGACACTCGATGCACCCGTCTTCCAGGTAACCGTCAGACAAAAGCGCATACTGGTGCGTGCAAACATTGTCGGTCACGAAGAACTGGTCTTCCGATCGAAATACAGCGAGTTGGTGCTCGCCGAGCGTGACGGGTATGACGTCGTCGTTCTGAAGACCGCTCGCCGTCTCAAGTTCAATCCAGGCCATGGGGCACTCCTTTGTTATTCGTCAGTACACTGATGATAATTGTTAGTGTACTGCACTGTTGGGGTCGAGGCATTCTCGTTAACCCGAAAGATGTCAAAACTTGGCGCAAAGCTGCAGGAAGTTGCGGAAAGCTGCGGGAACGTCGCGAACCGAGGCGTCGCAAGCTTCCGCAGTTCGACCGGAGGCGTGCAGGAGAGGGAGCAGGGAGCAGATAGATCCGCTCCCTGGTCGGGAGTGCTAGATCGAGAGGTCGCGTCCCCGCGTCTCGGGAACGAACAGCATGCCGATGATGAAGGCCGCACCGGCGATGATCACCGGATACCACAGGCCGTAATAGACGTTCCCGCTTGACACGTTCATGGCTGTGACGACGAAGGAAAGCATTCCACCGACCCAGCCGGCGCCGAGGTGAAAGGGTAGCGAAAGCGAGGTATATCGGACCCGCGCAGGGAACAGTTCCACCATGAATGCTGCCATCGGACCATACACCATGGCGAGCAGAAGGATAGGTAGCAGCAGTAGTACGAACAGCATGAAGTGGTTGATCCGGCCGGGATCCGCATGCTCTGGCCATCCGGCGTCCTTGAGAGCCTGCCGGATGGCTTCGCGATCAAATCCTTGCAGCGTGCGCTGACCAATCCGGACTTGCGCAGGTGCGGTGCCGTCCGTGGCCACAAAGTTGTAACCGACGCCAAGATCGGTAAGGTAGCCGCGGATCTTGTCGCAATCGGAGACCGGATCGCCAAAGAGGCGTGCCTTGCAGTCGCCGGCCTTTACCTGGACGGCGTCCTGCTGCTGGAATTGCTCGAGCGCCGGATTGGCATAGTGGGTCAAGCCCTTGAAAATGGGCTGGAACGACAAGGCAGCCAGCAGGCAGGCGGCCATCATGATGTACTTGCGCCCAATCCGGTCCGAGAGCCAGCCGAAGAAGAGGTAGCACGGCGTGGCGACAACCAACGCGATCGCAATGAGCTTGTGCACCGTTTCGATCGGGACCTGGAGCGTCTTGTTCACGAAGAACATCGTGTAGAAGTGTCCGGTGCCGAAGATCGCGCCGAGTCCCGCAGCGACAACGAAGAGAAGCAGCACGTACTTTGCATTGTCCCAGCGCAGGAAGCTCTCGCGGATTGGGGATTTGGCGGTCGTGTTGCTCGCCTTCATGCGAACAAACACCGGTGATTCATGGAGCTTGCCTCGGATGTAGACGGAGATTACAAGCATCACCAATGACACGATGAACGGTATCCGCCACCCCCACGCGCGGAACTCCACTTCCGTCAGGCATGTTTTCAGCAGATAGACCACGAAAAGCGACGACAATAACCCAAGCGTTGCCGTGGTCTGGAGAGAGCTCGTGTAGAGCCCTCGCTTGTCCGTCGGTGAATGCTCGGCGACGTAGGTCACAGCGCCGCCGACCTCACCGCCCAGGGCAAGGCCCTGCAGGAGTCGCAGGAGCACAAGCAAGATCGTGGCAGCGATACCGATCTGCTCGTACGTGGGCAATACGCCGACACCTACGGTGGCAACACCCATCAGCAAGATCGTGACCAGGAACGTGTACTTGCGCCCGATCATGTCGCCAAGTCGCCCGAAGAGCAGGGCGCCAACCGGACGTATCAGAAAGCCTGCGCCGAAGGTCGCCAGGCTCGCGAGAAATGCCGCCGTCTCGTTTCCTTTCGGGAAGAACAGTACCCCGAAATAGCCTGCCAACGCGGCATAGATGTAAAAGTCGTACCACTCCATCAATGCACCAAACGAGGAGGCCAAGATGACCTTGCGCTCTTCGGCAGTCATGCTGGATGTCGATGTACGCGCTTTATCGCGAGTCAGACCGATTGTCATGTTGGGGGCCCTTGGCAAGTCTTTTTAAGCGTCCAGTTAAATCATCAGCATACTGAACATACAAGTCAGTGTACTGAGCGATTTCTTAAGCGGTTATTGGTGTTAACCCCTCTGCAAATCACCTTGCGTTCCCGGCGCCGCACTGACTAGAATTTTGCGAACTATTCAGTGTACTGATTAGTTACTGCGAGTAGACGGATGACCGAAGTCCGCGACGCAGGCCGCCTTAGCGATAACCGGAGCCCCCGTCCATGGCAAGTACCCACCGCCTCGTTTCGCAGGCAACGCCCGGCCACTGAAGTCGGGCGGATGGAGAAGCTTTGCCGCTGCGCCTGCGACCAGGCAGCAGCATCACGCCCAGTGCTAACGCGCTGATTCGTAGACCGTCATCTTGATTCCCGCCCGAGATGACTTTCTCTCGTGGCCGGCTCACGCCGGCGTTTTGGGTCCTTGTGCGCATCCTCGTGTGCCGCATTCACCGTTGTCCTGGTGGAGCCGCCTGATAAGCCGGCAACACCGCTTACGCTTCGAAACACTATGAACTCACCGACGTACAAAGCCGGCAGCCCATCGGACAGCAAATCGCTGTCACGCAACGACATCAAAACGCTTTCGCTTGCCTCACTAGGCGGAGCGCTGGAGTACTACGATTTCATCGTGGCGGTGTTCTTTACGAAACTACTTGCCACGGTGTTCTTTCCGCCCAACACACCTGAATGGCTCGCGCAACTGGAGGTGTTTTGCATCTTCGCGGCGGGGTATCTCGTACGCCCGATCGGTGGCATTTTCTTCGCCCATTTTGGCGATCGCATTGGCCGCAAGAAGATGTTTGCCCTGAGCCTCTTCCTCATGGCAGTGCCAACCCTGGTAATCGGCATGCTCCCAAGCTACGAAATGCTTGGCGTCGCCGCGCCGTTGCTGTTCCTGGTGTGTCGCGTTCTGCAAGGACTGTCGGTCGGCGGCGAAGTGCCGGGCGCCTGGATCTTCTGCGCCGAGCACGTGCGCCGCAATCGCATTGGCCTCGCTTGCGGGTTGTTGATGGGTGGCTTGTGCACCGGCATCCTGCTCGGTGCGCTGAGTGCCAAGTTCCTCACCGCGAACCTGCCGGCGGACGATCTTCGATCGTGGGGCTGGCGTCTGCCGTTCATTGCAGGCGGCGTATTCGGACTGATCTCTGTCTATCTGCGCCGCTTCCTTCACGAAACGCCGGTGTTCGAGTCGCTGCGTGAGAAACGTGTGGCGACAGCCAAACTGCCACTCTCCATCGTGCTTTCGCAGCACCGCGGCGCTGTGCTTGTCTCCATGCTTGCGACCTGGGTTTTCTCCGGCGTCTTCGTACTGTATTTCCTCTACACCCCGACATACTTGCAGGCGCAATTCGGCGTCGATGCAAAGACCGTGTTCACGATGAACTCGTGGTCGATCCTGATGCTGATTCTCGGGAGCATTTTCGTCGGGTGGGCTGCGGACATTTTTGGTGGTGGTCGATCGTTCGCTGTCGGCAGCGCCGCGATGCTGGCGGTGGCTGGCACGTTCTACTTCAAGCTCATCACCGGTGCAGGCGTATCCTGGCCGCTATACATCGTGGGTGGGTTCCTCATCGGAACGATTACGTTGGCCCCGTACATCATCGTGCGGAGTTTTCCTGCGGAAGTGCGGTTTACCGGCTTTGCGCTCAGCTACAACACTGCATACGCAATCTTTGGCGGAACGGCGCCCGCAGTTGCGGCGTACCTGGTAGGCAAGCAGGGCCTGGTTGCGGCGCCGGCCTATTACCTTGCCGCATTGTGTGTACTGGGCATCCTTGTCGGATTCGGGTGGCGTGCGCCTGAAGACGTTGCAGTCGGAGCGTCGCAAGGTCTTGGTGCTGTCCCGAAAGGTAGCTGACTACCGCTCTGAATATTGGCATCGCCGCGCCTCGCACACCTAGCGTGCGGGTAGCGGTCCCGCTGCCGAGAGTCGTCTACCGGCTCTCGGCCTTCTCCATGCGGAACCGCTTCATTACCTCGGATCCAGGTTAGAGCCCTCGAAGAAGGCGCTGTTGGCACTCTCCTCTATACTTGTAAGTGTGCAAACAAACGTGAAGAACCGATATGCCACCAAGAGGCAAACGCAGTACGCAGCCGAATGATCGCGTGGAGACCGCGGCGGAAGCCGATCCGGCCAAGGAGTTGCTCTGGGCGCGACCGGGCTTCCTGGTCCGACGCCTGCACCAGATCCACGTCGCGATGTTCTTTGAAGAGTGCAAGGCCCTTAACATCACGCCGGTCCAGTACGCAATCCTGACCGTGCTCTCGGTTATGCCTGGACTGGATCAGACCTCACTGGGGCAGGAAGTCGGCCTCGATCGCACGACCACGGCGGATGTCGTACGCCGTCTGGAGGAACGCGGGCTGCTCGAGCGGCGTGAGAACCCTGCGGACCGCCGTACGCGGCATGTCTTTCTCACCAAGGAAGGCAAGAGCGTTGTGGTGTCGCTGCGTGCGGACATGGCGCGAGCGCAGGAGCGGATGCTTGCGCCGCTCAAGCCGGCGCAGCGCGAGACGTTCATGACGCTGCTGTCGACCCTGGTGGAGGCGAACAACCAGTACAGCCGCACGATACTGCGCGGGGTGTGAACCGGGAGCGGGCCGCAGGCGCGCATCCGGTTCTGGCCGTTTGGCCTCAGACGGGATAGACGAGGTCGTTGGCGATGATGGTGGTGTCGTAGACGGCCTGGCGCTCGGCGAGCAGCAGGGTGTCGCGCACGCGGCGATAGCGGTCGTGGTAGGTACCGGCCATGTGGATGGTGGTGGGAGCTTCGACGAGGGTCTGCAGCAGCAGGAAGTTGGCCTGGGCGAGGATCTCGCCTTCGGCCGTCTCGTCGATGACACGGGTGTTGGTCACCAGATGCAGGTTGTAGCGCGGGGCGAACATCTGCGTGTTGGCGATGGCGGCGGCGCGGTCGCGCATCATGCCGATGCCCTGGGCATAGACGAGGCCGACGGGCAGGTTGAGCTCGGCGTTCTCGCGGGCGGTGATGCGATAGATCGCGTCCTCGGTAAAGAAGCTGGGCCATTGCTCGACGGCGCCGGCGTCGAGGACGGCGCAGTACTCGGCATGGAAGGACTCGATCTCCAGGCGCAGCTCGAGGGCCCGTGCGGGGCGCAGGGTGCTGGGGCGATAGATGGCGTAGTTCATCGGTTTCATGTTCAGAATCCCATCACGCCGCGGTAGTACTGGTACATGGCGCGGATGGCGGACTCGGAGATGAGTGAGTTGGCGGTGCCGATGTGGTTGGCGTCGAGCTTGATGACGTTGAGATCGGTGCTGGAGCGGCGCACGCCTTCCTGGACGAACTTCATTGCTTCGTTGTCTTCGAGGCCGAGGAATCCTGCGGGGCCCATGAGGTTGCCCTGGCGCAGACGGTGCTGTGTCATCTCCTCGGAGTCGTCCTCGTAGCCGAACATGGTCCAGAGCATGATCATGCTGTTGGGGCCGTTGGGGACGATCTGGCGCACGCCGAGGGTGTTCATCTCGCGCTGCACGATGAGGTTGGGCCAGACGGTCTGCATGGTGACCGACCATGGCGAGTCGAATTCCCGGATGTATTCGAGGAACCGATCATCCTCCAGGCGCATGCCCTCGTGGTAGGAGCGCATTTCCTTCTTGTTCTCGTCGCTGACGGCGGCGTACTTGTCTTCCTTCTTGGCCGAGGCCATGGTGCCATGGCGGCCGTGCACGGGGTCGGCGATCATGGCGGACTCGTTGCCGGCGACCAGCAGGCCGAAGACGACGAGGAACGAGTGCAGCAGGGTGGCGTGGTAGGGGTCCTTCAGGTTCTCGTGGTACATCTTCCAGTTACACGGCAGCTCGTTCTTGTAGTAGCCGAGCACCTTGAGGGGCTTGCCGTTGAAGACGATGTCGAAGTCCTTGAGGATATCGGGAGTCAGGTAGGTTTCGAGGTCCTCCACATCGTCGGAGTAGGAGGCGAAGATCACACCGTTGCGGGTGGTGACGTTGAGCTTGAGCAGGCCGTGGTCTTCGTTGCGGAAGTCCTTGGGCATGCCGCCGGCGCGGTTGACGCCGCGCTTGAAGGGCACGCCCTGGAGATTGCCCTTGAGATCGTAGGACCACTGGTGGTAGGGGCAGACGAATTCCTTGGTGTTGCCCTGGCTGTGACGGCAGAACTCGGCACCGCGGTGTGCGCAGCGGTTCTCGAAGACGTTGATGCTGCGGTCCTCGGCGCGGGAGACGACGACGGGGGTGGATCCGACATAGGAGCGTTTGTAGTCGCCGGGGTTGGGGATCTCGGCCTCGAGGGCGACGTAGTTCCATGAGCGGCCGCGGAAGATCTTGTCGAGTTCGAGGTCGTGGACCTGCTGGCTGGTATAGACCCAGTCGGGGATGTAGTGCAGTGCATCGGCGGGCCACTGATGGTCGACCAGCTCCGCGTCCTTGCGCCCCAGCGTGTGGTGGATGACGGCTTGCGATTGATACATGAATCGTTCCTCTTGGTATGGGCTAGGGCTGTACAACAGGAGTCGGGGACGTGATCAGGTCTGCCTGAATGTCACGCACGAGGGCGCGCAGTGCGATGGTGTGGTCGCCAAGCCTTTGCAGGTGCTGCTCTACCACTTGGCCCACGAGGGGGCGGAGCTGTCGCAAGTCTCCACCCGCGTTTACAGCGATGGCCTGACACAAGCGCCCGTGGCGTGTCCCAAGCAGCAGAAATTTTGGAGCATCGGCGTCGGCAGGCGATGCATCGCGCCAGACGTAGGTGCAATCGGGATGGCCCGCGCCGAGCATCTGGACGTTGCAGCCGAACTGATCAGTCCAGAACCAGGGCAAGGCCGCTGGCTGTGTCTGTACACCGAGCATGGCGGCAGCGGCAATCCGCGCTTGCTCGTTGGCGTTCTGCCAGGACTCCAGCCGCATATGGACACCAAAGGCAGGCTGAAACTGGCTGGTGCAATCGCCCGCGGCATACACACCGCTTTGGCTGGTCTGGCAATGTTCGTTCACCTCGATCCCGCCGTTAGCCGGATGAAGCGCCAGGCCGGCTTCGGTGGCCAGATTGACACGAGGCGTCAGCCCGACAGCGACCACCACGAGGGACGGCTGCAGTGTCGTGCCATCGGCGAAGCGGAAGCGCAGACCGTCCTCGCGGATATCGATACTGGCGATATCCAGGCCGAGTCGCAGATCGACGCCGCGCGACCGTACTCGCTGCTCGAGCCAGTCTGCAAGTTCAGCCGGCACGGCACGGCCGAGCAATCGATGGTTCGACTCGGCCAGGGTCACGCGCAGACCTTGGTCAAGCGCCGTCGAAGCTGCTTCGAGGCCGAGGAACCCTCCGCCGATGACCAGGACGTCCTTGGCCGTCCGCATCGCGTCGCGCAAGCCGTTCGCATCATCCATTGTGCGCAAGTAGTGCACGGAGGGCGTACCAGCGGGCAGTGAGGTTAGTACACGAGCGTCCCCGCCGGTGGCGATGAGGCACGATGCATACGGCAGCACCTCGCCGTCACTGCAGTATGCGACGCTGTTTGCCGTGTCAATGGCATTGACCTCGACGCCCAGACGCAGTTCGATCGACTGCTCGGCATAGAAGCCTTCCGGATGCAAGGCGACCTGGACGCCTTCGGCTCCCGACGCAAGGACCGCCTTGGATAGCGGTGGGCGTTCATAAGGCGCGTGGGTCTCGCTTCCGACCATCACGATACGACCACAAAAGCCAAGCTTGCGGAGCTCCGCGGCCGCCATGGCTCCTGCCTGTCCGCATCCAACAATGAGAATTGGCGCCGACTGTGACATCTGAAGCTCCTTCAAAGTCCTACCCAAAGCGGTCATGAAAGCCTCTCACTACAAAGTAATCAGTGTACTGAGTATATAAGATCAGTGTACTGATTAAAATGCCGCTCGCGTCCTCGTTAACCCTGTTGTGGGCCGGCGCCCACCGCGCACGCAAACAACCGTGCGCGGCTACAAGACGGCCCGTGCAATCAATTCCTGGCCAAGCTGCATTCGCTGGCCGAAAGCGGCCGGAAAGCATCATCGCCGGGAATCGTGGCGATGTACTTGACCAGATCCCATGGACCTTTCGACTCACTCGGCGCCTTGGCTTCGGCGAGGTACATGTCGTGGACCATGCGACCATCCACACGCACCTTGCCGTTATGCACAAACGCATCATTGACGGGGATTACGCGCATCTTTTCCGCGACAGCAGGTCCGTCAATCGTCTTTGCCGCGTCAACGGCCTTCAGGTAGTGAAGGACGCCGGAATACACGCCGATCTGGCCGTGGGTAGGGTAGGCCTTCTGCCGCTTGTAGTAGTTCTCGACGAACGCTT
This sequence comes from Cupriavidus sp., assembly GCF_057315035.1. Classification (NCBI taxonomy): domain Bacteria; kingdom Pseudomonadati; phylum Pseudomonadota; class Betaproteobacteria; order Burkholderiales; family Burkholderiaceae; genus Cupriavidus; species Cupriavidus sp. Next base: position 49,721 of record NZ_DBHKYV010000026.1, on the reverse strand, counting down.
TGGACTTGGCGTCGAGATCCAGCTTGAATGGATCGACGTAGATCAGACCCTGAGCCGTGGGAAGGCCGAGACTCTTGATGTCGGTAATGAAGGTCGACGGGGTGATGACGATCTGGCCGGCGCGCTGCAGGCCGAACTCCTTTGCGGCCTTGACCCCGTTGATCATGTCATTGCCGGCATTGGCAAGCACGACGACCTTGGCCTTGGAAGTGGATGCTGCCACCACCTGGCTGCTGAAGTCGCTGGCGTTCAGCGGATGCTTCGTGCTGCCGACGTTCTTGCCGCCCACGGCGTCCACCGCCTTGCGGAAGTCAGCTTCCAGCGAATGGCCAAACGCATAGTCCACGGTGATGTAGTACCAGCTATTCCTGCCCTGTTCAACCATGCGCTTGACCAGAGGGTAGGACACGGAATAGGTGTCCCATGCCCAGTGGAATCCCGTTGGCGAGCATGCCTGATTGGTCAACGCCATGGCACCGCCCGTCGAGACGATATTGATCTTTTGCTTCTGACGCGCCACTTCCTGTACAGCGAGGGCTGTGGACGAGTTTGGAAAGTCGATCACCATGTCCACGCCCTCGGTGTCAAACCATCGGCGCGCCAGCGAGGACGCAATGTCTGCCTTGTTCTGATGGTCTGCCGAAACAACTATTACAGACTTCCCGAGGGCCTTTCCACCGTACTCTTCCACCGCCATTTGTGCGGCGACGACGGAGCCGCGTCCGGAAAGGTCCGCGTACGAACCGCTCATATCGGTGATGACGCCGATCTTGACGCCGCTGGCGTCAGCCAGGGCGGGTGGTGTCGCCAGCAGGGCAAGCACTGCGGAAGCGGCTGCGCGGAGGCAAGGAATGCGATGACGTGGCATGGTGGGGCTCCCCAAAAGGTCGTCGGTGGTGGACGAATTGTTGTTGTGCGGGCGCTGACAGCCGGTGTATCGCCTCATATTGTCAGCATACTGACTATGAAAAACAGTGTACTGATCGTCAGTATGCGTCGTTATCAGTGTTAACCCTCCGCACCGGCGCCTAGACTTTTCAAATCCCGGTGACTAGAATCCGCAAATACTCAGTGTACTGATCAATTGGTGCGTGACACGACGTGGTCCATGCACCCGAGTTCCCCTCAGGAGTCGTCGCAACATGGCAAGAGTTAAAAAGATCGCCCTCGAAGAACATTTCATGACGCCTGGCTTCCAGGCGTATTCGAAAGGATTCACCCAGCTCATCGACCCTGAGGTCTTTGCCGACATTGGCCGACGGCTCGCGGACTTCGACGAACTTCGTCTGGGCGAGATGGACCGCGCCGGTATTGACATGGTGGTGCTGTCGCAGACCGGACCTGGCGTACAAGGGGAGAGCGATACCGAACTGGCCATCACCCGGTCCCGCACAAGTAACGACTTCCTGGCTGAGCAGGTTTCCCGCCACCCGACTCGTTACGCCGGCTTTGCCGCGCTGCCGATGCAAGACCCGGTACAGGCAGCAAAGGAACTCGAGCGCACTGTCCTCGATCTTGGTTTCAAGGGAGCGCTGGTAAACGGCCATACCCTCGGGCGCTACTACGACGACCTGGCCTATGACGTGTTCTGGGAACGTATGCAGGCGCTCGATGTTCCGCTGTATCTGCACCCGACGGATGCTGCGGTCCAGCCCACCGTGTTCGCTGGCCATCCGGAACTGACCGGCGCCGTGTGGGGCTGGGGCGTGGAGACGGCCTCGCATGCGCTGCGTTTGCTGTTCGGCGGGGTTTTCGATCGTTTCCCGCGACTGAAGCTGATCCTCGGACACATGGGTGAAGGGCTTCCCTACCTGCGGTGGCGCTTTGACAGCCGTTTCCCCGTGTACTCGCAAGGCATCCGTCTCGATCGCGCGCCGTCGGAATACATCGGCAGCAACATCGTGATCACGACGTCGGGCGTCTGCTCGCACGGCGCGTTGGCAGGTGCGATCGCCGAAATGGGCGCGGAAGCGGTGATGTTCTCGGTCGACTATCCCTACGAATCGACCGAAGTCGCGGCCAGGTTCATCGAAACCGCACCGCTGGACGAGACCACACGCGCGCTGGTCTGCCATGGCAATGCGCAACGTATCTTGAAACTCTAATCGCCCCCAGGCACACAAGGAACATCATGCAGAAGGTATATCGCATCGGCCAGATCGTCCCAAGCTCCAACATCACCATGGAGACGGAAATTCCGGCCATGCTGACCGCAAGGCAGCATATTCGCCCGGAGCGGTTCACGTTCCATTCGAGCCGCATGCGCATGAAGAAGGTCGTCAAGGAAGAACTGGCCGCCATGGATGCGGAGTCGGATCGCTGTGCGGTGGAATTGAGTGATGCTAGCGTTGACGTGCTGGGATACGCTTGCCTCGTGGCGATCATGGCCATGGGACACGGCTACCACCGGAAGTCCGAAGCGCGTCTGACCGCCCACACGGCGGCGAACGGCGCGAATGCTCCGGTCATCACGAGCGCCGGGGCACTGATCGATGGCCTGAAGGTGATCGGCGCGAAACGTATCGTTGTCGTCGCGCCTTACATGAAGCCTCTGACAGAACTCGTGGTGGACTACATTCGCAACGAAGGATATGAGGTGATCGATTATCGGGCGCTCGAGATTCCCGATAACCTTGATGTTGCCCGCCATGATCCGTCGCGACTTCCGGCGATTGTGTCCGGGATGAACTACGCCGATGCCGATGCGATCGTGCTGTCCGCATGCGTGCAGATGCCGTCGCTGCCGGCAATTGCGAAGGTGGAGGCGATCACCGGCAAGCCGGTGATCACCGCGGCCGTGGCGACAACCTATGCCATGCTCAAGTCGCTGGATCTCGAGGCCGTGGTGCCAGGGGCCGGTGCGCTGTTGTCGGGCGCATACTGAGGGCCGGGGTATGAGCACGTTCAAATATGGCGGCCATGCACACGCCAACGGTATCCGGCAGCACTACTTGCGTTACGGCGGCCAGGATGGCGCGCGAGCCGCGCGGGACGCCGTTATCGTGATCCCCGGCATTACGAGCCCCGCCATCACGTGGGGGTTCGTGGGCGAGCGCTTTGGCCAATTCTTCGATACCTACATCCTTGACGTGCGCGGCCGCGGCCTGTCGTCGGCGGAAGCAGGCCTGGACTATGGGTTGGACGCACAGGCCAGCGATGTGATTGATTTTGCCGAGGCGCTAGCGCTGCCTCGCTACAGCATTGTCGGTCACTCGATGGGCGGTCGCATTGGCGTGCGCGCTGCGGCTCGTCGCCCACGCGGGCTCGCGCGGCTCGTCATGGTAGACCCCCCGGTATCCGGTCCGGGGCGCCGCCCATATCCGGCCCAGTTGCCTTGGTATGTGGATTCCATTCGCTTGGCGCGCAACGGTATCGATGTCGAGGGCATGCGGCACTTCTGTCCAACGTGGACCGAGGAACAGCTTCGGCTGCGTGCGGAATGGCTTCACACGTGCAACGAACAGGCCATCGTCCAAAGCTTCGAAGACTTCCACCGTGACGATGTCCACGCCGACATGCCACGCGTCACGGTTCCTACGCTGTTAATGACTGCGGGGCGGGGAGACGTCGTGCGAGCCGAGGATGTCGCCGAGATTCGCAGCCTGTTGCCCGGTGTGCAGACGAGCCACGTGGAAGACGCTGGCCACATGATCCCTTGGGACAACGAGGCGGGCTTTTACGCTGCCTTTGGCGATTTCCTCGGTGTGTCCCTGCAATCAAGTAAGGAGTAGCCATGCCAGTGAGCGATTCACAGATGGTGCAGGCCTGGACGCAAGTGCTGCGTCTGTCGAAGCTTGAGCCCGGTCAGACGGTCACCATTCTCACGAGCGCCGCTACGCACCCGCAGACGCTCGCTACCGCGCTGATCGCCACGCAGGCCATGGGCGCAGTGGTCAACCGGCTGGACCTTCCGCCGGTCAACGGCGAGAAGGCGCTCAGCCGGGATTCGCTGGCTTATCTCGGCACGACGCCGCTGACGGGCAATCGCGCCGCGATCGCAGCGCTCAAGGCCAGCGATTTGGTGCTTGATCTCATGACCCTGCTGTTCTCGCCGGAGCAGCACGAAATTCTGGCAGGCGGAACCAGGATCCTGCTGGCGGTCGAGCCGCCGGAGGTCCTGGCGCGGCTGGTCCCGACCGAATCGGATCGTGAACGTGTCCAGGCAGCCGCCCGGCGGATCACTGCCGCAAAGGAAATGCATGTCATATCCCAGGCGGGGACCGATCTGCGTTGTCCTCTGGGAGAGTTTCCGGCAATTAGCGAGTACGGTTTCGTGGACGAGCCGGGGCGCTGGGATCACTGGCCTAGCGGCTTTGCCTTGACCTGGCCGAATGAGAAGGGCGCGAACGGCACGATCGTGCTGGACCGTGGCGACATCCTGCTGCCGCAGAAAACCTACGTGACGGAGCCGATCACCATCACCGTGCGCAATGGCTTTGCCTCAGGCATCGAAGGCGGCTTGCATGCCGAGTTGCTGAGTGAGTACGTGGCGTCCTTCAATGACCCGGAAGCCTATGCGATCTCGCATATCGGCTGGGGCCTCCAACCTCGCGCACACTGGACAACGCTTGGTCTCTATGACCGCGAGGCGACGATCGGCATGGATGCGAGAGCTTTCGAGGGCAACTTCCTTTTCTCGCTCGGGCCGAACAACGAGGCCGGTGGCCAGCGCACTACGGCCTGTCATATCGACATCCCGCTGCGTCACTGTACGGTGCGGCTCGATGGCGAGGACGTTGTTACCAACGGAAAAGTAACGGACGGATTCAGGTATCCCGAAGGAGCGTCTGCACATGCATAAGGAAATTGGCGCATACGAGCGCCAGGGCTTTGGAAACCAGCTGGAGCTGGCTGCGCCGTTCGGGCTGCTGATCGTTGATTTTGTCAATGGATTCGCCGATCCGGCGGTGTTTGGCGGTGGGAACATCCGCGAGGCGATTGCCAACACGGTACCGCTACTCAATGCCGCCCGTCGCGAAGGCTGGCCGGTGGCGCACTCACGCATCGTGTTCGCCGACGACGGCGCGGACCACAACATCTTCTCGATGAAGGTGCCGAACATGCTGTCGCTGAAAGAGCGAGAGAAGAACAGTGCCATTGTCGAGGCGTTGCATCCACGGTCGGGAGAACTGGTGGTGCGCAAGACAGTGCCTTCCGCATTTTTTGGTACCGCGCTTTCCGCATGGCTGACCCAGCATGGCGTTCGCACGCTCCTGGTAGCTGGGGCCGTGACGAGCGGGTGTGTCCGCGCCAGCGTTGTGGATGCGATGCAGTACGGTTTCCGGCCGCTCGTCCTGTCGGATTGCGTCGGCGACAGGGCGTTGGAACCCCACGCCGCCAATCTGTTCGATATGGAGCAGAAATACGCCACGGTGATGCCCCGCGACGCGGCGTTGGCAGCCCTTGGGGTGCACCCATAGGGCGCCTGCGGGAAACCGCAATTGACAAGCCACTGGCCGCTTTCTAGCATTTCGGTCAGTGTGCTGAGTAATTGGGCGGTGTTGGAAGTGGAAATGCCGCCCTACGGAATGGACAAAAATACCGATGGATTCAAGTCACTCGGATAGCGCCCCCGGCCAAGGGGTCGGCGCGCGCGTACCCCGCAAAGAGGATGCCCGGCATCTGCATGGCAAAGGTCGCTTCGTGGCGGATATCGCCATGCCGGAGCTGCAGGAGGTCGCCTTCCTGCGCAGCCCGGTGGCGCATGCCCGGATCGTATCGATCGCGAAACCGCAGAACGGTGCAAGTGCGGTTGTGGTGCGCGACGACATGGAAGGCGTGTTGGATATCGAAGCTGATTCGGCCCTTCCCACCTACAAGCAATCCTCCCAGGCACCGTTGGCGAGCGGGAAGGTCCGGTTTGTCGGCGAGCCAATCGCCATGGCGTTTGCGCCGACGCGTGCAGAAGCGGAAGACATCGTCGAAGGCGTTGTGGTGGAGTTCGAGGAGCTCACGGCGATCACGGAGGTGTCCCAGGCGCTCGAGCTTTCCAGCGAGGTGCGCGTGCATGAGCACTGGAACGACAATACCTTCCTGACCCTGACAGCCGACAAGAATTTCGAGCAACGCCGCAGCGAGGCCACCGTTACGGTCAGCCGCAAGATCGATCTTGCGCGCCAATGCATGGTTCCCATGGAAGGTAAGGCAGTGCTCGCCTATTGGGACCATCAGTTTGATCAGTTGGTGGTCTACAGCGCCACGCAGGTGCCGCATCTGATCCGCACGGTCCTCAGCCATTGCCTGGGACTCGATCAGGAGCGTGTGCGGGTCATTTCGCCAGATGTCGGTGGCGCGTTTGGATATAAATGTGTGCTGCAGCAGGAGGAGTTGTGCATTGCCTGGCTTGCCAAGACCTATCGACGCCCATTCCGATTCATTGAAGACCGGCGAGAACATTTGACGGCAGGGGCCAATTCACGCGAGCACCACTATGAACTGGTTGCGCATGCAGACTCTCGGGGCCGACTGTTGGCGCTCGACGCGAAGATAGCGATCGACGGGGGGGCGTATTCGGTGTGGCCGTTCACCATCGGGCTGGAACCCGGTCAGGCCATTGGCAATCTGCCGGGACCGTATGCGTTCGACGGCTACCGCTGCGAAACCATTTGCGTGGCGACCAACAAGCCAGGTTTCGTTCCCTATCGGGGAGTGGCCCGCACCGGCGTGTGCTTCGCCATGGAGTTGCTCATCGACGCGATAGCGCGGGAGGTCAATCGCGAACCATGGGAAGTACGGTGCGAAAACCTGGTGCCTCCCGAGGCGATGCCGTATGTGAACGTGACCAACAAGCATTTCGATGGCGGCGATTACCCGGCAAGCGTGCGCAAGGCAGCCGAGATGATCAACCTGCAGGGCATCCGCGCCATGCAGGAGGCCGGCCCGCGCGGCAGCCGCTATGTTGGCGTGGGATTTGCAACCTACACGGAGCAATCGGCCCACGGCACCTCGGTCTTTGCTGCATGGGGTACCCCGGTGATTCCGGGCTTTGACTCTGCCACCGTGCGCGTGACCCCGGATGGTGGCCTCGAGGTTCGCGTTGGGGTGCATTCCCACGGTCAGGGGATGGAGACGACGTTTGCCCAGATCGCCAACGAGATCCTGGGGATCGATATCTCCCGCATCAAGGTCGTACATGGAGATACCGGGCTTACGCCGTATTCGTCTGGCACCTATGCCTCCCGCTCGCTCGTCATGTCGGGTGGTGCGGTTTCCCGGGCTTGCAAGGCCTTGCTGCCCCGTCTGTTGAAGATCGGTGCACACATGATCGGCGTTGCCGAGCAGGATGCCCGGTTCGAGGCGGGGCAGGTGCTGGCCGGGACGGCTCGCATCGATGTCCAGCGCATTGCCAATGCCTGGTATATCAACCCGCACCTTCTGCCTGCCGACGTGGACCCTCAGGGTCTCGAGACCACCATGGGTTTCAAGCCCGCGGTGGACACTGGAAGCTTTACCTACGCCACACATGCGGTGGCCCTTGAAGTGGATACGGATTCGGGGCATGTCGAGATTCTCGACTATGTCGTTGTCGAAGACTGCGGAACGATGGTGAACCCAATGGTCGTGGAAGGTCAGACCTATGGGGGCGTGGCGCAGGGCATCGGCACGGCCATGTACGAAGAAATGCGTTACGACGGCAATGGTCAGCCACTGGCCTCAACCTTGGCTGACTACATGCTGCCGGGCCCCACGGAGATTCCGTCTATTCGCATCCATCATTTCGAGACACCCTCGCCGCATACAGAGTTTGGTGCGAAGGGGATGGGGGAGGGTGGGGCGATTGCTCCGCCGGCCGCGATCTTCAATGCTGTCAACGATGCCTTGTCATCCTTCGGGGTTGAACTGAAGGAAACCCCACTCACGCCACGCAAGGTCCTGGAAGCGTTGCAAGACGCGCAGATCCAGGTCGAGAAGCGGAGGGCCGCCTAATTCATGAAAGCCGTTGCCTTTTCCTATTTTTCCCCGGCGACCCTCAAGGATGCGCTGACACGCTTGGCCGCAGGGACAGACATCGTCAAGCCAATGGGGGGCGGCCAGTCCTTCGGTCCGATGCTCAATATGCGCCTCGTACGCCCGAATACCGTTGTTGACCTCTCACAGCTGGCGGAGATGCGGGATGTCGTCGAGCAGGATGGCTACATTCGCATCGGCGCCGGTGTCACCCACGCACAGATCGAAGACGGCGCATTTGCGCCGCTGCGTGATTCGATGCTGCAGGAGGTCGCCGCCGGCATTGCCTACCGGGCAATCCGCAACCGCGGGACCGTTGGCGGAAGTCTTGCGCACGCCGACCCCGCTGCCGATTGGGTGGTCACGATGACAGCGCTCGGCGCACAGCTTGAGCTCGCATCATCTAAAGGGACTCGCGTGGCAGCGATCGATGATTTCATGCTCGGCGCCTACACCACGGTGCTGGAAGAGGGAGAGGTCATCCGTGCGGTGCGCATCGCCCCATTCTCTGCAAGCAGTCGTTGGGGATACCACAAGTTGTGCCGAAAGACGGGCGAGTTCGCCGAGGCAAGCTGCGCGGCGTATTTCGATGGCAGCCGCCGGTTTGCGCGCATCGTACTTGGCGCATTGGACGGCCCGCCGGTCGTTCTTCGTGATCTGACCAGAAGCGTCGCGGCCAAAGGTCTTGAGGCCCTGACCGATCAGGCCATTGACGCGGCAGTAGCGCTTGCCGCCCCAGAGAAGGACGCCATTGACCGCAAGCTATGCCGTACCGTGGTCGTCCGCTGTGTTTCACAAATGTTGAGCTGAGGATCATCCCGTGCAAACGATCGAGTTCAAGGTCAATGGGCGTCAGGTTTCCGGCGCCTGTGCGGACCGCACACACCTGGGGGATTTTCTTCGGGATACCCATCGCCTGACTGGTACGCACCTGGGGTGCGAGCACGGTGTCTGCGGTGCCTGCACCGTCATGATGGACGGCAAGCCAGTGCGCTCTTGCATCACGTTTGCCGCCAGTTGCAGCGGCGCAGACATCATCACCGTCGAAGGCTATCAGGACGATCCGGTGATGGCGCAGTTGCGTCAGGCGTTTAACAAGCACCACGCCTTGCAATGCGGGTATTGCACACCGGGCATGCTGGCGACCGCGTACGACATCGTGACCCGCCTGCCGGACGCCGACGAGGCGGTGATTCGTCACGAACTGTCTGGCAACTTGTGCCGCTGCACCGGCTACATGGGCATTGTGGCAGCGATCCGGTCCGTGCTGGCAGCGCGACGTGCGGATTCGGCGAGCATGGTTGCCGTCGCGAGCACCACGCCCAGTTCGTCGGGGCGGCCGGTATTCGAAGGGTTTACAGTTGACGAGGGGGCTCTCGGCGCCGCGCGTCAGCCTGCCGCGGCCCAGGCGCAGGGTGCGGAAGTCGAACGTTCGGCGGATAAGAAAGGGTGGTCTCGGATCGAAGGCGGCTTTACCGTTCCATACGGAATTGACGCAGTCTGGGCGTTCATGGCCGATCTGCAAGCCGTGGCTGGCTGCCTCCCGGGTGCCGTCCTGACTGAACTGGACGGCGAGAAGGTGAAAGGACATATTGCTATCAAATTTGGACCAATGTCTGCCAAGTTCGAGGGCGCGGCACGCTTGCAGCAGGATAACGACGCCAAGCGCGGCGTGCTGCGTGGCGCCGGACAAGACTCCCTCAGCAACTCGAAGGCCGCTGGCGATATCGCCTACCAGCTGGTTTCCCGTTCCGATGTGGAGACGGAGGTTGTCGTCGACCTCCAGTACTCCCTTCAGGGCCCATTGGCGCAATTCTCGCGGTCTGGTCTGGTGAAGGATTTCGTGCGACGCATGATTGCCGATTTTGGCAAATCGGTGGCGCGTCGACTCGACCCGACGCTGAGTGAGACAGAGCGTATGAAGGTCGTCCAGATCAACCCTGTCGCCCTGTTCTTTAGCGTGATGTGGGAGCGTTGCAAGGGGCTGTTCAGCCGAAGCAAGGGATAGTCATTCCTGGCGACGTAACGGCCAGGAAAAATGGCCGGCCCGATATTCAGGTCGGCCTGCACCCATTGCCGTTGTGCATGGCGTTCACGCGTGAAGCTCTGCGACGATGCGTTCCGCAAGAAAATCGCAGGGCGGTCGATTCGACGTGACGCTACGGGCGAGGACGATTTCGAGATGGCCGATTTCTGGCAAGCCGTGAGCGGGCCCCAACAGCATGAAGTCAGGCGGGACGGCACACCGCGCCAGCGGGGTGACGGCGAGGCCGGCGCGGGCCATCGTTAGCAGGCCCAGCAGGCTCGGACTCTCGTATGAGGTTCGATACGTGATTTTTGCGCGCTCAAGGCTTCGAATGGCTTTCTCACGCGCGACACTTCCTGGCAGAAAGACGGCAATGGGTAGCGGCCGCTCATGGCAGATCTCCGCGGATCCCGGGGCGGTCGCCCAGACCATCGGCTCATGCCGCAAAAACTCACCGGTCAGCCCTTTGACACGCGTTGCGCAGACCAGATCCACCGTGCCGTCCCGCAACATCGGGGCCAATGCGACGCTGGGCAGCCCAATGACCTGAATCTCGACTTTCGGGTAAGTAGCCGAGAACTTCTTCAATATTGGCGGAAATAGCGACGTCGCATAATCGTCGGGTACGCCGATCACGACGCGGCCGGTGACGTCCGGCCGAACCACTGCTGCCCATGCCTCGTCCCGCAGTGCAATGATGCGACGCGCATAAGCGAGGAGGACCTCACCGTCCTGTGTCGGAATCACACTGCGCGGCTTGCGCACGAAAAGCGCCTTGCCCAGGGCCGATTCCAGCGCTTTGATCTGCATGCTCACCGCCGACTGCGACCGATGGACGAGATCAGCCGCCCTGCTGATTGTGCCGCTGTCCGCCACGGCGATGATCATGTTGAGGACGTCGACATCGAGGGCTTTTCTTTCAGTGTTCATTTGCTTGGCGCCGCTGTCTTGATGTATCAGAAAAACTGAAGCATTCCATCAATATTATGCGATTTTCTTTTTGGATGCGCTGCAGCAAAGTTCGGTGAAAGGAGTTACAACGATGAATGCACGAGCGCCCCTGACTACGCTGGCTCTTGCCGGCACTTCGCCACAGCCATCATTCTTGTCTATCGCTTCCGGCACTTCGGTTCCGTACGTCGAAACGGGAAGCGGTGAGCCAATGGTCTTCGTACACGGCTCGCTATGCGACTACCGCTATTGGGCCCCGCAGATTTCTTCACTGTCGCAGACCTTTCACTGCTTCGCTCCGAGCCTGAGCCACTATTGGCCAGAGACCGGCGCGTTCGGGCGCGGCGATTTCAGTTGGGAGACGCATGTCGACGAGATGGCGGAGTTCATTGAGGCGCTGGATCTGGGGCCGGTCCATCTTGTCGGTCACTCGCGTGGCGGCTGCATTGCCTTTCAACTGGCGCGTCGATCGCCTCGGTTGGTAAAGACCCTCACGCTTGCTGACCCCGGCGGCCCACTGCAGACAAACGGACAGCCAGAGGCCGGCAAACTGCCGCCTGCCACCCAGGCGTTGCGGTCGGCAGCCGCGGAACTGATCGAGCAGGGCGACTTCGATGCCGGTCTGAACCTGTTCGTGGATTCGGTCACGAGGCCTGGCTTCTGGAGCAAGAGCTCGCGAGGCTTTCGCGGCATGGCGCTGGATAATGCGCTCACGCTGCCGAAGCAAATGCGAGACCCGTTGCCCGCGTACACATTCGAAGCCGCCAGCGAAATCCAGTGTCGAACGTTGCTGATCGATGGACAAAAGAGTCCTCGGATGTTTCGTAGCACAGTCGAGAAGCTGAAAGAATGGATCGGCTGCGCGGAGCGTCACACAATTGTCGGCGCCTCGCATGGCATGAATATCGCCGATCCAGATGCCTTTAATCGCGCGATTGCCGAGTTCGTCAACTAGGCGCGCCGATCTCCCTGCCAGGCAAGCCCGCGGGCGACGCCGATGGCAAAGGTCATAGCGCATCAAAATATATTGGTAACGATATATCTGCAATCCAGCAAGTAAATTGGATGAATGAGAGCGCGACTCACATACTGCAATGCACCAAGGGGTTGATATCCCTCCCAGGAAAGGAAGCGAGCACCGCTTCCTTATTGCACAGCACACAGTAAATGGAGTCGCCATCATGTCTTCCGAATCTCTTTTTTCCGCTTTCCGCCTGGGCGCCATCGACGTCCGCAACCGTGTTGCCATGGCGCCGCTGACCAGGTCGCGTGCCGGCATGGACGGCGTGCAGACACCGCTAGCCGTCGACTACTACGCACAGAGAACCTCGGCCGGCCTGATCATCACCGAAGCCACGAACATCTCGCGCCAGGGCCGTGGCTACGCTTACACGCCCGGCATCTACACCGATGCGCATGTGGCCGCCTGGGCACGCGTGACGGATGCCGTTCACGCAGCGGGCGGCCGCATCGTGATGCAGTTGTGGCATGTGGGACGCATGTCGCACGTCAGTCTTCAGGAGGACGGTGCTGCACCGGTGGCGCCGACCGCTATCCAGGCGGGCGGCAACGTCTTCACGGAAGCAGGGCACCTGCCACCGTCGATGCCGCGTGAGCTAGCTACCGAGGAGATTGCAGGCATCGTGGATGACTACCGAAATGCCGCGCGTCGGGCAAAGGAGGCCGGGTTCGATGGCGTGGAAGTACACGCGGCCAACGGCTACCTCCTCGAGCAATTCCTGCGCGATAGCACGAATCGCCGCGACGACCGCTACGGCGGCTCGATCGAGAATCGTGCGCGCCTCACGCTGGAGGTGGTGGAGGCCGTCGCCGAGGTTTGGGGTGCCGATCGCGTTGGCCTGCGCCTGTCGCCGCTATCGACCGCAGTCGGGGATACACCGCTGGACAGCACGCCGATGGAAACGCACAGCTACCTGGTTCGCCGTCTCGGCGAGATCGGGTTGGCCTACCTGCATGTCGTCGAAGGACAGCTCCACGGCGGCAACGGCGCCGCAGCCTTCGACGTCCAGGGCCTTCGCGCGGCGTTTGGGGGTGCCTATATCGCCAACAATGGCTACGACCGTCACCGCGCACTAGGCGCCACGGCTTCGGGTCACGCGGACATGATCGCTTTCGGCAAGGCCTTTATTGGGAATCCGGATCTTGTCGAGCGCCTGCAGTCGAATGCGCCGTTGTTCGACGCACCGGTGGCCACGTTTTTCGGCGGCGGTGCCGAGGGCTACACCCAACTGGAGCGCGGCTAAGCGGGCGTTGCGTCAGCGGCGTCGTCAGGCTGGATGGCGGTAGAGCAGTGGTAAGCAGACGGCGCGCATTCGCATGCGCGCCGTCGTCGCTTCAGAACGCAGCGAACCGCCAGGTCTGGCTGCGGCGCCAATCAGAACAGTGCTTCGGTGATATCGACGCTCTCACGCGGAAAGATGTTCTGCCAAAGAACCTGCTTCTTCTCGGCGGTCAGCGGCAAGGCGCCGCGCCAGTCCTGGGTCAGCGGGGCGGTTTCATATCCCTCGCGCAGCTTGTCGATGGCCTCGCGATACTGCGCCACGGTCTTCCAGTTGCTGCCCGATGCGCGTTGCAGGAAGGCTTTCAGCTTTTCCGGAGGGTTCGCCACCTTGCATTCGAACGGCACGCTGACGGCCAGCATCTTCCTGGGCACGCCCTCGGTGATCGGCTCGGCCTTGCCAGTCGTGCAGACCGTGCGTTTCTGGGCATCGTGGATGCTCTGCATGAACTTGACGACGGTTGGCGTCAGCGCGGTCTTGTCCGCGTCGGACAGCTTCAGTTGCTCCAGGAAGACAGGCGCCAGTTCCTTGGCGTAATCCTTGTCTGCCTCCAGCGTCTCCGGAATATTGATGAAATCACCTGGGGCCTTGTTGGCGACTCGCGCCGGGCGCGTGTAGTCGTTCAGCGACTTCATGGCAGCCGGGTCTGCGTGCACCAGCGTGCGCAGGAACAAGTCCGTGACGGCTTCCGGCGATTGCGTGGCGGCGGTGGCGGTGCCCGTTGCGGCCAGTGCGGCAACCGTCAGGATTCGGAGGGTGATCGCTTTCATTTACTGCTTTCCTTCGGTGTTTGTCACCCCGGTAGGGGCGTGTAGCTACGGATCGGCTATCGCTTCAACCTTGCTCCAGGCCATGCGCGGAAAGGGTTTTGCGACAACCGAATATGGATTTTAAGGCGCTTTATATGTGATGTATATGCCTTAAAATGCCTAATATGCTACATTTGTCGTGCCTATTCTGGCTTTGGTTCGGGCCGATGGCTGCTAGGCTCTCTCCGCTTTCACACTGGATGTTTCTACCGATGTTCCGCTTCAAGGCGATTCACTTCGCCAAATCCGCCACAACCACCTCAACCCTTGCCGTGCTGCTCGCGCTGGCCGCCACTGCGCCCGTCCACGCGCACACGTCCACTACATCGACTGCGTCGACCAGAGAGCCAGTGCCTGCCGCAAACGCGCCTGCTGCTTATTTGCCCGTCGCGGCCGACTTCATCGGCAAGTGGAAGCTCTACGGCGCTGCCGTTCGTGCGCCGGCAGACTTGCCGGCTCCGGCCACGCCCGCCCAGACCGCCGAAGCTACTGCAAGGCAGCGGACACTGCTGACCTTCTATCGCGCCTTCGACTACCTGGAAATTCGTGCTGATGGCCGTTTCAACTTCCATCAGCCAGGCGAGAAGCCGGGCGACGCTTGCGCGTGGTGCGGGAACTGGTCATTCCACGATGATTCATTGTGGCTGGACCTGCCAACGGTGCCTCGGCTGGATATCTATGCGGCCGACGGCAAGATGCAAATGACGTACGACGCCGAGGTTGGCGACGCCGCCATGTTCCGATGGCAGGTGGTTGGCTGGGCCAAGGTGCGGTAGTCAACGGGCATTGAAGCAAGCGAATACGACTGCCGCGTAGCACGTTGGTCTCGGGCATGGAGACCGTGCCCGAGACGATGCCGTCAAGATGCCGGGTGCTAAAGCATCTGCCCCGGGAGGATCCGCCCTAGTCGTGATCGGCCGCGGCCGACTTGTGCTGCGATGCCATCTGCTCCTGCCGGGCGGGCGGCACGGGCTCGTAGTGACTGAACTGGATCGCGTAGTTGCCGTGCCCGCCCGTGATGCTGTTCAGGCGCGACTGGTACTCGTTGAGTTCGGACAGCGGTACCTGTCCCACGACGATGACGTTGTTGCCGGCCGCGGTTCGTGTGCCCCGGATCTGGCCGCGCTTGACAGAGAGGTCGCTGATGATGTCGCCCATCGACGCTTCGGGCATGGTCACCTCGATATCCACGATCGGCTCGAGCACGCTCGGCCGTGCCTTGAGCACGGCGTCGACAAAGGCCTTGCGCCCGGCCACCGCGAACGCGACTTCCTTTGAATCGACCGAATGGCTCTTGCCATCGAACACGATCACGCGCACGTCCAGCATTGGAAAGCCGGCCAGCGGACCGCTGTCAAGGACCTGGCGGATGCCCTTTTCGACGGCGGGAATGAACTGGCCCGGAATCGCGCCTCCCTTGACCGCGTCGACGAATTCGAAGCCCGTGCCACGCGGCAGCGGTTCGACGCGGAGGAACACCTCGCCGAACTGACCGGCGCCTCCAGTCTGCTTTTTGTGGCGGTGATGCCCCTCGGCCTTGCCGTCGATGGTTTCGCGATAGGCGATCCTTGGGGGGCGCGTCACGACCTCGAGCTTGTAATGATCGGTCAGGCGCTCCAGCGCGCAGCGCAGTTGGAACTCGCCCAAGCCAAGCAGGACGGTCTCATTGGTGCCGGCCGGATGCTCGACCCGCAAGCATGGGTCTCCTGCTGTGAGTTTCTGCAGGAGCTCCGACAGGCGCTGCTCGTTGCCGCGGCGCGCCGGCTCGATCGCCAGGCCATAGATCGGCTTGGAAAAGTCGAGAGGGGCCAGGTGGATGTTGCCGTCCTCACTCGCATCATGCAGCACGGCATCGAAGGCGATCTCGTCGATCTTCGCCACGGCGCAGATGTCGCCGGGTCCCGCCTGCGGTACTTCGACGCGCTCCTTGCCCTGCAGCATCAACAGATGCGAAACCTTGAACGGCTGGCGCCCGTCGCCGATATAGAGCTGGCTGTCACGCGTGACCGTGCCCTGGTGGATGCGAAACACCGCCATTTTGCCGAGGTACGGGTCTATCGTGATTTTGAAGACATGCGCAAGCACATGTTTGTCGGGTACTGGCTCGGCACGGACGGCTTCCTGGCGCTCGCCTGCGTCGCGGTAGAACAGGGGTGGATTACCCTCGGTCGGGTTGGGCAGCATCCGCACAAACACCTCGAGCAGTTCCTCGATGCCGGTGCCATTGGCTGCCGAGGTAAAGCAGATCGGCACCAGGTGGCCTTCGCGGAGCGCCCGCTCGAACGGCGCGTGCAACTGTTCGGGGGCGACTTGCTGACCTTGTTCGAGATACAGCTCCATCAGTTCGGGATCCATCTCGACGACTTGATCGACAAGCGCCTCGTGAGCCGACGCCACTGACAGGAAATCGGCCTCGCCCGCCGGGTTGAAGAAGCAATCGACGACCTTGGTGCCGCGCCCCGCCGGGAGATTGATCGGCAGGCACTCCTTGCCGAACGCCTCCTGAATGTCGGCCAGCAGCGCGGGCAGATCCACCTTTTCCTTGTCGATGCCGTTGACAATGATCATCCGGCACAACTTGCGCGCCTGCGCCCAAGCCATCATGCGACGAGTCGTCATATCGATACCCGTCTGGGCATTGATGACGATGGCGGCGGTCTCGACCGCCGCCATGCCGCTCATCGACAGGCCGGAGAAGTCAGGATAGCCCGGCGTGTCGAGCAGGTAGATGCGGGTGTCGCGATAGTGGAGGTGGGCGAGCGCGCTGGTAAGCGAATGGCGGTACTTGCGCTCGAGCGGATCGAAATCGCAGACCGTGGTGCCGCGCTCGACGCTGCCGGGACTGTGCAGCGCGCCTCCCTTATGCAGCAGCGCTTCGACCAATGAGGTCTTGCCGCACCCCGAGTGCCCCAATAGGGCAATCGTACGAATTGCGTCGGGACTATAGAGCATGATCGTCCTCGTCCGGCCATGGCAGTCTGATCATTATTGGCGATATAGGCCGCAAACACCATATGTGGCGACACCCGGCCGTCTGGCCGAAGACGGCTCAGCAGCTTTAGTGAACCTTTCGTTACCATGCTGGGGTTAGACAACTTCTGAACGGGGTGGCGAAGATGGACCTGGAACTCGGCGGTAAGCGTGTGTTGATTACGGGCGGAAGCCGTGGCATCGGACTGGCTTGCGCCAGAGCCTTCCTGCGCGAGGGCGCCAAGGTGGCTATTGTCGGGCGCAGCGAGGCCAACCTCGCCGCGGCGCTGACCGCACTTGCTGGTGAATTCCCTGCTGCGGTTGCCATCAGTGCCGCAGCCGACCTGACGGACGCGAACAGCGCTACGCGCGCGGTGGATACGGTTCTGGCCTCGCTCGGGGGCATTGACATCCTGGTCACCTCGGCAGGCGGCGCACGCCGCACCCCGCCCGCGGATCTGACGCCGCAAGCGTGGCGCGATGCGATGGATGCGAAGTACTTCAGCTACATCAACGTCATCGATCCAGTCATCAAGCAGATGGGGCAAGCAGGCGGCGGCGCTATCGTCAATATCGTCGGCATGGGCGGCAAGGTGGCCAGCCCGACCCATTTGCCGGGCGGGGCCGCCAATGCCGCCTTGATGCTGGCGACCGCGGGTTTGGCAAATGCCTATGGACGGTTGGGGGTGCGAGTCAACGCGGTCAACCCTTCGGCCACGAGTACGGAAAGGCTGAATCAGGGGCTGGAGGCAGAAGCGAAGCTTGCCGGCACGACGATCGAAGAGGCCTTGCACAAGGCCAATGACCGGACCGGGCTTGGGCGGCTTGCGAAGCCCGAAGAAATCGCAGATGCGGTGCTGTTTCTCGCGTCGGCGCGTGCCGCCTACATCTCCGGTGCGATCCTCTCCATCGATGGGGCTACGACACCGATGGTGGTCTGATAGAACGTTGCCACATTGCTTGCTATCGCTGTGGCAATGCCATCAATCTGGCAGCCCCGTCACCTGGGATGCCTTCCATGCTGCGAGTTCCGAGGGGCGCAAGCCGTATCTGGCCAGGACGCCCTCGTGCAGTCGCCGGAGTTCTTCAACAATCAGTGCTTGCACGCTGTCTCGATCGGCCTCGGGCACTTTTGCCGTGACGACCTGCCGAATTGCTGAGAGCGCATCCAGATTGGGTTGCAACACGACTTCCCGGATCGTTTGCCTGATCACATCGCGCCAGGCAAGGCGTAGCTTGTCCGCCATCGCTTTCCAGAAGGGCGAGGGAAATTGGCATGACGGCAGTGGCGCAGTTTGCGTATGAGGTGGCGCGATTGTGGCGCGATTGTGGCGCGATTTTTCAAACTGCGCCACAAAAGTGGCGCGATCAGGTCTGCGTCTGGGTTAAAAGTGACTCATACTGTCCATTGTCCGTCAATTTAATGCCTGGACACTAAACAGGTCTTGTCCGGGGTGGCGCGATACAGGGAAGGGGGTGGGAAGCACATCACTTGCGCGGCTGGATTGTCGCTAACGCAAGACCCCCTCCAACGAACGCGCACACGGCGCAAGCCAGTGCAACGGCGCGCAGTGCGTCATCGATGGCTGCAGTTTCCGCCAGTCGCGCTGACAGGGCCGCCTGATGCGACCACACGAATACGATGCCGAGTACCGCAATTGCCAGCAGGCCTGCCACGCGTGCTACAGCGTTGTTGATGCCGGATGCGACGCCTACGTGCTCGCTTGGCACCGATCCCATCACGGTGGTGGTGAGTGGCGCGACGGTGATTGTCATGCCGACGCCGAGCACGGTGAGTGCCGGGAAGAATCCGATCCAGTAGCTTTCGCGCACAAGCGGATACGCGAGCATCGCGAACCCGATGCCGGCCACGCACGGGCCAGCGCTCAACAGGGCCCGCGCACCGAAACGGCTTGTCAGGCCTCCGGTGAAGCGCGAGAACAAGCCGATGATGATGGGCACCGGCAGCAGCGCCGCGCCCGCTTCGGTTGCGGTATAGGCATGCGCGCGTATCAGGGTGAACGGCAGGAAGAACAGTGCACCGGTCAGACCGAAGTAGAGCAGCAGGGTGACGAGGTTTGCGCCGGTGAAATCGCGCGAGCGAAAGACCTCGAGCGGCATCATGGGGTGAGGGCTGGTCGCCTCGATCTTCACGAATACGGCCAGCACGAGCACGCCGGCGCCGATCATGCACAGTACCAGCGGATCCGTGAAGCCGCGCGTTGACGCCTCTGTCAGGCCATAGGCCAGGGCGCCAAGCCCAGCCGTCGCGCTCAGTGCCCCGGGCCAGTCCAGTCGTGGCGGTGCGTCAAACTTGTGGCTGTTCGGCACGGACGAAATCGCCAGCGCTATCGTCGCCGCTGCAAGGGGAACGTTGAGGAAAAATATCGCGCGCCACGATAACGCATCGACTAGCCAGCCGCCCGCCACCGGGCCCACCGCCGAGGTGATCGCCCCGACGGCTGACCAGATGCCGATTGCCCGTCCGCGCGCTTCGCCTTCGTAGATGGCGCCAATGATTGCGAGACTACTGGGTACGAAGAACGCCGCGCCGATTCCTTGCCACACACGTGCTGCGATCAGCAAACTCGCGTTCGGCGCGAGCCCGCAAGCGACCGACGCGAGAGTGAAGACTGTAATGCCCGCGATGAAGACCGTGCGGCGCCCGAGTTTGTCGCCCATCGATCCACCCACCAGCACCAGGGACCCGAGAAAGAGCAGATAGGCGTTAACGATCCACTGCATTTCGGCGACGCTGGCTCCGAGTTCGCCCTGAATGGTGGGCAAGGCGACATTGACCACGGAGCCGTCGATAAATGCCATGCTCGAGCCGAGGATGGTGGCGGCAAGCGCCAGGCGCTTGCGCTGGCAAGGGCGGTCAATCGCAGTGGGCTGCGTGCGGATGACAAGCTCATCGCATGGGCTTGCTTGCGCAGCTACGACGTGCGCGGTACTGGCGGATTTGAGGTCTCTATCGAGCAGATCCGGGTTGGCCAAGCTTACTCCCGTGCAGATCGAAATCTGCCGAGCGTGCAGTGAACAATGCTAGCGTCGCGGTATACAGCGTGAGCGACAATTCAGCATGTGCTGATATGCCGCCCGCTCCGCGGAAGCGGGATCCCGGCGGGTGATGGCATCAACGATTGCCGCATGCTCCGCCATGACCTCGGCCTGATGCGTTGCCCAGGCATCCTCCGAGCGGGATTCCTTGATACTGTCGCGAATATGCTCGCCCAGGAACTCGAGGAAGCTACCGAACAGCGGGTTGCCGGTTGCATCGGCAATGCGGCTGTGGAATTCGATGTCGGCATTGACCCCGTCGCCACCCGCAGCAACGTCTTTCGCCATCTCGTCGTATGCATCGCGGATGGCCTGCAACTGTGCGTCGGTGCCGCGTTCCGCTGCCAGCGCTGCCCCTTGCATTTCCACACCGGTGCGCAGTTCGAAGATCTGCTCAGGTGTGACATGTCCAGGTGCAGTGGGCGCCGACGCAATCCTGAACGGGCGCTGGTGCGCGGACTTGCTTACGAAAGCCCCGGCGCCTTGCCGCGTCTCGATCAGCCCATCGGCCTTCAATGACGAAATCGATTCCCTGACGACAGTGAGGCTGACGCCGAAACGGCGCGCCAGCTCCTGTCCTGTTGGCAGTTTCTGACCAGGCTGCATTTCGCCAGCGAGGATCTCGTCGACGAGCACCTTGGTGAGCCGGTCCGAGAGAGAGCTTTTGGCCAGCTCATCGCCGAAAGAGTTTTGCGTGGTCGAGTTCATTCGGTAGACGTTTCTTGCGCACCCGGGCTGATGCCGTTGATCTTGTTATAGCAATGGATGAGGTGCGGCACGGATTGGCGCACCAAGCCCTGGTTGGTGGCGACAGTATACATGCCCAGTACCGAGGCGCCGATGAACGACGCACTTCCGGAATTGGCCGCCATTTGCTCGTGGTAACGCATGTCCTTGGCCGCATTGGCGAGCGAGAACCGGAACGACTCGTCGTTGCCTGCTTCCACGAAAGGACGAATTCGCTGAAAGGCGGTGCTGTTCGCGCCGCCAGAAGCAATCACGTCACATAGCACTGCCTGATCGACACCGGCTTTCTGTGCGCATGCGAAGGCTTCCGCCAGCACTGCGGTGTTGCTGAGCACCACGAACTGATGCAGCAGCTTCATTGCATGTCCCGCGCTTACCGGCCCGCAGTGGTACCGCGCCAGGGAAAACGTTGAAAGCAATGGCTCGACCTCGGAAATCACTTCCGGCCTGCCACCCACAAGCAGATTCAACCTGCCGGCCTCCGCTTCCTTTGGCGTGCCCGTCAGTGCTGCGTCAAGGAACAGTCCGCCATTCGCCTCGATAGCCGCTGCTACGCGCCGGGTGGACTCCGGCAACGCCGTCGAACAATCGATCACAACAGTTCCCCACCGAAGCGAGGCGGCCAGGCCGTCCGGTGACAGGATAACTTGCTCGACTTGGGCTGAATCGGTCACGCAGATGATGACGACGTCGGACACCCGCGCCACGTCGGATACCGATGACACCGCATTCGCGCCTTGCGCAAGCAAGTCGGCATGCCGCGCACGATCCTCGGGCCGACGCAGCAGCACGGTCGTTTCATACCCATGCGCAAGGACATTCTTCGCAATTCCATGGCCCATGGCGCCCAGACCAATGAAGCCTACGTGTCGCTTGGTAGTCTCTTTCATCAAAGTCTTCATCTATTGTTGTTTGCACATGATATGGTTATCATAAGACTTTGGCAACGGGCTGTGGAGTCGTTCCGAAGCACCCGTTCAACAACAACTATGAGGAGACGCCCAATGCGAAAGAATCCGCTCATCGACCGCCTGCAATCCGGAACGCCGGCCTTGAATGGCTGGTTGGTACTCGGAAGTCCGTCGATTGCCGAGAACATGGCGCACCAGCCTTGGGACGCGCTGACCATCGACATGCAGCACGGCCTGAGTGATTTCGAGACGACCGTCCACATGCTGCGGGCCATCTCCACGACGGCTGTCACGCCAATGGTGCGGGTGCCTTGGCTGGAGTCCGGCATCATCATGCGCATCCTTGATGCAGGCGCCTACGGCATCATTTGCCCGATGATCAATACCCAGGCGGACTGCGAAGCGTTTGTTTCTGCATGCCGCTACGCGCCGCAAGGTGGACGCAGTTTCGGCCCGACGCGAGCCCCGCTATACGGAGGCAGTGATTACTGGAAGGGGGCTAACGAGAACGTGCTTACCTTCGCCATGATCGAGACGCGCCAGGCGGTGGAAAACCTCGATGCCATCCTGTCAGTTCCCGGCCTGAATGGCGTCTACATCGGCCCGGCGGACCTGAGCCTGTCACTGGGTTATGACCCGGTGGACGACCAGGCTCACCCGGAAGTGCTCTCGGTGATTGAACGCATCCGCAGCGGCGCACAGCGGGCGGGCAAATTCACGATCATGCATTGCTCGGCGTTCGACTATGCGCGCCATATGCATGGACAAGGCTTTTCAATGTTGACCGTGTCGAACGACGCGCGCTTGCTGGCCCATGCCCAGCAGCAACTGTTCGGCATGTTCAAGGAACCAGAGCCAGCGAACGCTTCGGCGAAGTCTTCCGGTTCCTACTGAGCCTTGGCGGGGGCCGCCACGCGGTTCACCAGCCTTCACGCCGTGGATGCACCACGGCAATTCCAGCACCAGAACAAGAGCGGCGCGACGATGTGCATCGCACACGCACGCCGCCATCCAATATGGAGACACACAATGAAAGGACTCGAGAAGCCCGCACGCCGTACCGTGCTCAAAGGCCTGGCCGGCGCGCTTGTGGCGCCTGCGCTGCCGTTGAGCGGTCTGGCGCGCGCTGAGGCGGCTTATCCGAATCGTCCCATCAACTTCATTTGCCCCTGGCCGGCGGGAAGCATTTCGGACACGACCATGCGCGTGTTGACGAAGCTTGCTTCCGATGAACTGGGCCAACCGATCGTCGTGGAGAATCGCGCTGGCGCCTCGGGCATGCTGGGCGTCAAGTCGATGACCAATGCGAAACCGGACGGCTACACCATTGGGCAGATACCACTGTCGGTGACGCGATTCTCGCAACTTGGCACGGTGAAGATCGATGCGCTCAAGGACATCACCTATATCGCCAGAGTCGCGGGTCTCGCTTTCGGGATCGTGGTGCGCGCGGACTCGCCATTCAAGGACATGAAGTCGTTGATGGCCTACGCCAAGGCCAATCCGGGGAAGCTCACCTATGGATCGCCTGGCGTCGGCAACCAGACGCATATCGGCATGGAGTCGCTGCTGAAGAGCAGCGGCGTCAGCATGACCCATGTCCCCTTCAAGGGTGGCAATGAAGCGACTCAGGCACTGCTGGGCGGGCACGTCGATCTGGTGGCCGATTCCAGCACCTGGGCGCCGTTTGTCGAGAGCGGCCAGTTGCGCCTGCTTTCCACATGGGGCGAACAGCGACTGAAACGCTTCCCCAATGTTCCGACCCTGAAAGAGCAGGGGTTCAACCTGGTCATGAACGCACCGGGCGGCATCGGCGCGCCGGCTGGCCTGCCCGTCGCTGTCGAGACGCGGCTGCGCGAAGCGTTCCGCAAGGCGGCGCTCAACCCCGCGTTCCAGGCCGCGCTCGACAAGTACGACATGATCGTCATGTACCAGGATGCCAAGGACTACCGCGCATTCATTGAACAGTCGTATCGTGAGGAAACCGCGCTGATTGCCCGGCTGAATCTGCGTGAACTCCTGAAGTGACCATGGTTGAGCGAGACATGCAACAAGACCCCCAACAAGACCCCCAACAAGACCCCCAGCACCAGGCCCTGGTGCACACCCTGCGCGCGATCGTGGGCGACGATCACGTGCTGACCGCGGCTGAGGACGTGGCAGCGTATGTGGAAGACTGGCGTGGCCGCTATCGCGGCGAGTCGGTCTGTGTGGTCAGCCCGCTCACGACGCAGCAGGTGAGCGAGGTGGTCAAGGCCTGTGCGGCCGCTGGCGTCAAGGTGCTGCCGCAAGGCGGAAACACGGGCCTGGTTGGCGGCGCAACACCGGTCAAGGCGAAGCGCGAAGCGGGTACCGCGCCCGTGATCGTGAGCCTGCGCCGCATGAACAGGATCCGCGATGTCGATACGGTCGGCAACACCATGGTTGCCGAAGCGGGCTGCATCCTGGCCAATATCCAGGCCGCTGCGGAAGAGCATGGACGACTCTATGGCGTCACCTTTGGCGCGCAGGGCTCTTGCCAGATCGGCGGCAATGTCTCCACCAATGCCGGCGGCACGGGCGTGCTGAAGTACGGTTCCACGCGCGACCAGGTGCTGGGTCTGGAAGTCGTGCTGCCGGATGGCCGCATCTGGAACGGCCTGCGCACGCTGCGCAAGGACAATGCGGGCTACGCGCTCAAGCACCTGTTCGTGGGTGGGGAAGGCACGCTCGGCATTGTGACCGCCGTGGCCTTGCGTCTGCATCCGCGTCCTTCGGTCTGGGCCGCAGCATGGCTGACGGTGGACGCGGTCGACGACGCGTTGCGATGCCTGAGTACGCTGCAAGCGATAGCTGGCGATCGTATCTGCGCGTTTGAGTTGCTGAACCGCGAGCAACTGCAAACGGTCATGGCGCACTTCCCGGAGATGCGCCTGCCCACCGACCCCGAGGCACCGTACGCCGTACTGCTGGAAATGAGCGACACCTACGCCCATGCCGATCTGAACGCACTGCTGGAAGGCGCGATGGGCCAGTTGCTGGAAGCGGGTTGCCTGCGCGATGTCGCCATTGCCGCGTCAGGCGCGCAGCACGAGGCGTTCTGGGCGATTCGGCATGGCATCTCGGAAGCGAACCGCAAGGCTGGCATGGGTTTGTCTACCGATGTGGCCGTGCCAGTCAAATCCGTGGGCGTGTTTATCGAACGCGCGTCGCAAGCGGTGCAGGCCCGCTATCCGCAGCTTGAGATCGTGCTGGTGTCGCATTTGGGTGACGGCAATGTGCACTTCATTCCGCGCTTCTCATTCGCGGACTGGTCGCAATTCACCGAGCAGGAACAGGTGGCAGACGAAGTGCGCGCGATTGTGCATGACGTGGCCGCCGAACTCGATGGCACCTTCAGTGCCGAGCATGGCGTGGGCTATGTATTGACCGATGAACTCAAGCGCCTGCGCTCTCCACTGGAAGTGGAACTGATGCAGAAGGTGCGATCGGCCTGGGATACGCAAGGGCTGATGAATCCCGGAAAGGTCGTCTGACTGTCCGGCCGCGAACCACGCCGCCTGTATCAATTCTTATCGGATTGCCTTCATGAAACTCATGAAACCCATGAAACTCATGCAACTCGCAAAAGCGACCGCGGTCGCCAGCCTGCTTTCTTTCGCCGCGATGGGTAGCGCGCTTGCCGCCTACCCGGAAAAGCCCATTCGCCTGATCGTTCCTCAGCCGGCCGGAGGTTTTAACGATACCGTGGCGCGCGTGCTTTCGCGCAAGCTCGGCGAAGCATGGGGCCAACCCATCGTGGTCGAGAACTTACCGGGCGCGGGCTCGCAAGTCGGCACCGCTGCCGCCGCTCGCGCGCCGACGGATGGCTATACGCTGCTGGTGGTGTCGTTCGCGTTCTGCACGAATCCGAGCCTGCGCAAGAGCCTTCCCTACGATACGGCGAAAGCATTCCGCCCCGTGATCCTGCTGGGTCAGACGCCGAACCTGCTGGTCGTCAATCCCGCGTCACCGTACAAGAGCGTGCCGGACGTCATTCGCGCTGCCAAGGCAAGTCCCGGGAAGCTGACCTATGCATCGTCCGGGCCGGGTTCGTCGCCACATCTGTCGATGGAACTGTTCAAGTCGATGGCAGGGGTGGACCTGACGCATGTGCCTTACAAGGGCGGCGCACCGATGGCCACTGACCTGATGGGCGGCCAGGTCGACATCATGTTCGACAACACGCCGAACCTCATGCCCTATGTGAAATCCGGCAAGATGCGCGCGCTAGGCGTCACCAGCGCACAACGCACCGAGCTCGCGCATAACGTGCCAACGATCGCGGAGTCCGGTGTTCCCGGCTACGAGATGACGGCGTGGTACGGCGTGGTGGCGCCGTCCGGAACCCCAGACGCCATTGTGCAGAAACTCAATGCCGAGATTGGCAAGATCCTTGCGCAACCCGACGTCAAGACTGTGTTTGCCGCGCAGAACGTCGCGCCCAACGGTGGAACGCCGCAGGTATTCGCCGACTTCCTGACGAAAGAGTCCGCCAAGTGGGCCAAGGTCATCAAGCAGGCCGGCATCACTCCGGACTGACTCTCTTCTACATTGCTTCCATACGGAGTCCATATTCATGTCATACCTGACCGAAATCGGGGACCTGCTTCAAACCAACAACTGCATCAATGGGGAATGGGCGCCAGCGGTGAATGGCAAGCGATTTGCCGTGACAAATCCCGCTACCGGTGAAGTCATCGCGAATGTCGCGGATAGCCATGCCGCCGACGCCAGGCTTGCCACGGATGCGGCGGCCAAAGCCTTTCCGGCATGGCGCGATGCGCTGCCCAAGGAACGTGCCGAACTGCTCCATCGATGGCACGCACTGATTGTCCAGAATGCGGATCGTCTCGGCCGGCTTATCTCGCTGGAGCAGGGCAAGCCGTTCGCCGAAGGTCGCGGTGAAGTGTTGTATGGCGCGTCGTATGTGACCTGGTTCGCGGACGAAGCCACGCGCGTCTATGGCGACATCATCCCGCAGTTCCAGCGTGGCAAGCGCATGACGGCAATCAAGGAGCCGGTGGGAGTGGTGGCTGCCATCACACCGTGGAACTTCCCGCTGGCCATGATTGCCCGCAAATGTGCGGCTGCACTGGCGGCTGGGTGCACCGTGGTGGCAAAGCCGGCCGAAGATACGCCACTCACCGCGCTCGCCATGGTCAAGCTGGCGCATGACGCCGGTATTCCTGCTGGCGTCCTCAACATCATCGTCGCTTCGCGTGAGCATGCGGTGCCCGCCGTCGCGGATTGGCTGCACGATGGGCGCGTGCGCAAGCTCACGTTCACGGGGTCGACAGCAGTGGGGAAGTACCTGGCGCGCGAATCCTCGGACACGCTCAAGAAGTTGTCCCTCGAACTGGGCGGCAATGCACCGTTCATCGTGTTTGACGACGCCGATCTGGAGGCCGCGGTCGAAGGGATGATGGTTTCCAAGTTCCGTAACGGTGGCCAGACCTGCGTATGTCCGAATCGCGTCTATGTCCAGGGCGGTGTCTACGAAAAGTTCGGGGACCTGCTCGCCAGGCGCGTGGCTGCCCTCAAGGTGGCTCCCGCTACCGACGCGTCCGCGCAAATCGGCCCAATGATCAATGCGCGTGCCATCGACAAGATTGCGCGGCACGTCGACGATGCGGTGTCCCACGGGGCAAACATCCTCACGGGAGGCAAGCGCCTCGAGGAACTGGGGCCGAACTACTATGCGCCGACCGTCCTTGGCAATGCCAGCAGCGCGATGGAACTCAATTGCGAGGAGACGTTCGGTCCGGTAGTGCCACTGTTCCGATTCGACGACGAGGCCGAGGCCATCAAGGCCGCAAACGACACGCCCTACGGGCTGGCAGCCTATTTCTACAGCCAGGATGTGCGCCGGATCGACCGCGTGACGCGTCGCCTGGAAGTCGGGATTGTTGGCGTCAATGAAGGGGCCCTGGCAAGCGAGGCGGCTCCATTCGGCGGCGTCAAGGAATCGGGCTATGGCCGCGAGGGTTCCAAGTATGGACTTGATGATTTCCTGACGATCAAGTACGTCTGCCAGGGCGGCCTGGAATAGTTTTGGTGAACGCGTTCCGGACGGATGATCGATCGTGCAAGGATAGAGAAGGGAGCCATCGTCCCGTGACCACTACCGACCTTTTGCACTCCATACGAGCCCTCGCCAGGGAGTTTCGTGTATGCGAGTCCGTCATCGGTAATGATCGGCGCGAAATAGTCTCCCGGGCTCTGAGCGATCGGTTGAAATTCGCCCTGTCAGCAGGCTCCTCCGTGGATGTCGCCGTGATACTGGGCTGCGCTGCGGAGATGTCCTGCTTTCCTCCAACACCGGTGTTGGAGCAGTGTTCGGCTGTGGTGATGAAGTCGAATCAACCAGCGCTTTGTGGCATTGTCTGGGCGATAAGGTATCGCCGTTCCAAAGCAGGAGACCGCGCCCGCAGCTTGCAACTGTAGTTGTTGCTGCGGGGCGGCCTCTGAGTGCCTATCGCTCCGTGCCGCCCGGCAGGCGCTTGCCGCCAAGGTTGGCCTGCTTCACGGGGATCGGTGCATCCATTGCACTGTCGGTCTTCTCCGCTTTCACCAGGACTCCCGCGGAGACGATGTATGCCGCCGCGCTTTCGATATCGCCGCGCAATGCGGCGCATGCCGCCTGGCTGTCATGGCTGGCAAGGGCTTCGACCAGGCGTTCGTGGTGACTGACCGCCACGCGCTCTTCCACGCGTCGGGAGCCCGAGCGCAGGTCGTGGTTCAGAATCGGACCGATGCGCAGCCATTGCGATTCAATCAGCTGCAGCAGGATTGGCATCCGCGCGGCCGCATAGACCGTAAAGTGAAAGGCCTGGTTCGCGGCGATGACATCGGCGCCGTCCGGCTTCGTCTTGGCCATCTCCTTGGCGAACCTGGCGTGCAGTGCCCGCACCTGTCGCAGCTCTTCATCAGTGATGCGCTCGGCGGCAGTGGCGGTGGCCAGCCCCTCCAGCTGGATGCGGATCTTCGTGATTTCCTCGAACTGCCCAACGCTCATGCGCGGGACACGCAGCGCGCGGTTAGGCGTGAGTTCCAGCGCCTGCTCGGCAACCAGGCGGTGAACCGCTTCCCGCACGGGCATCACGCTCACCCCCAGCGCGGCGGCGATATTGCGCAGCGATATCTGCTCGCCCGGCACCATCTGACCGGTAATCAGAAGCTCCCGCAGTTGCGAGTAGACGTCGCGGCTCAGGGTCTGCCGCGTCAGAGGCGTCACAAGTTCATTCAGGGTCATGTCGGGGAAGCATAGCACATAGGGTTATCCGCTATATGAGATCTGTGATCACAGTTTAAACTTCGTCCCGAAGACAGGCGATCGGCCTGTGCCTTGGAGACATCAATCATGTGGAAGGACGAATCGCTCATTGGTAAGCGCGTGCTGGTGACCGCCGGAGCGGATGGCATTGGCCTGGAGATTTCGCGGGCTTTTGTTGAGGCGGGCGCACGCGTGGCGGTGTGCGACGTATCGGGCACGAGCCTCGAGCGCGTCACGACCGAGCTGCCCGGCGTGGTGGCGCTGCGTGCCGACGTATCAAAGGAAGACGACGTCGCAGCCATGTTCGAAGCGATCGACACGGCGTTGGGCGGGCTCGATGTGCTGGTCAACAATGCCGGCGTGGCGGGCCCGACGGGCGGCGTCGAAACGCTGTCACTGGCCGACTGGGAGCGCACGCTTGGCGTGAACATCACCGGGCAGTTCCTGTGCGCCCGCGCCGCGGTGCCGCGCCTGCGCCAGGGCCACTCGCCAGCCATCGTCAATCTGTCCTCGGCAGCCGGTCACCTCGGCATGCCGGGCCGGTCAGCTTACTCGGCGTCGAAATGGGCCGTGGTCGGCTTTACCAAGTCGCTGGCACTGGAACTCGGGCGGGATGGCATCCGCGTCAACACGGTGCTGCCGGGCGCAGTGGACGGGCCGCGCATTCGCGCCGTGATCGCCGCCAAGGCCGAGTCATTGGGCAAGCCGCTGGAGGAAGTCACGCTCAACTACACGTCGCAGGCGGCACTGGGCCGCATGGTGACGATGCGTGACATTGCCAATATGGTCCGCTTCCTGTGCAGTGACCAGGCGGCCAACGTTCACGGCCAGGAGATGGTGGTGGACGGCCTGACCCAGGCGCTGAGCTAGTCAGCCAGGGCGCTTCCCACTCGCCAAAGCTGGCGGCTACCCGCCGCCATCTCAAGACACCGATCAAGACACCAATCAAGGATTCACCATGGCCAAGCGAGCCAAAGCCATCATCACCTGCGCCCCGACCGGCGCCATCCACACGCCCAGCATGTCGCCACACCTGCCGGTGACCGCCGACGAAATTGCCCGGGCTGCCATCGACGCCGCCCGCGCGGGCGCGGCCATCCTGCACCTGCACGCGCGTGACCCGAAGGACGGCCGGCCATCGCAGGATCCACAGCTGTTCCGGCCGTTCCTGTCGCAAATCGCCGCCGAGACCAATGCGGTCATCAACATCACCACAGGTGGCAGCCCGCACATGACGGTGGATGAACGCATGCTGCCGGCGACAACGTTCAAGCCGGAGCTGGCGTCGCTCAATATGGGCTCGATGAACTTCGGCCTGTTCCCGATGCTTGACCGCTTCAAGGAGTTCCAGCACGAGTGGGAGCGCGAGCATCTGGAGAACAGCCGCAACCTGATCTTCAAGAACACCTACCAGGACATCGAGAATATCCTGCGCATCGGTAACGCCAACGGCACGCGATTCGAGTTCGAGTGCTATGACATCAGCCATCTCTATAATCTGCGGCACTTCCTTGACCGCGGGCTGGTGAAGGGGCCGGTATTCATCCAGTCCGTGTTCGGTATCCTGGGTGGCATCGGCGGCGACCCCGAGGACCTGATGCATATGCACCGTACCGCACAGCGCCTCTTTGGCGATCAGTTCCGCTGGTCGATCCTCGGCGCTGGCAAGAATCAGCTTCCGCTGGCAACCATCGGCGCTGCCATGGGTGCCAATGTGCGCGTGGGCCTGGAGGACTCGCTCTGGATTGGTCCGGGCCAACTGGCGGCATCGAGCGCCGAGCAGGTCACGCGCATCCGGACCATCCTCGAAGCGCTGAATATCGAAGTGGCTACGCCTGACGAAGCGCGCGACATCCTCGACCTGAAGGGCGCGGCAGGCACGGCTTTCTAATCGATGGGGCCACCGCAGCCCCGTCCACTGCCAAACACATACGATTCAAGCGGAACGGCTGCCGAGCGCCCACCAGTGGCGCGGCGCCGTATCCGCCCAATGGAGACCTCGCATGCAGACCGTACATGCCACCGATGCGCCATCGATCGCCGCGGCGACCGACAGTTCGTTGACCGGACTGCTTTTCCGGAAGCTGATGCCCTTGCTGGTGCTGTCATACGTCATCAGCTTCCTCGATCGCACAAACATCGCGCTCGCCAAGTCCCATATCGCCGTCGACCTGCACATCTCGGCGGCCGCTTACGGACTTGGAGCGGGCCTGTTCTTCCTGAGCTATGCGCTGCTGGAAGTGCCAAGCAACCTGATCATGCACCGTGTGGGCGCGCGCTTCTGGATCACGCGAATCATGGTGACATGGGGGCTGCTCTCGGCGGCCATGGCCTTTGTGCAGGGCGAGACATCGTTCTACATCATGCGTGTGCTGCTCGGCGCCGCCGAGGCAGGCCTGTTCCCAGGCGTGATGTTGTACCTGACGTACTGGTTCGGCCGCGAGGAGCGTGCCCGGGCAGTGGGTTACTTCCTGCTTGGCGTCTGCATCGCCAATATCGCAAGCGGCCCGCTGGGCGGCCTGCTATTGGGCATGGATGGCGTATGGGGCTTCAAGGGCTGGCAATGGATGTTCGTACTGGAGGGCCTGCCGGCCGTGGCACTTGCCGCGGTGGTCTGGAAAAAGCTCCCCGACGGGCCGCAGAGCGCGTCGTGGTTGACGCCAGCCCAGGCACAGGAAATCCAGCGCAAGCTAGCCGCCGAAGGCGCCATGCCAGGCAAGGGCGGTCATTCATTCCTGGGCGCAATGCGCGATCCGCAGGTCTGGCTGGCGATCTTTATCTACTTCTGCCACCAGATCTCGATCTACACGGTGATCTTCTTCTTGCCGAGCATTATCGGCACGTACGGCAAACTTTCGCCGCTTGAGATCGGCATGCTCAACTCGCTGCCGTGGATCGCTGCCGCCATCGGCGCTGCCTGGCTGCCCCGTCACGCCAACACCCCGCAGCGCGGCCGTCGCCTGCTCTGCCTGGGACTGGTCGTGATGGCCGTTGGCCTGCTGATCGCCGCCTTCGCAGGCCCGGTGGTGGCGCTGGCCGGCTTCTCTCTGACCGCGTTGATGTTCTTTGTGGTCCAGTCGATCGTCTTCCTGTTCCCGTCGTCGCGACTCACTGGTGTTGCACTGGCAGGCGGGCTGGCGCTTATCAATACTTGTGGACTGGTCGGCGGCTTTATCGGGCCGTCGGTCATGGGCATCATCGAGCAGGCGACCGGGAGCACCCGCAACGGGCTCATCATCATGGCCGGACTGCTGCTGGTGGCTTGTGCTGTCGCGCCATTCCTGCGCCAGGGGCAAGAACACTGATGGTGTTTCCGGCTGCTCCCGGGGCCGGAGCCCCGAGGAGCAGAGTGCAGCCGTTGCGTCAGTGACGGCTTGCCGAGGCGGCACCGAGGCCCGTCATCGATCGAACGAACTGGGGCAGGTAGGCCTGGCGCTCCTTGTTGCCTGCCTCTGAACGATCGAGCACAGAGAGCAGCCACGCCGCGGCAAATGCCAACGACATCGAGAACAGGGCAGGGTTGGCGTAGGGGAAGATCGCTTGCTCGTGCTTGAGGATGCCGACCCACACAGTCGGCCCCAACACCAGCAGTACGATGGCTGATACCAGTCCCATCACGCTGCCACCGACCGCACCACGGGTGGTCAGGCCCTTCCAGAACATCGACAGGAACAGCACCGGGAAGTTGACTGACGCGGCGATGGCCAGCACCAACCCGGAGAGAAAGGCAATGTTCTGCTTCTCGAACAGCAGCCCCAGCAGGATGGCCACCACGCCAATGCCCAGCGTGGCATAGCGCGACACGCGGATCTCCTCGGCTTCGGTTGCGCGGCCCTTGCGCAGCACCGTTGCATAGAGATCGTGTGACACGGCCGATGCGCCGGACAGCGCGAGCCCAGCCACCACCGCCAGGATGGTGGCAAAGGCCACGGCGGAGATAAAGCCCAGGAACATGCTGCCGCCTACCGCCTGCGCCAGATGCACGGCCACCATATTGCTGCCGCCGATCAGTTGGCCCGAACCGTCACGGAACGCCGCATTGCCGCCAACCAGCACGATGGCGCCAAAGCCGACGATCAGGATCAGCAGGTAGAAGTAGCCGATAAAACCGGTGGCATAGCACACGGACTTGCGGGCTTCACGCGCATCCGCGACCGTGAAGAAACGCATCAGGATATGGGGCAGGCCGGCAGTGCCGAAGATCATGCCGACGCCCAACGATATCGCCTCGATTGGATTCGCAACCAGCCCGCCCGGCGCCATGATCGACTGGCCTTTCGGATGCGCGCGCACGGCTTCGGCGAACAGGGCATCGAGGCTGAAGCCGAAATGCGCCAGCACCTCGTAGGCCATGAATGTCGTGCCGCCCAGCAGCAGGATGGCCTTGATGATCTGCACCCACGTGGTGGCCAGCATGCCGCCGAACATCACGTATAGCACCATCAGTACGCCCACCACCAATACCGCGGACAGATAGCTTGTGCCAAACAGCAACTGGATCAGTTTGCCGGCGCCAACCATCTGGGCCACCAGATACATGATCGAAACGGTGAGCGTGCCAAACGCGGCGGTGATGCGTACTGGCCGCTGTTGCAGCCGATAGGCCACGACATCGGCAAACGTATATTTGCCGAGGTTGCGCAACCGTTCCGCCACGATGAACAGGATGATGGGCCAGCCTGCCACCACGCCCAGCGCGTAGATCAGCCCATCAAAGCCCTTGTCGAACATCATCGCCGAGATGCCGAGGAATGACGCAGCGGATACCATATCGCCGGCGATTGCCAAGCCGTTCTGGAAGCCGGTCAGGCCACCGCCGGCCGCATAGAAGTCAGATGCCGTGCGGGTGCGCCGCGCCGCCCAGCGCGTAATGCCGAGCGTGAACAATACGAACAGCACGAACATCCCGATGGCATGCCAGTTCATCGGCTGGGCGGACACATTGCCGTCCATGGCAGGGCCGGCATGGGCATTTGCAGCGCACAGCACGGCGCTCAGGAACAGATGGCGTTTCATGCTGCGCACTCCTGCAGGATGCGGGCGTTCAGGCTGTCGAACTCGCGATTGGCTTTGCTGACGTACACCGCCGTCAGCGTGAACGCCACGACGATGACGCCAACCCCGGCCACGATGCCCGTGGTCAGCGTGCCGCCGCTGACTGGTGCCACCAGCAACGCCGGAAAGAACGCCAGCAGGACGATAAAGCCAAAGTAGACGACGAGCATGGCTGCTGTCAGCGTCCATCCCAGGCGCGCGCGGCGCCGCGTCAGCGCATGGAAATCGGGATGTTGGGCGATGGAGGCGAATTGCCGTTCGGTCATGGTTGTCTCCAGGGACGAAGCGTGTCAGGCCGCGGCGCGGACGGGCTCGGCTGCTGCGGTTACTCCTGCCGCGCGCAGGTCCAGCACGCGCCTGGCCTTGCCGGTGGACGTGCGCTCCAGCCGGTCAGCCGGCACGGCATCCACGCGCGTGGTAATGCCGACGTTGGTCTTGATGGCGTCGCGCAGCCTGGCGCCCAACGCTTCGCGTTCGGTTTCGGACAAGCGGTGCGATACCTCGGGACGGACTTCGACGGCAACGGCGAGCTTGTCCAGATGCCCATCGCGCGTGACGGTGAGCTGGTAGTGCGGGGCCAGTTCCGGCTGGCGCAGGATCAGCTCCTCGATCTGCGACGGGAACACATTGACGCCGCGGATGATCAGCATATCGTCCGATCGGCCGGTGATCTTGCCAATCCGCCGCATCGATCGCGAGGTCGGGGCCAGCAGGCGCGTCAGGTCGCGCGTGCGATACCGGATCACAGGCAGCGCCTCCTTGGTCAGCGACGTAAAGACAAGCTCGCCTTCCGAACCATCGGGCAGGACTTCGCCGGTCACCGGATCGATGATCTCGGCCAGGAAGTGGTCTTCCCAGATCACGGGACCGTCCTTGCTTTCGATGCATTCGCAGGCCACGCCGGGGCCCATGACTTCGGACAGGCCGTAGATGTCCACCGCATCGATGCCGGCGCGGGTTTCGATTTCCCCGCGCATCGCATCGGTCCATGGCTCGGCACCGAAGATGCCGATTTCCAGCGAGCTGTCGGCAGGCGTCATGCCCTGGCGCGCCATCTCGTCGATCACGTTCAGCATGTAGGAGGGCGTGACCATGATGATGCGCGGCTTGAAGTCGCGGATCATCTGCACCTGCTTCTCGGTCTGGCCGCCCGACATCGGGATCACCGTGCAGCCGAGCTTTTCCGCGCCATAGTGGGCGCCCAGACCCCCGGTGAACAGCCCGTACCCATAGCAGACCTGCACCAGGTCGCCGCGGCGCCCGCCCGCGGCGCGGATCGAACGCGCTACCAGCGTGGCCCAGGTATCGATATCGTTGGCGGTGTAGCCGACCACGGTAGGCTGGCCGGTCGTACCGCTGGAGGCATGCACGCGCACCACTTCCTCGCGCGGTACCGCAAACATGCCGAACGGATAGTTGTCGCGCAGTTCCTTCTTGGTCGTGAACGGAAACTTCGACAGGTCGGAAAGCTGGCGCAGATCGTCGGGGTGGACGCCCGCCGCATCGAATGCCTGGCGGTAATGCGGCACGTTGTCGTAAGCGTGTCGCAGTGTCCATTTCAGTCGCTGTAGCTGCAACGCCTGCAGTTCGTCGCGGCTGGCATGCTCGATGGGATCGAGCTGGTCAGTTTGGGGGGCGCGCTGGACCATGGTGTCTCCTCCAGGGTAGGAAGTTCGAAGCTATAGGTATGGGTTGCCCACCCCGGCACATCGATGTGCCGGGTGTCGGGCGGTATTGCAAAACGCGGAACTCAGTCCTTGATGTGGCGGCGCGACTGCACCACCCGGAAGCGGTTGGCGACGAAAGCCGCGTCGGTCAATGCGGCGTTGGCCGCCGGATTGGCGCCGGTGCCGTGGAAGTCGCTGAATGCCGCGGACTGGTTCACCAGAACCGGTCCGGTCAGGTTCAGGGACAGCGCTACGCCGGCATCCAGTGCGGCGTCTTCGAGCAGGCCTTCAATCTTTACCTCGGTCGTATAACCGGAAAGCGTGAGCGCGCCGTGTTGCCTTGCGATGCGCCGCGCGACGGCAATCGCCTGTTCGGTGCCATCGGTGGCGATGACAAAGGCGATTGGGCCGAACAGTTCCTGCGTGAACTTGTCTTCGTCACGCACATCCACCTTGAGCAACAGCGGCGTGCGGACCCGCGCCTCGGGGAACTGGGGATGACTGATGGTCTGGCTGTCGAGCACGATCTTGCCGAGGTTGCGCGAGGCGTCGATACGCTGCGCAACGCCTTCGTTCTGAATCGCACCAAGGATTTCCGCGGCTTTGGCAGGGTCGGCTGTCAGCTTGCCGATGGCCTCGGCCAGCGCGGTGATCACGCCATCGAACGTGACATGGCCTTCGGGTGTATCGATGCCATCGCGCGGAATATAGAGGTTCTGCGGGGCCGTGCACATTTGCCCGGAATACAGCGCGAGCGAGAGCGCCAGATTGCGGACCATGCCCTTGAAGTCGTCGGTCGAGTCGATCACCACCTGATTGACGCCGGCCTTCTCGGTATAGACCAGCGCCTGGTGGGCGTTGCGCTCCAGCCAGTCGCCATTGGCCGTGCTGCCGGTGAAGTCGATCAGCTTGACTTCGGGGCGCAACGCCAGCGTGGAGGCCATGCGCTCATCGGGGTTGTTGGCGACCAGCGTCACGATGTCTGGGCTGAATCCAGCTTCGGCCAGTACTTCACGTGCGATTTGCACGGTGATGGCCAGCGGCAGGATGGCGCCCGGATGCGGCTTGACTACCACCGGATTGCCGGTTGCCAGACTCGCGAACAGACCGGGATAGCCGTTCCAGGTAGGGAAGGTGCAGCAGCCAATCACCAGCCCGATGCCGCGCGGCACCACCGTAAAGGTTTTTTCCATCCGCAGCGGAGGATTCTTGCCCTGCGGCTTTTCCCATACGGCTTGTGCGGGAACGCCGCGCATGGCTTGCCATGCATAGGCTACGGCTTCCAGGCCGCGATCCTGGGCATGCGGGCCACCGGCCTGGAACGCCATCATGAACGGCTGCCCGGTGGTATGCATGACCGCATGGGCCATTTCGAAACTGCTGCGGTTCAGGCGCGTCAGGATCTCCAGTGCCACGCCAACCCATGCCGTAGGGCCGGCCGCACGCCACGCCGGTGCCGCGGCTTCGATGGCGCCAAACAGCGCGTCGAGGTCAGGACGCGGGTACGTGACGCCAATCGTCTGGCCATACGGTGACACTTCCTGTCCGGCCTGGCCGGTCGTACCGGGCTGCTGGATCGGAAACGGTTTGCCAAGGCGTGCATCGAACGCTGCCTTGCCTTCGTCCGCGGCCGTTTCGCCATAGACCTTCGGGCTCGGCATCTCGGAGAAGGGGCTCCAGTAGCCGCGTTGGTCGATGGCGTCGAGCGCCTGGTCGAGCAGGGCCTGATGGCGGGTAAACAATGCGTGGGTCACAGGTGTCTCCATATCTTTGACGCCGAGGCGTTGGGGGGGCGTAGTTATGTGGAAGGTGCGGAAGGTGCGGAAGGTGCGGAAAGGAGGGATGGCCGCTCAGGTTTCCTGGTCGAAATCGAGCAACAGCGTGTCGCTGACCGCATAGCTCTGGCAGCTCAGGATGAAGCCGCGTGCGACTTCATAGTCTTCGAGCGCGAAATTCACATCCATGTCGACGTCGCCCGATACGCGCTTGCAGCGGCAGGTCGAGCACACGCCGCCCTTGCACGCGTAGGGCAACTCGATACCCTGTTCCAGCGCTGCGTCGAGCACGGTCTGCTGGTTCTTGGCGACGGTAAAGCTGCGCGAGCGGCCGTCCTGAATCACGGTCACTTCGCAATCCTGCTTGCCGACCACGCGATGCTGCGGACGCGGCGCAGCGTTTGCCGGCACACTGGTGCCGAACAGCTCGCGCTTGATGCGTGAGGCATCCACGCCGTTCTGGCGCAGCGCGTCCGACACTTCCTCCATCATCGATTGCGGCCCGCAGATAAATGCCACGTCGATGCTCGACGGATCCACCCAGCGCTTGAGCAGTGCATCGGCCTTGGCGCCGTCGAGCCGGCCATTGAACAAGTCGATGTCGAGCGTTTCGCGGCTCAGGATGAACACGAGGTTCAGCCGGTGCAGATACGTGTCCTTCAGGTCTTCGAGCGCTTCCTTGAAAATGACTGTCGACGAGGCGCGGTTGCCATAGAACAGCGTAAAGCGGCTTTCCGGCTCGGCGCGCAGCGTGGTCTCGATGATCGACAGCAGCGGGGTGATGCCACTGCCGGCGGCAAAGCCCACGTAGTGCTTGCGATGGCTGGCATCGAGCGGCACGTTGAAATGGCCCGATGGCGGCATCACGTCGAGCGTGTGTCCTGCGCCCAGGTTTTGATTGGCCCATGACGAGAACACACCGCCATCCACCCGCTTGATGGCAATACGCAGACGCTGGTCCTGGGCGGCAGCGCAGATCGAGTACGAGCGGCGCACTTCGTTGCCGTCGATGGTCGTGCGCAGC